>CAZEGS010000007.1:0-40077 GCA_964512445.1 uncultured Candidatus Bathyarchaeia archaeon
TAGCTCCATCAGCCGTTATGAGCGTGAACCTTTGAGAAAAATCCGGAGAGATTTGGAGTAGACCGTCTATCGTTTCATCTAAGCTTGGTCCAGCTCCGAAGATCATAGTCGGCTTATCAGACAATAGCTCTTTTAGCATACTTAACGGAGGATCTAGGCGATATGCCTTGATTATTCCTGCAAGGATCCTGGTTGCCCTTCTATCACGTTCTATATCATATCCCATGAATTTAGCTATCTCAGAATACTTTTCCAACCAAGTCTTAAGCGACATCAACAATATGCAGCTCCACAATATGAGTGAGAACAAAAAGAAACTAAATATTTTGGTTAACTCTGAGAGAGTACCGTTCTTCTAGACTGATGAAGTAACAAGCCGCCAATTATCTTTCTACACTTTTATTTAAGTTAGGTCTTAAACCTAATTGTCGACGCTTCGAAACACGATGAGAATATGTGATTTAACATTAGGTGTTCTAGATGATCTTGGAGAATCTGGGATTTTCAAGATCTACTTACAGCGAAGTGATACTCACTGTTAAGCTGGGAAAGATCGTCAATTCAGCTCCAATGGGCGCGCTTCTGAATGATCAGGGAGAGATCTGCTTAAGGATCTATCGGAATCAGAGAACACACAGAATGATTGTTAATGGAGCGGAAGACTGCGTCCTAAACATTACTGATAATCCAGTACTTTTCTACAATACAATATTCGAGAAAGAAAAAATTTCATACATATCAGCTAAGCGCGTTTCGTCTCCTAGAATACTTAATTGCAAAGCATATGTTGAATGCTTAATCAACGATATAGAGATCCACGAAGACTTCGTCAAAGCTTTTTTGAAGCCTCTGCTCATCGATACAGCGAAGGAAAAAAACATAAAAACATACAATCGAGCAGGCCCAGCTATAATTGAGGCTTTAATCTGCTACTCGAAGCTTCTTCACTTCAAAAATATCGATAGGGAGAGAGCTAAGATTCTTAAAAAAAGAATCGAGATCTTTAAAGAGATAGTTTATCATAGCACCACGGATAGTACGCTTAGAAAAATAGCGTCGAAGATACTTGCTAAGTCTGAAGAAACCCTTTAAAAAAGAAGATTAACGGATCTTATCATATACTGTGAATTTTTAGGGGGATTAATTTGAAGGAAAAAGCCCCAAAATAAATATCTCAGACGACAATGGATATGTGACATACCGGCAAGTTCTATCGAATAACATTTGCGGGGAAAGCCTATTGAAACTTAAAGATCTGATTGGGCATGTGAGGATGTCCGCCCAGCTCGCAGCTATTTTGGAGGCAAGCGGATGGCCGAAGCCAGGTAACGTCCATAGGACGATGGATCATCCAGATACTCGTTACGAACACTTTCTAGCAGGATCAATAGCTTTAGGTTCAGCAATTGAGGAAGCCGCATTTAAGGGAGCAATGGCCGCGGAGGGTAAAATAAGTATTTCAAAAATAGGCATTGGAAAAATTGTAAAGAAAGCTGTTAGGGATGTTGCTAAGTCTCATTATGGAGGCAACACGCATCTAGGCATCTGTCTGCTCTTTGTACCCTTAGCTGCGGCTGCGGCGAAGGTCTTTGCTAAAAAGGAAGGCGTCTTCTTAGATGCTTTAAGAAGCAATGTTGATAAGATTATGCGATCGACAACCCCAGTTGATGCCGTTGAAGTTTATGATGCCGTAACGCTTGTATGTTCTCCGCGGGTATTGGGTAGAATTGAGGGAGGCGAGGTTCCCGATCTGTACGATAAACAGGCGCGTAAGAGGATTCTTGAAAGAGGAGTCTCTCTCTTTGATGTTATGAAGGAGTCGTCATCTTATGATACTATTGCAAGCGAGTTGACGACCGGCTTGAAAGTATCATTTGAGATAGGGTATAGAGAGCTTGTTGAGGCCTTCCAGCGTACTCGCGACATAAACACGGCGACGGTGCATACATTTTTAAGGATTCTCTCAAAGGTTCCAGATACATTTATCGCGAGGAAGATTGGGCTTAAAAGGGTTAGTGATGTAAAGGATGCGGTTAGGATAGGTAAGATGGAGACGAAGTGGATATCTGAAATGGCTGAGAAAGCCCTTAGTTTAGGAGGATTAACTACTAAAGAAGGCACGTCTTTCCTTTGGAAGTTCGACAATAAGCTTCAAAGTTTAGGAGGAGATTATAATCCCGGGACTACAGCTGATTTAACAGCATCTTCATTAATGATTGCACTTTTATCTGGATTGAAGTTTTAGTGATTTGGAATGATGCGGAGAGCTAGAGAAGGAGACATGGTTGAAACAGTTGAAAGTTTAATCTTCGACGTTAAAGGTTTTGTTCATCCTCCTAACAGGATAGTAGCATATCTTCGTTATGTTGAAAGCCCCAACGGAGATAGAAGGAAGGGAGGAAAGACCTACATTAAAGTGTACTCCCTTAGCGAAAGAGAAGAAGTCTTAAAGAAGAAGTATCCAGAATATCTCTGTTATGATCCGATTTTCGGAGATTATATGCAGGAGGTTCCTAATAGACGCGTTTTGAGAATCTACAAACCACAGAATAAAGTTTCGGAACTCTTAAAGAAGCCACGTTTGGATCGTGTTGAAGGAGATGCTATGGGATTCATTAGTCTTCTTCATGATTTATCTAATGTCGATCTTAAGAATTTGGGAATATCTGGATCGATACTTGTAGATCTCTATAAGGAGGATTCAGACATCGATGTGATTGTTTATGGAAAGAAAAACTGTTTATCCGTACATGCAGCACTAGAAGAAGAAATGAGACGGGAAAGCGGGCCTATACTAAAGTACGATTTGGAGGGGCTGAAGAAGCTTTACGAGTTTCGCTCAAAGGATACTTGGATGCCTCTTAAGGACTTCATTCGCATGGAACGTAGAAAATTTATGCAGGGAAGATTTAGAGGTAGAGACTTTTTTATGAGGTTCATTCCTGACTGGAATGAGGTTAACGAGAAATATGGCGATAGAATCTACGTTCCTTCAGGCTACGCAAAGATAAAGGCTAAAATCGCGGATGACTCGGAGTCCATATTCACGCCATGCCGGTATCTAATAGAAGATGTTAAAATTCTTGAGGGGACAAAAGTGCCGAATTTGAAAGAAATAGCCTCTTTTAGAGGTCGATTCTGCGAGCAGGCTAGGAAAGGCGAGATCGTCATCGCGCAGGGAAAAGTTGAGAAGGTTATAGAGAAGAACGGAACGGAGTTCTTCAGGCTGATTTTAGGTGCAAAACCCTCAGATTTTATGTTAAGCAAGCAGGCTTAGCTTGCTAATCTAATGGTTTAATATAGTCGCTTCCCCTAGCTTCTTTTGAGCCTATTAGAACACGGTGGTATTCTTCTCCGATTCTTCTATCAATAACCTTCTCAAGCTTACCATAGGATAATATTCTTTCGCCTTCCTCCGCTAAACTGCCGTATAGACCCTCATATGATGCTACTTCAGTTATGTCCTTGACCTTCCGGCCTTCAATGACCTTGACATCCCTAACCTTATAGACTGCGGGCAGAAAATCTGCTTCAGAAGCATCTGAAATCGTTGCTTTTATCTTTATCATTCCTTCCGGCTTAAAGATTCTATCACCATACTTTTCGTCGTTCTCTTCTTCTAGCTTCACAGGATGTATAGAGAAGAGTGTTTCTCGGAATACTCCGCGGTTCCACCTCTTCTTAAAAATCCTTGCAGCCTCTTCGTACGTCAATGGATACACTCTAGCCTTATCCAGACACCATTCATGAATCATCTTCTTCCCAAATCTACGAATTGGAGAACCTCGACTTTTGTAGAATTGCATGAGCGCGTCCTTTACTGATCTGCTTGCTTCAGCTCCATACACTATCAGGTCTATATCTGAAAAATCCTGATGAATATCTAGGAGTATGGAGCCCGTAACTCCGAAGAACTTAAGTGGAACCCCGCTCTTGTCGGAGAGCAGCTGAACTAGATTGATCACCTTTCTTTGGAGAGTATCTGGTTTCTCCATATTTATTAGATGCAGCAATTTTTCCTCTGGTTTAAAATGATATGAGATTCTATTTAGTGGTACAGCAGACATTTTGATGTTCATAACGGAAGAGTAATAGAGATATTCAGGATGATTCTTTTCTAAAAATTCAAAGGTTTCTAAAAGATTCTGCATTGTGTAATTTTTAAGAATCCGCTTCATCCTTTTATTTTCTTTACCCCACTTTCCTGAAGAGTTCGGAATATACTTTAGATATGCTATGACTCGATCTTTGGGATGCACGGAATCAACTACGCAGAAGAGGTATCCTTCAATCGTTTCTAAATAGTCTCTATCCCTGAATCCACGCGTCATCTTATCCTAACTTCTATTATGCGGTACAATATATCTTGTTCTTTCATGAAATTTTAAATCTGACAGAGATTATACTTGCAAGTATTATTGTAAATCATGACGTGAAGGTGATTTTAATCGGATGAAGCTTAGAGCAAGAATACTTGGCCTAGAAGCTGGAGGGAAATCTGTCGTCGTCCTAAACAAGGAGGACGCTGAAGATCTCAACGTCTCAAGTCTAGAAAGAGTCAGATTGTCTAAGGACAATAAGGAGGCTATTGCGATAGTAAATACCGCTACAAAGCTGATTGAGAAAGGAACCGTAGGAGTCTATGAGGAAGTTAGAAATTCTTTAGGTTTAGAAGAGGGGGAAGAAGTTGAGATTGAGATTGCTCCTTTACCTAGCTCAGTCTACTTCATCAGGAATAAGCTTCGGCAGAGGAAATTGACCTATGAAGAGATCCGTGAGATTATAAGAGACATGGTTAGAGGAAACCTTAGCGAGATAGAGATAGCCGCGTTTGTCACTGCCCTTCATATCTTTGGGTTAGATCTTGATGAAGCGACAAGCCTTTCACGTGCAATGGTTGAGACTGGAAGCACTCTTCAAATCGATAAACATCCGATCGTAGATAAACATTCAATAGGCGGAGTGCCGGGAGACAAGACAACCCTCCTCGTAGTCCCAATAATCGCGGCGGCGGGATTAACGATACCTAAGTCATCCTCAAGGGCAATAACCTCCGCGGCGGGCTCAGCTGATAGAATGGAGGTTCTTATGCCCGTAAGCCTAAGCATCGAAGAGATGAAGAGAGTTGTTGAAAAGACTAATGGCTGTATGGTCTGGGGCGGCTCACTCAATCTCGCGCCAGCAGATGACATGTTTGTGAGAATAGAGAATCCCCTCTCTATCGATCCGCTTCTTCTTCCCTCGATCATGAGTAAGAAAAAGGCTGTAAATGCGGATTTGCTTGTTCTAGATATTCCGACGGGAAGAGGAACAAAGGTTAAAACGATAGGAGACGCGGAGCTCTTGGCTAAGGATTTCATGGAGCTCGGCCGTAGATTGAACATTAAGGTTCGATGCGCTATAACGTATGGAGAGCAGCCTGTTGGATATGCTATTGGGCCATCTTTAGAAGCACGTGAAGCCTTAAGCGTCCTTATGGGAGAAGCTTATGTTCCCGACCTTATAGATAAGGCGACGGATATAGCCGGCATGCTGTTGGAGATGAGTGGAAAGGAGAACGGAAAGGCTATCGCGATGGAGATTTTGAGATCTGGGAAGGCAGAGCAGAAGCTACGGGAGATCATTGAGGCTCAAGGCGGAGACTCCAGTATTAAACCAGAGGGGATACATGTGGGAGATGAGGCTTTCACTTTGAGATCTGAAAGAAGTGGTTATCTATTATGGATAAATAATGCGTCTCTAGTGGAGATAGCTCGGCTTGCTGGTGCACCGAAGGATAAAGGGGCTGGAGTTCTCCTTCATAGGAAGATTGGTGAAGCTGTTAGAGAGGGCGATCCTCTCCTAACCATTTATGCTGAGAGAGATATTAAGTTGGAGAGGGCAATAAATAGGCTGGAAGAGTCTTATGTTCTTGGAATTGGAGAAAGAATGGAAATGCTGATCCATGAGGTACGGGAGTTTCCAGTTCCAAAGAAGGCTTTTATGCTGGAACGGTGAGGTTATTCCAGCATCTAGAGGAGATGTTCTAAAAGTATCTTAACCCCGATTATGATTAGAATGCCGCCGCCAACTATCTCAATTTTCTCTCCGAAAGTCTTGCTAGCTTGACTTCCCAAGTATAAGCCAAAGAATGAGAGTAGAAATGTGACCGTGCCTATTACAATTACGGGAAGAAATATTGGAAATCTTAGAAATGCAAAGCTTATTCCAACAGCTAGGGCGTCTATGCTGGTTGCAACCGAGAGCGTTAGCAGCAATATTCCATTGAGAGCGTTACTCTTTAAGCCTTTATTTTTTCCTGAAGCAGCCTCATAAATCATCTTACATCCAATCAAGAGAAGCAAGAAGAACGCTATCCAATGATCAAAACCTGAAATGATATCCGTTAAGGTCAGAACTCCCAGCCATCCGATCAGAGGCATGAAGGCTTGAAAGAAGCCGAAGAATCCTCCTATCTTAAGAGCGTCTTCTACCCTCCGCGATTTCATATATATTCCACTTGTTACGGATACGGAAAAGGAGTCCATAGCCAATCCAACAGCGATTAAAAAGATTGTTGGAATATCCATCGCCAACACTCTTTTCTCAACTCTTAAAATTTGTTTGACCCCTCAAAATCATCGGAGGGATATAAGCATATCGTTTAAAGCATCAACCAGCTATACATCACATTAGATCTTAATAGATTTTTCGAGATCGCCTAATTATTTATTCAGCTCTACTAGATTGCCGGGTCCAACTTTTCGGATCCGCACTATCTCTTCTCTCTCCAGCCTTCTTATAAGCCTCCAAAGAGAAGTTCTCGGGATATCTGGAAATCTCCTTCTTATTTCAGATTCGAAAGCTTTTCCGTTATTCTCAATCAAAAAAGCTAGTACATCCCTTTCTTCCTGTCTGAGGTAAGGATGATTTTCTAATATCTCTGTGATGTTCGGCTTTCTTTTCCGCCGAAATAAAATAATCAGAACTAGAGAAGCAGCGGCCACGGATATAACTACAAGAGGAAGCGTATATTCTGTTGGAGCCCCAGTGGAAACAGCCTCCTCAACTCTAAACTCTTCTTTGAGACCAGCAACCTCGACACTGTATATTCCCGCAGCCTTTTTTGAGATTCTAAACTTAACCTCAGTTGATTCTCCTCCGTTTAGAGTAACGGTCTTCACGTCTTCCACGGATCCATTAACTTTGAGAACTACATCATAAGAGCCGGATTCTCTTCCAACGTTTGTTACGAGAACAGAGATTGTCACCTCTTCCCCTGATTTAACCTTTAGAGGGGAGACCTTAAGGTTGGTGACCTCGAAGTCTTTTAGTGGAAGTACAGGAAGGATATAGCTGATTTCCCATTCTCCCGGAAATATTGAAAGCGTTATTCTGTTGCCCTCCGTATCTATAGAGTTTGGCACATTACTTAGAAAGATCACATCCGCATCTTCAGGGAGCATAACCGTTAGGTTGTATGGGCCTTTAAAAGATAGAGTCCAAACTCCAGAGTCCAAACTCGTTATTGCAACCGTGTCGTATTCTAACGTTACATTAGTAGCTCCCAACGTGAAGATCGTGATATTAGAATCGTTTATCTCGTAATCAAGAACGGTCTCGTTCTCATCAACGACTAAGATATTTTCGATCGAGGCTGATAGAAGAGGCAAAGTTATCTGAGAAATAGTTTCATTAACACGCATGATTTGGGTAACATGTACTAATCCATCTCGATACACCATGAGATTAACAGATTCAATGTTGAAACCGAAATCTTCAGCTTTAACATACGCAGAGACCGACATACTCATCATTACTAAAATGATTAGACCTAATGTTTTGCATAGGTTATGCTTTGTTGACAACCACAATTTACTTTTCCCATCTCATATAAATGGGATTTAGATTTATAAGCTATTGTTTGTGATGTGTATCTCTTTACAAAAAGATACTTTTACATTGTAGAACCGCTTGTTTTCTTCATAATCTTCTCATAGATCTTTATGATCCACTATTATGCATTTAAGAAAAAAATGTGGAGATCTAGATTCTCAACTGCTCTTCTTGCGAGTTTTCTCCTCCAAGATTCTGTTTGCAGCTTGCACGCAGAAGATGTATGAGGCTGCTCCTCCAATCACATTTTCCGTCTGCTGCCAGATAAACGGAAAGTTTTCTTTGAGCTCAGGGAATTCCGGTCGGATAAGAGCTGTTCCTGATGCTACTGCTCCTGGAATATAAGACCAGTCAGCTCTATTGAATCCGTAGGCAATAGTCAATGATCGAGCTCCAACTCCAGAAACCAAGGAAACATTAGATGCTGGATGACAGCCCAGTATGTAGTTGACCACTGCAAATACGGTTTCTCCATCGAAGATTTCTGGAAAGGCCTTATGGAGATAGTATTGGCCGACCGCAAAGTAGAGTATGTTCCATCCGATTCCCCAAATAGCTGGTCTAAATGGAACGTGATATGGATTTTTTGAAATCTCTTGCTCTATCTCGCTTTGATACTTCTCGAGTTTCTGCTTCACGGAGCTTCTGAACTTTTCATCCTTAACCAGGGGGAGCGCACGCGCGACGGTCCAGCCTACTTGATGTATATTTTCTTCGATTACTGGTAGCAATTCGATTAGGCGTTGAGAAAATCGTTCTTCCCGTATAGTGATCAGCAACTCCACAGTAGCAAAAATCTCTTGAATCTCTGGATTTCCGGGAACATAGGCGCTAGGCTGTTTTGCTGGGGGATGCGTCTGCTCATACTCCCATGCCTTAATCGCGGTTTCTAGACATTCCCGTGACAGATCATCCTCATATCCACATAAAACGCGGCTGGCAGCGGCTAATGCAGTCACAACCTTATATTCAAGTGAAGTGTCACGGCTTGTAAAGGCCCATCTGTCATCTAAACGGCCTGATCTTTCACATGAAGTCTCATTGGGCTTTAATGACGCGTCATAGATCTTATTATCTGTCATAACAGCGGCGTCTCCCAAGTGGACATATTGATCCAGTCTTCTAGAGATTATCCCTGAGAAGCTATGTCCCGCCGCTCTATAGCCGGAAAGTAGATTCTCTACGCCGTGAGCAATCTGCTGCACAATATCTGGAATTCCATCGGGAGTATGAAGAATTACTAGGCGTTCATCCTTTCGCACCGTTGTCTGATCAGTGTCAATATTGAATTCTTCGCGAGCTAAAGATAGAAGAAAGACTGTTTGAGCCTGAGATCCAGCTGCCAAGTCATAGTCTCCCGCATCATGCCATCCGCCTCTATCTAAATATGGTATATGCTGATCTGCCGAGTATGGAGTTTCAGTCGTAGATCCCTGTTTATAGCTGTCGAAATGTACATGCCCAAGTGGAGCTTGTAACGCGTCATCTAAGTGGCAAGCTCCATGCCACACTCGGTAACGGTCTTGAACCCTCATGTGGCACATCTGTACTGGAAAGTATGTTTCAAGAGTTGGCCTCCAAGCTTCATCCTTGTAGATGTCAGATGAGATTTTGAATGGAGGAGTTGATTCAGACTCGTATTGGATTATGTATAGGCCGGGTTCCCGTACGTGTGTAAAGTCGAAGACTGCGTATATGTAATGCAGAAACTTGCCCCATTTCTTAGGTGCAGAAGAGAAGACTCTCTCTAAACCTTTCTCTGGATCTATACGCAGTAAGACGGCTTCGCTGAGCTTCTCTGTTCTTGGGTCAAGTTCAATCACAGCTTTCTTAATCTGATATGGGTGATATCCGACTTGGGAGATTCCGATTACTGGTTTACGTCGCC
Source organism: uncultured Candidatus Bathyarchaeia archaeon (assembly GCA_964512445.1). GTDB lineage: Archaea > Thermoproteota > Bathyarchaeia > Bathyarchaeales > DTEX01 > B63. The sequence continues at coordinate 9,764 of CAZEGS010000007.1, forward strand.
ATTCCGGGACACTATTGACTTTTATCTTCCATTTTATCGCGTCCTTCGTCTTGTCTAGAGGTAGAAGGGATCTAACAACGAACCATCCGTTTTGGGCAGTATTTCGACCATCAAATAATTTGATCTCGCCGCCTTCCAGCTGCTCAATACTCATTCTACGTAACGGATCCTCAGGCGCAACAGAGAGTTTTCTTCCAGAAGCTAGTGGAGCTGGTCGTAGCTCGCCATTCTCAGTTGAAATCATCGGACCGTTTGCTTGCCTCGGGAAAACTCTGAAGGTTTCTCCTAAATGGTAAGTTTTCCCAAAGTAGGCGGCGGGAAAGAGCTCCAAATTTAAGCCGACTTTTCCCTCAAGTTTCTTCTCAAGCGGCTTATCTAAATCGACGGAAATGATGATTGAGTCTTCATACGCCCTAACCGTGATTGCGTAATCCAAGTTATACTTGCTATAAGATAATGAGACTCGGATCATATTTCTCTCAGCATCGACTTCACGCTTTCTAACCTCTGGCAATTCGCCCCATTGACCTGGAGTCGGCTCAAGTCTTAAATCCCCATTCGTTGCTACCCGTTCACCATGCTGAATTATCTCAATGCCACCCTGTTTTCCTTCAGGATACGTATTTTGGAAAACGATTACGGCGAGCCCTGGGGCTTCGAAATACTCTAGATCGTTAAGCCTCCACATTTCTATATCACTTCGACTGATCAATTAATCGGTGTTGATGAAACTTAATTTTTCGGTATTTACGCATAAATAAATTAATCAAGATCATATTTTAGATGGAGAAATTCCGAGCAGTCTAAAAAAATAAAAGAGAAAATCTAATAGAGTCGTGGAGATCGCTCTGATCATATTCGGCCACTATCGTTTGCCTCGACGTTTCATGGCTATGAAGCCGCCGACAACAGCAACGACAGCTACAACAACCCCTGCAATCACGTACGTCATTGGAAAACCTCCGGTTACTAGCGGGACTGGTTTAACGTTTGGAGTTACATTTATCGTCTGTATACAGGGGATTATCACGCCGAAGCCCGTAATCCCTTGACCCGGTGGAAAGAGCGGCCAATGCATTATCTCAACGACCACGTTCTTGTCTGCATGTATCTTATGGAATCCTGGAACATTTGTTACAAAGTATTCATCTGCTTTAAGCGTCATCTCCACATCGTCAATCGTAACTCGAGCGTCTTCATATGCAAAGATGTATATGTAAACAGTAGAGTTTGTCGGGACGAAAAACGCTGTTTCTTCATTTGGTCTAACACCTAAAAAGGCGACGCCTGAACCATAAGACCAGCTATAGGATCTTGCTATGCTACCATTATGGATGAAAGCGACCGTGACTGGTTTATTGCTTTCTATCATTATCTCCTCTGCTTTGGGATAGACGGTAGCTCCAATTCCTCCTTTAACTGTAATCTCCTTTATCAAACGCTTGAATTCCACGTTCCAGACCTTAACCTTAGCGTCTTCTAAGCTCGATATTCTGAATCCACAATCCTCAACCGGATCCCAATCTTCAGTCTCCGTTGACGCCGTATAGAATGTTTTTCCCACGAAGCCTCCTTCCACCGCAGGAATAAAGAAGCTATGTTCAGTTGCCCAGCCAAGCCCGCTTGTCTGGATAATGATATTCCCAGTTGAAACAATTTTGTATCCTTTAAATGCGGATAAAGCCAAGTCCTTGTATTCATTAGCCTTCAAACCGAAGCTCGTATGTGTACTACCGTCTTCTTTGTATACTGTTACTTTTGAATCCTCCAGAGCAAGAATCCGATATGGAGTTCCAGACAAGCCTTGAGATGCGATAAATATGAATTCTTTACCGATATAGCTTCCATCCGTCGAGATATAATATGTGGCAGGTACGGGCCCTTCGAAAGTCGTCTCATTAGGCATGCCTGTATCAAGAAGCATGACAGACGCCAGCTTGTTTGTTACAACCTTAAATATTGTTCCATTCGGCAGCTCTACAAAGTGCTTCTCCATAGCATTAAGCGTAGTTTCGGATTCAAGAGTATTATCCGGCAGAGTGTAGACTTTTACATCGGTATTATCCTCAAATGCGATGATTGTGATCAGAGATGAATTTGCTTCTGATTCAAGTCTCCAACCCGCGGTGGGGTCAATGGCGCCATGTAATTCACGTACTGGAGCCTTATAGCGGATTGGGCCGGGGATAGCACCATAATATGTATATTCCTCAGCGGATGAAGTTGAGATTACTGTGAAGAATGTTGAAGTGAGTAGCAGGGCTATAAGTAACAGGACAGAGCCGAGGCTGATCTGCAAATTCAGACTCTTAGGAATTGCTATAATAACCCATCCCCTCGAAGATCTCTCTTCTAATCCTTTGAGGTTGAAGATCTATAAAGTTTTTTGGATAAAAAAGAGTCATGAAAACCTCTTCGCATCATTTATAAAAATTTATAAAGAATTTTTTATCCGCCATGAATCACAGGTATTATAACGATTTTATCACCATTCATCACAGGAGTTTCTAATCCTCTAAGAGCACTGATATCCTTGTTATTGACGAGTATAACAGAGTTGGGAAGAGGACTTTCAAGCACAGGATCAATCAAGACACGTTTAAGATCTTCGGAGGAATCCACCAATCTCTTGATGATCTCTCTCAGATTTGAAGCTCCTGAAATCTCAAGCGTTACTTTGTTACTTCCATAGGCCTTTCCAAAAAAACCTAGAAGTTTTATCTCGACTTTACCATTCATCATCGTTTCCGAATTAATAACCGTTTTACGTTTGATCATCTTGCATCTCTTAATGATCCTTCAAGATTAGCGGGGGGGACAATACCTTATAAAAACATTATGTAAAAATTTTGAGTATGAGATGAATCTTTTTGAATGAATTGAGGAACCAAGAGAAGCTTAGAGTGAAATCTCTTAGGAGCTTTGAAAAATCTGAGATTAAGGGAGCTAGGGGAGTCTACACCCTAATAATTTTTGTGCCCTCACCATTCACGACGATTATTGGACGTTTAGGAAAGAAAAAGATTGAAAGAGGATACTATGCATATACGGGTTCAGCCTTCGGAAGCGGACCCTCCAGTCTAGCCGGACGAATCTCGAGGCATCTTAATAAAACTAAGAGAAAAAGATGGCACATAGACTATCTGTTATGTAACGATGATGTCGCAATCAAAGGAGTCTTAGCGATGACGACTCGAAGAAGAATGGAATGCGAGATTAACCAGTATCTTATGAACAAACTTAAAGCCGAAATTCCTATTTTGAATTTTGGATCTTCAGACTGTAGAATGAGATGTAGAAGCCATCTTCTTTATCTCGGATCGGATAATAATGTTGTAGGCAAGATAGCTAATTTATATATGCAGAAAAAAGAGGGAAAAATATTTGCGTTTCTTGACTGTTAGACGGAAAGCCTCACCTAAAATTAGAGAAGCTCAATTAACCGACTTGGATGAGATCTATCAAATTGAGGTTGAGTGCTTCTCTGAAAACGCGTTCAGCTATTCCCAGCTAGAATACTGTCTAAGATCACCTAGCTTTGTCAATTTAATCGCTCTAATAAATAATGAAACTGTGGGATTCATCATAGGATTACTTGAAGAATCGAACGAAGGGATCATAGGTCACGTCTTTACGCTAGATGTAAAACGAAAATTTCGGAGAATGGGGATAGGTTCCTCGCTACTCGAAGCCTTAGAGAGAAACTTCATAAAGAAAGGATCGAAAAAGTCCATCTTAGAAGCTCGTCTTGATAATATATCTGCCGAAAGACTATATCTTAAGCATGGCTACGTCCCTAAAAGAATTATCAGAGACTATTATGGACCCGGCTTAGACGCTGTAAGATTTGAGAAGAATTTGGAAAAATAACACTATTAACGCTTCATCTTCAGAATCCTCAGAGGCTTAATGAAAAGATAAAATGAAGATTCTGATGACTCGTTCAAAGTTAAATTTTTGAAATAGATACAACAATATTAAGGAGACTGAATAACCAAAGGAGAAAATTGGTGGATTCTAATCTGAGTCGCCCCTATGAACCTACCGTCTCAGTAATCGTACCTGCACTCAACGCTGAAAAAACAATTGGTGAGCTTCTGGACTCTTTAACAAATGTCGAGTATGATAGAGATAAGCTTGAAATAATAGTTGTAGACGGCGGCTCAACCGATAGAACTAGAGAGATCATCCAGTCATATCCAGTCAAACTTGTAGTAGAAAAGAAAAAGGGTTTAAACGTTGCGAGAAATGTAGGTGTGAAGAATAGCACCGGCGAAATCGTATTATTTACAGACTCTGACTGCGTAGTTCCAAGGGACTGGATCAGGCAAATAGTGAAAAACTTCAGAGAAAAGGATGTTGGCTGTGTAGGCGGAAGCGTATCAAGATATGAAGATAACTTTCTATCTCGATACGCAGATGAAAGCATCATGCCGGTTCTCAGAAGATTCAGCAGACGAAAAAAATTGGAGAATGTGAAGCCGCCGATGAATTATCCAGCTGGATGCAACATGGCGTTTCGCCGAGACGTATTCGATAGGGTAGGCGGATTTGATGAAGAGATACATTATGGATTTGACGAGGACGAATTTGTTGAACGTGTATGTAATGCGGGCTACAGCATGATTCTCGATCCAGAAGCAAGGATCCGACATAAGCATAGGACAACGTTGAGAAGCTTGCTTAAGCAAACTTTCTCGTATGGAAAGGGAGGAATACTCGTCTTTAGAAGGAAGGGAGTCAAGTATCGAATTGCCAAATGGAATGTGGCTCTTCTAGTAGCCTTCCTTACATGGTTACTCCTCTTTTTTATATTCGCCTTTCTCTCGATCTTCAGTTTAATCTATGCAGCCATACTGCTTCTATTCTCGGCTCTTCCATTCACCATTCTCGTGATCTTCTATGCTTGGAAACGTTTGAGGCGAAATAGGCTTGCGGCAGTCGCTTATGCATGCCTAGATATACTTCGGCTCTTTGCATATTGCGGCGGGGAAATAGCAGGATTTTTCTCCGACTTTAAGAATACGAAGAATTGAGCAAGACTTATTTTTCAAAAAGATAACTTGGACTAAGTGCATAACCTATGAGGCTTTCAGCTAAGGTTTTACGGCTTACAACCCGCCTATTCAAGTCTCCTAGAACTTATCATGCACAATGGATGATAACTAGAAGATGCAACTATCGATGTAGGGGATGTAGGGTATGGGAGGAGCAAGATCCCCGCGAGCTTTCAACCGAAGAAGTTAAAAAGGGACTAGACGTGCTTAAAGATCTAGGCGTTATAGAACTAGTCTTTTCTGGAGGAAACCCTCTAATTAGGGAAGATATCGGGGAAATTCTGGATTACGCCTCCCAGCATTTTATAACAACAGTGTATGATAATGGAAGTATGGCCGCAGAGAAGATCGACGCCTTAAAGAATGTAGACTTCGTTGCAATATCGTTAGACACGCTTGATGAAAAGAAGAACGATTACTTGAAGGGGGTGCCGGGCTCCTGGAAGAGAGCGATGGAGTCTATACGTCTACTAAAAGATCAAGGAATACATGTAGGAGTTTCGCCTACAATCTCTCAATTCAACATTTATGAGATAGTTGATTTCACTCGATACTTTATAAAACGTTCAATACCTGTCTGGTACTGTTTTTATTGGTATGATTATCCATTTGAGGATGGCATGTTCAATATTGGAAAGAAAAATGATGAGTACGTGATACGAGACAAAAAAGCGTTGCTGGAAGCTCTGGATTCAATATTGAAGTTGAGAGAAGAAAGCGACTACGTGTATATAACTGAGAAAACATTGATGGCTCTAAGAGAATTTGTTGCTTCAGGCGTTAGAAGATGGAAATGCCGCGCTCTTGACAGCTTCTTGATAATTGATCATTTAGGTAGAGTTGCAGGATGCCACAGTAGGGAGCCTGTTGCATCAATATTTGATCTGCCTGATCTTTGGAGAAGCAAAAGGTTTGAAAGGCTTAGAAAAGAGTATAATCAATGTACAAAATGCACGTATCTCTGCTACATTTTCTACTCTGTACATGCGGGATTATCGGGAACGTTAGAGATACTTCGGGATCAATGGAGAAACGCTAAGCTTCTACTTCGAGAGGAAGGAATAAAGGTCGACGCCTCCCAAAACTCATAGTCTCTTTAAATAGAAGTTACCTCTAAATTTTTGATAGTGCTATTAGTCTCTATTCTTGGAGGGGAATACTCATGGAGATTAAACTTGTTAAGATCGAGACACCCGAGGAATGCAATGCTATTTTAGGTATGGCGCATTTCATAAAGACCGTTGAGGACATCTACGAGGCAATGGTCAATTCGGTTCCGAACATTAAATTTGGACTAGCATTCTGTGAAAGCAGTGGAGAATGTTTAATCCGCGTTGAAGGAACAGATGATGAACTCAAGAAAGCAGCCGCGGAGAATATGCTTAAGCTTGGCTGCGGCCATTCTTTCCTCATTTTTCTGAGAGGCGCATATCCAATAAATGTTTTGAACGCGTTGAAGAGCGTTCCAGAAGTATGTACAATATACGCTGCGACTGCTAATCCCTTAGAGGTAATAGTCGCTGAGACTGAGCAGGGAAGAGGTATACTTGGAGTCATCGACGGCTTGAAGCCTAAGGGAATCGAGGATGAGAAAGGTGTGGAATGGCGGAGAAATATACTTCGGAGATTAGGATACAAAAAATAGCTCTTCAAACACCTTTAGAAGGAATGGCGGAGATAGCGATTGCCGCTGATACTTGAGATACGTGACCTTTGGAAGGCTTACGGTGAGGTTCAAGCGCTTAGAGGATTAAATCTCGAAGTGAAGAGAGGTGAAATATTTGGGCTTATAGGTCCAAACGGAGCGGGCAAGACAACATCGCTTAGGATCATCGTTGGGCTTCTAAGCATGGATAAGGGAATAGTCAAAGTTAATGGACAAGACGTCAGAGACGAACCCTATGAATACAAGAGGCATATAGGGTACGTTCCGGAATCAGTTGTTCTTCCAGAATATCTAACGTTAGAGGAATTTCTAATATATTCAGGAAGGATAAGAGAGATGCCGAATGATGAGATAAAAAGGAGAATAGACTTCTTTCTCAGAGCCTTCGAGTTAGAAGATAAACGGAGAAGCCTCATACTTTCACTCTCAAGAGGGATGAAACAGAAAGCTGCGATAGCATCTGCCTTGCTGCATGATCCAGACCTACTCATTCTCGACGAGCCCTTGGTTGGAATCGATCCGGCCGGGCAACATATAATCAAAGAGATTTTTAGTGAAAGAGTGAAGGAGGGAAAAACGGTCTTTATCTCAACCCACATGCTTGACACTGCCGAGAGAATGTGCGATCGGGTTGCTGTTATTCATAAGGGAAGAAGAATAGCCTCTGGAGATCTTAGTACTCTACGGAGAATCTCTGAGGAGGGCGGAGATGCGACACTAGAGGAGGTCTTCCTAAAGCTTATAGAGGAGGAAAAGAGCGCATCTTTTCAGGAAAAGACGGAGTAAATGATGAGGCTACTCCTAAACATATATCATGCGAAGATCAAGATCGTTCTGGGAGCGCTTAAAGCTTCAAGGACAAACATTCTTCTCATTCTAGTTTATCTATTAGGAGTAATCTCAGGCTGCTTCGGCTTAGGCCTAGCTTTGACAGAAGCCATACAGAAAGGAGCGATTCTCTACGCATACGTTGATGAGCTTTCCGCCCTGATAAGTCTAGGTTTAGCTATCACCATACTCACGTCTTTCCGAGGTTTCACAGTCTTTGATTATGAAGAAAACTTATTCTTCACCTCGACGATTACTCCGCGAATCTTTCTTGCCGCAAGCATACTTTCAGACTTAACCATATTCTCGATCTTTTTCGGCCCATTCTTTGTAACGCTGGGAACAATCGCGGTCCTTACAGGCTTATCCTTTATTGTTGTGCTTTTACTCTTTGCAGTTGTAATATTGCTTATCCTCTTCATTCTATTTCTTAAAAAAGGATTTTCAATTTTAATCTCGATCTATACAGACTCGGCAGTTCAATATATCCTCGTTTTCATCGTAGTTTCGCTGCTGCTTCCGGCGATGAGTTTCTTCTATCCCCTTCCAATAAGATATAGCGGATTACCTTATCCCTCAACCTTCATAGCAACGGCTATTTTACATTTGCTTTGTGGGAGACACCCGCCGCAAACATCTCTTCTCGGCTTCCTTTCATACTTCATATTCTCATCCATGCTTCTTTTCTTCTGTTCTCGAAGAGACATATTCCGATATGCGAAACCTACCCCTTTCTTCTCTCCTTTTGACGTGTCAATGAGGTCGCAGACAATTAAAATGGGACAGAACATTAGATTATTTTCGAAGATTGGGTTAAGATTCAATTTGACCCTTAAACCCCAATCTCTTTTTAGATTTTTAATAAAGAAAGAGCTGATACGTATGATTAGAGATGGAAGTTTCTTCGCCGTCATCGTCTTCTATATTGTCGTCCTAATCATGAGCATCTCGACTAGAGGCGCTGGGGACTCCTTCCCCATCTGGCTTTTCATCATGGCGATATACGCCCTTATTGTTCCAGCCGTGCTGATAAGCAATTGGAGAGTTGGTGAGCTCAATAGCCTTTGGATACCCTTAACATCCGGCATGGATCTAAAAGTATACTTCAGCTCTCTCTTATACGCATTCATTTTAATCTCTCTTTCCATCCCGATAGGGATGATAATCATCCTTGGCTTCATCGCTCATCTAAACTTCATCTTGCCTTTGATTCTGGTAATATCCACATCGTTAATTGGAGCCTCCATACATCTATTTGTGGTCATTCATTTTCTAGGAGAAAAGCGTAAAGCTACGCCTGGATTTATGATCAGCTGGATCTCCCTTCTTCTTTCAGGCGTTTTTCTCCTTCCAGCTTACGTCTACGTCACATTTAGCTTAATCTTCAAATATAATCCATTCATGGATCTTGCAGTTGGAGCCGGATTGCTTGGCTACTCATATATCATCTTCCAGTTTTTCTTAAAGAAGACCGAGCGAAAAATCTTAAGCATCGAGATATAACTGAATCTGGGGCTAAAGATAGATGTCGATATGCGGGGATGAGAAGAGATACAGGATTCAGATGATAGCTGAAGAGATTAAGAGATGCCGAAAATGCGGCCTCTCGGAGACCAGAACAAACGTTGTTCCTGGAGAGGGAAACGTAGATTCACCAATAGTTCTGATTGGCGAGGCTCCTGGATATTGGGAAGACCGCAGAGGAAGACCTTTCGTCGGAGCCGCAGGAAGACTGCTTGATGAAGTTCTTAAAGAGATCGGTCTTAGAAGGTCTGAGGTCTTCATAACGAATGTTCTGAAGTGCAGACCTCCTGGAAACCGTGATCCACGCTCTGAAGAGATAAAGGCTTGCACTCCCTTCCTAGATAGGCAGCTTGAGATTATAAAGCCCAAGTTCATCGTAACTTTAGGTCGTCATTCAACATCTTATATCTTCTCTAAGATGAATCTGGACTTCAAGGGAATCTCAAGAATACATGGGCGGGTATATGAGGCTAGATTTACTGATTGGAATTGTTACGTGATGCCGACATATCATCCTGCCGCGGCTCTCTATAATGTAAATCTTAGAGGAGATATCCTACGTGACCTACGGAAATTAAAGATAAAAATGGATCTCCTTAAAGAAGACTAAATCTTTAGGAACTTAAGCATGTATCCGATAATTTTAGGTTCTTTAGGAATCGATAGTCGGCTTATTCTTCCTTTATGATCTTATCCATCTGCGGCTCAAATCCCAGCCCAATCTTTCTAGGCGCATAGAAGTATCCATCTTCAGGCTTCAGCTTCTCTTTATTAAAGGCTTGCTGAATAACTGAGTGTTTTACAAGATACTCTATTATTGGACAGACCGTTTTCGGCTGAGAGAAAATTACAGATTGAGCCGGCTCGGTCCATCCAGCATGCGGAATCACCGGTATACCCTCCGCCGAGGCAAGTGCGCAGATCTTCCTCATCTCCGTTATTCCGCCAGCCCATGTAACGTCCATCTGCAATATATCTACGGCGCCACGTTTCAGAAGCTCTCTGGCACCCCACCTAGTATATTCATGCTCGCCTCCAGCTATTGGAATCTCAACTTTTTTCCGGAGCACCACGTAGCCCTCGATATCATCCGGCATTAGGGGCTCCTCAAGCCATGCTGGTTCATATCTTTCAAGTTTCCTCGCCATCTTAACTGCATAGTTAATCGTCCAGCTATTCCAGCAGTCAAGCATCAATTCAATATCGTATCCGATAGCGTCACGGATCGCCTTAACGAGATTAATATTCTCCTCAAATCCTTTCAGTCCGCTTCCAGGACCGTAACGGAAGAACCACTTTAAAGCCTTAAATCCTTTATCGACGAATTCTTGGCTTCTCCTTGCTGCATCTTCCGGCTTGACAGAGAAGCCGAGCATACTGGCATAGGCAGGTACTTTCTCTTGAACAGGACCTCCTAAAAGCCTGACAACCGGCTCCTTCCTAAATTTGCCGATGAAGTCCCATAATGCGCAATCCACAGCGCTTATCGCAATTATAGTTTCGCCTTTCCTGCCGTGAATTTGAGACCGATACATTATGTCCCATATCTTCTCGACTGAAAAGGGATCTTCCCCGAGAATCATGGGCTTAAGCGATTCCTTAATGATTCTTGCCGTTCTAGCCGAGATCGGTCCAAATATTCCTCTTTCATCACGGTTCTCCACAATCACCTCCAAGAAGATCTGTTCAAATGTTTTTTCTTCTCCCAGCTGATAAGGTCCCTCATCACGGAATCTCTCATATATATCCACTGGCCTAACGAGCCTTTCTTCCCAGAAACCCTTTGGAACAATTGGGCCTGATCGAAGAGTAAACGTGCGTAAATCTTTAATAATCATCTAAACTCTTCCAGCTCCCATTTTATTCTGTTATTCAGTCTGAAAAGGAAGGATCTTAAAACATTTTTCTTCCAGGGATTTTAAATCGAAAAATTGATCCTTTGCGGTTTTCCATCCACTACAGATCTCAAAATATTCTCAACGATTACGACGTCTTTATAGGAATCCAGACCATTGGATAGTGGTTCTTTATCCTCGATTACGCATTCAACGAAATGTTGAGCTTGTCTTTCAAAAGACCATGCCCGACCTCCATGTGGAAACTCATCTCTCTGAACCTTTCCAGCTCGATAAACGTGCACTTTTGCGGGTACATTTCTTAAAAGAGGCGGAGGCGGTCTAAGATCAAGCCATCCATTCTTAAAATAGACTGTGAACTCCTCATCCCAAAAGTCGGCTGAGATTGATCCCATCTCTAGAACAAGAGGAAAACTGCCGTAGTTTAGTATGGAGATAAAACCGCCAGACCAATCTCTTGAAAAAGTCACCTCAAAAGGGTCTCCCAGAAAGAATCTAGGCAGATTTATGTCATGAATCTGCTCCAGAAGATTATTCATCGTATTCTCATAGGCTTTAGGCAGAAAATCTGGAAATCTGGCTGGAATTTTAGGATAAGGCTCGTCGGTTTCTATCATCTTCTCAGCAGGTGAACCGCATATCCAGTCTCCTCCGAACATGCGGGATCTTGCATAGATGATCTCGTCATTCTCTGAGAGATTACAGAATTCTTCTTTCGCTTTTAAAACGCCAGGGTCAAATCGTTTCATGTAGCCGACCATGAGCACTCGGCTATGCTTCTCTGCGGTTTTCACCATTTCCAACGCGTCGCGGCTTGTTGTCGCCATAGGCTTTTCTGTAAATACGTCTTTGCCTGCTTTCAATGCATCTATCGCGATTGGCGCATGGATAAATTTATTTGTGATCTCTACAACGGCATCTATCTCTTTGTCTTCGATTAGGTCAAGATAAGACGAATACACCTTTTTTATTCGCCATCTCTCCGCGACTTTCTTTGCTAGCTTCAGTCTTACATCACAAATCGCGTTGACCTCAGCGTTCTTCAACCTCATAAATGAGGGAAGATGAACGCACTGCCCCATAAAACCGCATCCGATAAATCCTATTCTCACCTTCGCTGCCACGTCTATTACCGCCTATAATCCCAATTATTGTGTAACAGAGCAGCTCTTAAGTACCTTTTCATCGAAGAATCGAAAATAGAAAAGTTCACCGTAAATATTTAGTGGAATATTTCGGAGTAAGAATAAAGAAAAGAGGTTATTAGGCAGAGATGTATTAAAAGAATCAGGTTGATCAGGAAATGTTTGTAGGATTACTTACAGCTCCTTTAAGGGATTGGAATTTCGCGAGAATCGTGGAGTGGGCTTCGAAGAACGGCTTTAAGGGGCTTGAAGTGGCGGTTTCGCCTTCATCTAAGCAGATTAGTATTGACCATGTTCTGAAGGGAGGGGCAGGTGAGGTCAGAAGGGAACTTGCAGACAAAGATGTTGAAATCACTAGCCTAGCCTTCTACAGTATTAAGATCCTTGAAAGCTCGGAGGATCAAAAATTCTTGAAGAAGGTTATTGAAGCTGCTTCGACTCTTGACGTTGAAGTTGTCTGCACATTAGTGGGAGGGCCAAAGGAAGGAAAAGATAAGCATCAAACTATAATGGAGGACTTTCCTCAGGTATTTGGTCCCATAGTGGATTATGCAAAGGATAACGACGTGAAAATTGCCTTTGAAAACTGGTTTGCTACAAATCTTCAAGGTCTAGATCATTTCGAGACTCTTTTGAAGGCTTTACCCAGCGATGTTTTAGGGTTCAACTTTGACCCTTCCCACCTCTTCTGGCAGCAGATCGACTATATAGAGGCTGTTCACAGATTCGGCGATAAAATATTCCATACACATGCTAAAGACACCGAGGTTCTACCCTTTAAACTTAGAGAATTAGGTGTACTTGGACGTGGATGGTGGAGATATCGAATTCCAGGATGGGGCGGGATAAACTGGCCTGCCTACATAACTGCTCTAAAAGAGGTAGGATACGATTATGTGCTCAGCATAGAGCACGAAGATCCATTCTTCGGAGCCGAGGAAGGCTTCCTAAAGGGGAAAGACTATTTACAGAAGCTTCTTTAGAAGAAATCCAAAAAGAGGCTTCTTAAAAGAATCATCTCCTACCCTTTAGATCTCTTCTCATCCGAGAGATTAGTTCTGTAAGGATACTGAAGGCTTTAGCAGCATCCTCCATTTTAAGAACTATCACTGTCTCCGTGAAGCAGCTTGCTGTTTCTTCGATGTTTATATGAGCCCTGGAAATCGGATTATAGAATGCAGCTATGCATCCGGGAGTATCAACTATTTCACGAGGGCTCTGGACGATTAGAGCTGCCAAATTACGTTTTTCTCCTAAAATCTCTTCTTCTCTAAAGACTGATCGCACCTCATCAAATATTCCTTCATCGATGATCAGTGTGAGAGTGGATGCTCCCTCTAATAATTGGAAGAACGCCTCTGGGAAATCAGCTGAGATCAGCCTAGCCTTCTCGAGACTTCTCCGCGTCTTCTCCACGGATATCTTTGCCACATCGGTTCTAAGACTTATCTTGCTTTCCGCCACGATTTTTTGATACTCCATCTTTGGCGTATAGGCGACTCTCGCTCTCTTTACGGCTGTTATCAATCCGGCGATACCTATCTTTCTTCCATAAATTTCTTCGACTATAGGCTTGAGGAGACGCGCTATTGCACTGTAATTTCCGTATCCTCTTGCCAGAGCATCCTGAATTGAGGGATCATTATCTATCAGGTATTGGACGATTTTTGATATGGATGATTCGGCCAATTCTGGTCACTATAGCCCGAATTTGGCATATTTTGGCCAAAAAAGATTTATAAGATTTTCGCTTTCTTTCAGTAAAAATCTATTAAAAAGCGGGGACGATTAGGATTGACGAGAAAGATTGTACTCGCATACTCGGGCGGATTAGACACATCTGTCCTCTTAAAGTGGCTTCAACAGAAATATGACGCTGAGGTAATAACTGTAACCCTAGATGTCGGACAAAAAGAGAACCTCGAAAAAATAGAGGAAAAAGCAAAGAATCTCGGAGCAATAAAGCATTATTCTATAGATGCTAAGGATGAGTTCGTTAAAGATTATGTCTTTCCAGCCATAAAAGCCAACGCTCTTTACGAAGGGAAATATCCGGTCAGCACAGCGCTTTCAAGACCATTAATCGCCGAAAAACTTGTTGAAGTTGCAAAGAAGGAGGGAGCTGACGCCATTGCACATGGATGCAGCGGCAAAGGTAATGATCAAGTTAGAATTGAGGTCTCAGCAAAGGCGTTAGCTCCCGAAATAGATGTGATAGCTCCCGTAAGAGAATGGGGTATGACTAGAGATGCTGAGATAAAATTTGCTGAGGAGAATGACGTCCCGATTCCTGTAGATATTGACAAGCCATATAGTGTGGATCAGAATCTATGGGGACGCTCAATCGAATGCGGCATTCTGGAGCATCCGGATGTTGAGCCGCCTGAAGAGATTTATGAATGGACAATCTCGCCGGAGAAGGCTCCTGATAAACCCGATTATCTAAATATTCATTTCGAGAATGGTGTTCCGACAGCTCTGAATGGAGAAGAGATGGAACCAGTTGGACTCATCGAGTCTTTAAATATGATGGCTGGAAAGCATGGAGTAGGACGTATAGATCATATAGAGGACAGGCTTGTAGGCATCAAATCGAGAGAAGTCTATGAATGCCCAGCAGCCCTGGTCATAATTGAGGCGCATAAAGACCTCGAAAAACTTGTGCTTACGAGACACGAGGTCTCCTTTAAGCATCAGGTAGATGCCTTATGGAGTACGCTTGTATATACTGGGCTCTGGATGGACCCGTTAAGAGAGGACCTCGACGCATTCATAAATGCAACTCAGAAAAGAGTATGCGGCGATGTAAAGATCAAACTCTATAAGGGAGCCTTCCACATAGTTGGCCGTTCGTCTCCCCTTTCGCTATACGATTTGAATCTAGCAACCTACAATATTGAATCTAGATTTGATCAATCTTCATCTAAAGGCTTTATTGAACTTTGGGGATTACCAACGAGAATGGCGAATGCGCTTAAGAAGACAGGAGAAAAAAGTGGTGTCTGATCTTCTGAGGAAGGGAAGGCTTAAACCTGCAAGAAGAGACGCCATATTGTTTGTTTCATCTGCAAAAGACGATAAAAAGATACTGAAGCAAATTATCGAGATAAATAAGGCTCATATCGTAATGCTGGTGGAGAATGAGATAATCGACGAGAAAAATGGCGGAAGGATCCTTCAAGCTCTAGATGGATTAAAGAAAAAGGTTAGATTAAGACCGGAGCATGAAGATGCTCATGTGGCTATTGAGGAGGGAGTTATTAGAACCGTTGGAGAAGAGATTGGCGGAAATCTGAATCTCGCCAAGAGCAGAAATGATCAGGTTGCCACGGCAATAAGAATGAATCTCCGCCGAGAGATTCTTAAAACCGCAGAGTCAATCGTTAACCTTCAAGAAGCTCTACTTAAAAAGGCTGATAGAAATATCGAGACGATTATTCCTGGATACACACATATGCAGCCTGCGCAGCCAATAACTTTCGCACATTATCTTCTTGCACAATTCGACGCGTTGCAGAGGGACCTTAACCGTCTCTGGGAAGCATACGTCCGAGTCGACCTTTGTCCAATGGGAGCTGGAGCCCTAGCTACAACAAGTTTCCCAATAAAACGTGAGAGAATAGCGGAGCTTCTCGGCTTCAGCGGAATCCTTGAAAATTCATTGGACGCCGTATCCACGAGGGATTTTTTGCTTGAGACCTTAGCCGTTCTCTCAATATTAGCTGTTAATGTTACAAGAATCGCTGAGGATCTTATAGTCTGGAGTACCATGGAATTCCGAATCGTCGAGCTGCCTGACGAGCTCGCCTTCACAAGCAGCATAATGCCGCAGAAGAAGAATCCAGACGTGCTGGAGGTTATCCGCTCCAGAATGTCCAATATACTAGGAGAGTTTATATCCTCAGCCACATTGATGAAGGCTTTGCCTACAGGATACAACCTGGACTTTCAGGAAGCTACTCCGAAGCTGTGGAGCGCGACCGAGACTGTGCAGCGATGCTTAAAGATGCTTTCAGAGATTATTTTGAATTTGAAAGTGCACTCCGTAGCGACGCTTAGATCCGATCTGTCCTTTCTGGCCGCTACGGAGATAGCTAATATGCTTGTTCGAGATCATAATGTCCCGTTCAGAACAGCTCATAGAATCGTTGGAGCCCTCGTCAAGAATCTTGTAGAGAATGAATTGTCGCTGGGAGATTTGACGCCTAAATTGTTTGCCGAAGTTTCTGGAAGATTTCTAAAATCGCCTCTGAAAGTAGAGAAGGAGGAGTTAATGCGCATAGTCGACTTATCGAAGTGTGTTGAATCCTATAATGTTAAAGGAGGTCCATCAAAGATCGAGGTTGAGAGAATGTTGAAGGAACGATGGAAGACGCTGACTGATTCAAAAGGCTGGATACGTAAAAGGGAGGATAAATTAAGAGTAGCTGAAAAGACGTTAAGAAGAGAGATCGAGATGCTTATTAGGAAGACCTGTAAATCGTAATGTTTAAATTTGAGTTGTCTAATTGCTTGAGGAAGGGTTACTTGGAGCATAAAAAACACCTCGAAGAAGCCGGAAAGGCCGCACTTGTTCTTGAAGATGGCACTGTTTTTTTGGGGAAGGGTTTTGGAGCTCCAGTAAAAGTCTCTGGGGAGGTTGTCTTCTCCACCTCGATGGTTGGTTATCCAGAATCGCTAACTGACCCCTCTTATCATGGGCAGATATTAACTTTAACGTATCCGCTTATCGGAAATTATGGAGTTCCACCCTACAAATGCGACGAATTTGGAGTTCCCATCTTCTTCGAATCTGTGGGAATCAAGGTTAGAGGACTCGTAATTCAGGAGCTCTGTTCAACTCCATATCATTGGGCCTCTGAAAAAACTTTGGATGAATGGCTTAAAAGCGAAGGAATACCCGGCATCTATAACATCGATACTAGAAGGCTGACTAAAAAACTTAGAGAAAAAGGAGTGATGCTCGGCATTTTAGAAGTTTGCAGAAGGGAAGATGAGCCGAACGTGGATAGACTGCTGAAGGAAGTACGGCATATTCCAGATCCCAACATGCGGGACCTCGTCAGCGAAGTAACGATAAAAGAGCCTATTCACTATAAAGCCAGAGATAAAAGAATCGTCTTGGTGGACTGCGGTGTAAAAGCGGGAATAATAAGGAGTCTCCTTAAACGTAAAGTTGAGGTTATCCGTGTGCCTTATACCTTCTCTGCAGAGGAGATCCTAGAATACAAGCCTGATGGAGTCCTCATAAGTAATGGCCCTGGAGATCCTAAGAGAATGTCGAGGGAGCCGATTGAGGCTGCATCTGTTCTTATTGAGGAAGAAGTTCCAGTTATGGGCATATGTCTCGGAAACCAGATAATTTCTTTGGCGTTAGGCGGCGACACTTATAAGCTAAGGTATGGCCATAGATCTCAAAATCAGCCTGCTTACGAGCTGGGGACGGGAAGATGCTACATTACAACTCAGAATCATGGATACGCGACAGATGCTGATTCGCTTAGAGGGACAGGTCTCGATGTTTGGTTCATAAATGCAAATGACAAAACAGTTGAGGGAATAAGACACAGAGACGGAAAGGCCTTTGCGGTACAGTGGCATCCAGAGGCTTCTCCAGGACCATACGACACCGAGTTTCTCTTCGATCTCTTCTTAAAAATGACGGAGTGATATGGGTGCCGAAGTTCGAGTGGGTGCGGAAAGTCGTAATCTTGGGAAGCGGACCGATAAAGATTGGTGAAGCTGCAGAATTTGACTATTCAGGCAGTCAATGCTTAAAGGCTCTACGTGAGGAAGGCATAGAGACCGTTCTGGTAAATCCTAACATCGCGACGATACAGACCGATCCACGTCTCGCTGGAAAAGTCTATCTGCTGCCAGTTACGCCCGAATATGTAGAGAAAGTTATTCGAAGAGAGAGGCCCGACGGCATCTTACTCGGCTTCGGCGGACAGACAGCTCTTAATTGTGGAGTTCAACTAGCAAAAGCTGGAATTCTCGAAAAATATGACGTGAAGGTTCTTGGGACTCCCATTAAGGCGATAGAAGAGACTGAGGATCGCGAACTCTTCAGAAAAGCCATGATAAGAGCTGGCATACCTATACCTAGAAGCATGTCAGCTACATCCGTGGAGGAAGCACTTAGAATAGCGGAGGACCTTGGCTTTCCAGTTATACTCAGAGTTGCGTATACTTTAGGCGGTAAAGGCTCCGGAGTAGCCCGCAATAAGCGTGAGCTTAAGGAGATGGTGAGTCGAGCTCTCGCACAGAGCATGATAACTCAGGTTCTCGTCGAGGAATACATTGGAAAGTGGAAGGAGATCGAATATGAGGTTATGCGGGACTACGAGAATAACTGCTTAACAGTCTGTAACATGGAAAACTTCGACCCGATGGGAATTCATACCGGAGACTCCATCGTTGTGGCTCCGTCGCAGACTCTATCGAATCGCGAGTATCATCTCATCCGCTCCGCATCGATAAGGGCGGTTCAAAGTCTAGGAATAGTTGGAGAATGCAATATTCAGTGGGCTTTACATCCTAAATCAGAGGAGTTTAGAGCTATCGAGATCAACGCAAGAATGTCCCGCAGCTCGGCATTAGCTAGCAAGGCAACCGGTTATCCGCTTGCCTACATTGCTGCGAAGCTCGCGATAGGATATCTTCTTCCAGAACTCATCAACAAAGTCACGGGCATCACCACGGCGTGTTTTGAACCAGCACTCGATTATCTAGTCGTTAAGATTCCAAGATGGGATCTACGGAAATTTAGGAATGTGGATCCTCACATAGGGCCTCAGATGAAGTCTGTTGGAGAGGTCATGGCGATTGGGCGGACATTCGAGGAGGCTCTTCAGAAGGCAGTTCGTATGCTTGATATTGGAAAGATGGGGGTTGTGGGGAATGATGAGGAACCTGAACCGTTGGAGTCCATTCTTGATGCTTTAGAGAATCCTACTGACGAGCGGCTCTTCAAAGTAGCTAAGGCATTAAAGATGGGTGTTTCAATAGAGAAGATTTATGAGCTGAGCGGGATTGATCCATGGTTTCTTTATAAGATTCGAAATATAGTTGAGATGGAGAAGAAGCTTCAATCTCTAGATCTTAACGATGAGAAGGTTCCGGAGATTATTAGAGAAGCTAAACGCTTAGGGTTCTCGGATGCTCAAATCGCGAGATGCTTGAAGATAGATGAGATGGAAGTTAGAAAGCTAAGGAAGAGATTTAAAATAATCCCAGTTGTCAAGCAGATTGATACGCTTGCAGCGGAGTGGCCTGCTCAGACAAACTATCTTTATCTGACCTACAGCGGAGATGAAGATGACATTAAATTCGACTCCGGCAAAAAGAAAGTTATTGTCTTAGGAGCAGGGGTCTTTAGAATAGGATCAAGCGTCGAGTTCGACTGGAGCGGCGTAAATACGATCTGGGCTTTAAAGAGAAGAGGCGTAGATGAAGCTATAATGGTGAATTATAATCCTGAAACCGTCTCAACTGATTATGATATCTCCGATAAACTCTACTTTGAAGAGTTAACGCTTGAGCGGGTATTAGACATCTATGAAAAAGAGAGGCCGTTTGGAGTAATCGTGAGCGTTGGAGGACAGATCCCAAATAATTTGGCGTTGAAGCTAAGCCAAGCAGGCGTGAGGCTCTTGGGTACATCCAGCAGAAGCATAGACTTAGCTGAGGACCGCTCCAAATTCAGCGCTCTACTCGACAAGCTAGGAATTCCACAGCCTGAATGGAGCAAGCTTACAACCATCGAGGAGGCTGAACGATTCGCTGAAGAGATTGGCTATCCAGTTCTGATACGCCCCAGCTATGTACTCTCTGGATATGCGATGCGAGTTGCACGTAACCGAAAGGAGCTAAGGGACTATCTTGAATTAGCGGCGAAGGTCTCTCCGGAACATCCAGTTGTGATCTCAAAGTTCGTTGAAGGCGCAAAGGAAGTTGAAGTTGACGGAGTTTCAGACGGAGAGGACACATTGATCGGCGCGGTCATCGAGCATATTGAGCAGGCAGGAGTTCACAGCGGCGACGCCGTTATGAGCATCCCTCCACAGACCCTAAGCAGCAACGTAATAAAGACAATTGAGGATTATACACGTGCAATCGCCAAGGCCCTCAAAATAAAAGGCCCATTCAACATTCAGTATCTCGTGAAGAATGGAGAGGTCTCAGTTATCGAGTGTAACCTCCGCGCCTCCAGGTCGCTTCCTTATGTGAGTAAGACTCGGGGGATAAACCTCATTGAGGTATCAACAGCCATAATGCTTGGAGAAAAACTTAAGGATCTCGGCATACCCGATCTGCCGCCGATCCCGCATGTAGGGGTGAAGGTTCCTCAATTCAGCTTCATGCGGCTGACGGGGGCTGATCCCATTCTCGGCGTAGAGATGCTAAGCACGGGAGAAGCAGCATGCTTGGGAGAGAATTTCGCCGATGCATTTTTGAAGGCGCTGCTCTCCGTAGAATTTGAGCTTCCAAAGGATGAAAGCTCGGTTCTAATCACGGTTGGTGGAGAACGCTTGAAAAAGGAAGTTGTGCCCCTAGCTAGAACTTTAAGGGAGCTCGGCTTCAAGATTTACGCGACGGAACATACAGCGGATGCCTTCAGAAAGGCAGGCTTAAATTCCATCACAGTTCTACATAAAGTTAAGGAATCTGATAAGAAACCTAACATTCTTGATTACCTCATAAAGAGGAAGATAGATCTAGTGATCAACATACCGTCGAACAACTCTGATGGAGAAATGAATGAGATTTGGGAGGATGAGTACGTTATACGGAGACTGGCGGTAGAGTTTAACATTCCCGTGGTTACCACTCTTGAGTTAGCCTCCGCATTGGTGAAGGCGATAAAATATAGAGCTGCAAGCGAAGCAGTCATAAGATCGCTTAACGAATATATGGATAATTTACCTTTCAAGCTTTGGTGAGGCTATAGATTAAGTTCTTTTAAAATCTCCTCTGCACTTTTGTAGGTTTTTGAGGGAAGATTCCTAAGGATCTCTTCCAGCCTTACTTGTTTATGCTCCTCCAGCTCAATTAATCTCCACCCAATCTTCTTCATGATTACGCTTTTTGTAGAGGGGTATCTCATTCGGCGGAGGAGATTTCTGATCGAATCGGTTCCTCTGAGAGTTAAAGGCGGAAACCTTCCGGTCTCGATGAATGAGAGGAAACGACTTGCATCTTCGAACATGGAGAGATTATTGAAGAGTACATATACTTCTCTTCCGCCAGCTTCTAAGGATTTCACAATACGCTGCAGCTTCAACAATTCTTCATCACTGTATTGATAGTAATACATTCTTGATCCAGAGCCGTGAAGCCTCAAATAGGCTACGGATCCAGAATAGACGGGTAAAGATCTGAAGGGATCGGTCACGTGGGGGACATCAAGGCTTTCTAGAAGCTCTTTAAGTCTTTCACGAGTCTCACTGGTCTCCCAGGATGGCCCCCGAGTCTCCCAAACCACTAGTAGCTCTTCTCTTCGGATGCCTTTAAAGAAGGCTTCAGCGACTTCGAGCTGGTCGGGCTTAAAAGATGCGGGTGTCTGGATTAAGAGTATCCTAGCCTCCAAGCTTCTGCATATAAGCTTCATAGCCTCGAAGACCTTTAATGAATCCTCCAATTTCAGTTTATACTTGTGGCTTAAGTCTTGATGTGCCTTAACGGTAAACTCGAATTCCGCTGGTGCGTCTCTTCTCCATTTAATAAGAGTCTCAATCTTCGGGATATTATAGAAGGTCCTGTTAATCTCAACTAGCCTAAAGGTTTCTTGATACCTTTTCCTTCCAACAGGATAGCCGCAACAACCTATCTTAATCATGCAGCTTCACCACCATCTATGAAGAGGCTACGCTTCGATTATCAGCCTTGCTCATCCAGATCACATTATCAGCTTTCTCGGCAAATTCCTCACTGTGGGTCACTGCGATTATTTGTTCAATTGTTTTTAGCTTCGAAATAGAATCAGCCAATCTATCAATCGATCCATCCTCCCTTCCCAAACTCTCCGTAGGCTCATCTAAAAGAAGAATGCTAAGCCCATGTCCAGTTCTCCACTGCATCAGGAGCTGAGCTAACCCAAGCCGATAAGCGAAGGCTAATAGGGTTCTCTCGCCGCCTGAAAGATTCGAGATACTTCTATGATGGCCAGATGGGCCAATCACGATTGGAGTGTAGTTCTCATCCATCTCCACCTGTAGGGATGATTCATCTCCGCTGGTTAACTCATCTAGAATTTGCTGAATCGCCCTCTCTAGATAGGAAACGAATTCTCTTCTCAGCCTTGGTTGAATGCTTCTGTAGGATTGACGTATCTCTTGGATAAGCTCTATTATCTTCTTGACTCTTTCAAGCCTAGAGACTTTTTTCTCAGCTATTTCCAGCCTCTCCTTCAAATCATCGATCCTCTTCAAGATCTCACTCTTCTGAAGCTCTATGCTTTGCATCGCGCTTTTGAGGCTTGTATACTCGGTGAATATCGTGTCCCGTTGCTTTTGCGCTTCCGCAAGCTCATGAACACTGAATTCTCTCATTTTAGAACATACATGGACAAGTTCTTCTTTCAGTTTATCGATCTCGTGAGAGGCTTCTCTAACTCTTTTCTGCGAATCTGCTAAAATCCTTTGTTCAGACCTTTCCTGTTGCTTAATATTCTCTATCCGAGTCTCTATCGTTTGAAGATTAGAGATAATCTCAGTGACCATGTTATATGCTTCTTCAAGCCTCCGAACATTCTCTTCAAATTCTTTAAGTTT
The DNA here is from genome assembly GCA_964512445.1 of uncultured Candidatus Bathyarchaeia archaeon. Lineage (GTDB taxonomy): Archaea > Thermoproteota > Bathyarchaeia > Bathyarchaeales > DTEX01 > B63. The sequence goes on from CAZEGS010000007.1 coordinate 32,615, forward strand.
ACGTCTATTCTCTGAGATCTCATCGTAAAGCCGCTTTATCAGATTATTTTTGTATTCTGAGCTCAAATCTTGGAGACACAGGGGACATCTGCTCTTCTCAGCCAAGCTCGACACACGTTGGGTTGCACGTTTAATCTCGCTTCTAATAACCTCTTCTTTACCCAGATCTGTTGATATCTGATTCTGCAAGACCTCCGCATGTGTCTTCAGCTCCTCGATTGTTAGATTCTTAGGCACTCCAATCTCTACAAGCTTATCCCTATAGAAGGATTCCTGCTGCTTTAGAGAGTTCAATAAGCGCTGCAATTCCTCTATTCTTTTCTTCTGCTCCTCCACTCCAGTTTTCTGTATCTTCATAGATTCTTCAACAGCGGATATTCTCGCTTGAAGCTCAGCTTCTCTTCTACGGAGCTCCTCATTTCTTCTTCGGATATTCTCGAGCTGTTGAAGACGCGATGTGACCTCTTTTAGCTTTAGCTCTACTTCTGAGAGCTTGCGCTTAATATCTTCCAGATCAGCCTCTTTCTTAGCTACCTCTAAGACGGCCTCCTCGTATCTCTTCTTTAACTCATCAATTCTAGTGACGTCAGGATCCCTTTCAAGCGAGCTTCTTTCACTTTCGTACCATCTTATTATCGATCTAAGGTTACTCCAGGCTGCTTCATAATCGGATAGCTTGAAGAGCTGGTCGAGATTCCTCTGTCTTTCTCCAGGAGTCATATTCAAGATGTCCTTCAAATGTTCTTGGCGGATCCATATTAATTGCCTGAATATCTCCTTATCTATACCCACCGCGGAGAATAATTGCTCGACAACCGCGTCGCTTTTCAGCTCAGCTATTAGTTCGCCGTTCTCGAAAAGTCGAAGCTGATCCATATCTTGAGATATACGGTTGCCGCTTCTTTTAAGCGCCCTTATGATTGCATATTCTTTGCCGTTAGCTGAAAATTTCAGGATGACTCTTGCTCTATCCTCTCCCTCTCTAAGCAGGTAATCATAGCTCCTTCCCAAGGGCTCGCCAAACAACGCAAAGTCAATTGCATAAAGTACGCTTGATTTTCCTGTGCCCAGTCCTCCGACGAGACAGTTGAATCCATCTGTGAAGTTTATGACGGACTTCTCGTGGGATCTAATATTTTCTAACTGTAGACTTTTAATCTTCAAAGGAGAATCCCTCGAGAAGATCCTTTACGTTCTTATCGTCTCCCTTTATTAGGGGCTGAACAAGCTCAACGGCTAGATGGGCAATCTTCTCCGCTTGCTTCTCTCCGTATCTTTTGGAGAAGAACTCGTTGAAGTATTCAAAGGCTTTCATTTTGATATTCTTAATATTGCTTTGAAAGATTGATTTAACAATTTCAGGCGGTAAACTTTCCTCTCTCATCAAAACTACGGGCCGTACAAGCAATGCTTGCTCTGCAGCGTTACGGATTCTTGACAGATCAATCTCACGCCGTGAAGCCTCAGCCGGCAAGGTTCCTCTAAGCACTGGAATTATAATGACGCCAGGCTCATCATTTTCTTTAACTATCTCAGACATCTTCTCCGTTATTTTTCGAGGCGAATATCCTGTGAAGTCCTTTTCCAAAACTTTAAAGCGACGGGGACTCTCCATCTTTATCCGATTAATCTCTACATCTTCTTTTCCAGCGACTTCAACATAATAGAATCCCTTCTCAACTTCTGCATCTTCATAGCTTACGGTCTCGGTTGATCCGCTGTAAACAAGAAGCGATCCCTTGAATGGAAGTTGCCACGGAGTGTGAAGGTGACCGCCAGCGTAATAATCAAAGCCTTGAGGTATATAGTCAGGAGAAGCCTCAGCTACCATAGAGGGATGTCCTTTGAGTATCTCTGGTATATCAAGCGCCATGTGAAAGACGAAAATGTTGAACTTCTTAGCATCAGGCTTCGGCTTTTTCAATTCATAAAATGCTGGCAGCTGATTTTCAGTACGCTGACGTGTTCTAAAATTTGGAATACCATACACGTAACATACATCATTCTCCCAGCAAGCATTCTCATGTCTAGGCAAGTAATAAATTAGACCTGCACTGTCAAGCGGGTTGAGAATCGTTCCAGTAATTATGTTTGGCGCTGTATCGTGAGAGCCATCAACTACAAGAACAGGTATACCAACCTCTTTTAATCTACGGAAATTTTGAACAGCGTCTTCTAGGGTCTTGTTTGATGGACGGGCTTGATGAAAAAGGTCGCCTGCAATAATAATGAAGTTCGGCCTAAGCTCTAGAGCTTTTTCTACAGCTTCATGGAATGCCCGTGTGAAGTCTTCACGCCGCACCGACAAGTTATATTGTTCATATCCAAGATGAATATCCGCGATATGAATAAAACTGAAAGACCTCAAATCTGAATCCCTTAACCGATTTTCTTTCAAATCTCCATTCTATATAGAGTGAATTGGCTCTTCTATATTAAATGGAGGAGGCTCCTTCTCATATTACCTTTTTCTTCTCTAAACCTAAATTCTACAGAAGTCTCACAGAAAAAGTTTAAGCCGACATAGCAGATTAATGAAGGGGAATGCCTTGATGAGACACGTTTGGGAGAGAAGAGACAGACAATCTGAAAAGATTCATCTCGGGAAACGTGAGATCGCCGTCATCGCGCTAATCTGCATAATCTTGGCCTCAGCGGTGTACTACCAATGGATCTTTAAACGCCCACTTCCAGGAAGAAAGAATATAATCGGCATCATCAGAATCGAAGGATACATCTTAGAGTCGACTACCGTAAACCGATACATTACACTCATCAATGAAGCGTTACGTAATGACAGCATAAAGGGAGTGGTTCTCCTAATCGATTCTGGAGGCGGATATGCCGATTACGTGGAGGAAATTTACTCTGACCTTCTAACATTAAGAAATAGCAGTAAACCCTTAGTTGCTTCTGTCATCCGCGCGCTTTCAGGAGGATATTACATTGCAGTCGCATGCGACTACATCTTTGTTCAAAATTCATCTCTAGTTGGAAGCGTGGGAGCAATAGGACTTATGCCGCCCATTCTTATTCCCTCAGAAAGGACGATTGAGAGCGGACCTTACAAATGGACTGGAGGACCAATATTCTCAGGATACTCTACTCTAAGCAGCGTCGTGGATAATTTCATATCAGCCGTAGAAAATGGAAGAGGCTCTAGACTTAAGGCATCCACAACAGAGCTCAGAAAAGCAATGGTCTACTTGGGACGCGAAGCTATAAGGTTAGGATTAGCTGATGAGGCTGGGGGACTTCAAGACGCGATTAACAAAGTTGCAGATGAAGCAAAGATAGTTGAATATGAAATTGAAGAGTTAAAGTTGCCGGAGAGAAAATCTTCCTCATCATCATACTCAAGCAATATGTCTAAATTATCTCCAAGATGGGAAAATATCACATTAGAGACCTTAAGTAGAATTCATCCTCCACCTTCAGTCTATTACATTTATCTGCCTCCTCAAGCCATCTCCCAAAGTAACGTCTCATCTCAGATTGAAACGTCGCTTCCAGCCGGTGTGGGAAGCGTCATCATAGATGTCTCTCATGGAAACAGGGTGTCCTGGTGGACTTTTGATATTCTGATATCAGAACTTGCAAAGAGAAACATGACTGTCAGCTTCATCTCTCAATGGGAGGATTTAGATTCAAAGCTGGATAATGCTTCATGCCTTATTGTAGCATCGCCAATAGAGGTGTATTCAGCAGAGGAGAGTAAGAGAATCGAAAGGTTCGTTGAGGAGGGAGGACTTCTTCTCCTCTTCTTCGACCCGGCTTGGGAATATATCGGAATGTCAGGTTTACTGCAAGGTATAATAACCCCCATAAACTCGCTGTCAACAAGGTTTGGCTTCGCCTTCGCAAAGGGCTACTTATATAATGAGGCTGATCACTTTGGGATCTACAGAAACATATACATCAGAGAGTTTGCTGAGAGTCCTCTAACTGAAAATTTGGACTCAATCGTCTTTTTCACGGCGACGCATATACGCTCAACGAATATGGGGGTTGCCTGGACTTCGAAGGATACGTATTCTTCCATAGCGGAGAGAGCAGACAATTACACTACTATAGTCTTTACGGAAAGAGGTAACGGCACGGTTGCTGCTTTTGGAGATTTAACCTTCCTTACAGAGCCCTACTGTTATGTAGCGGACAATTATAAGCTGATACTTAACATAGCATCTCTCATATCTCAAGTGAAAGTTCCGGTCAAGGAAGAAGTAGAGACTGGCTTAGAAGAAGAGGTGGCGAGACCTGATCTTCCAGTTGGGACTGAGAAGAATTATACTGAATGGATTGATGGAAAGGAAAGTCTACTTAGATGGTTTAAGGTGAGCGAGACGGAGGTTAGGATTGAAAGGCCTAACCGAACCACCCATTATTACTTTACAGAAGATGGGGCGCTCTGGAAATGGACGGCGGACGGCATGGAATGCATATATGAGAATCCTCTTCCTGAGCCTCCATATCCTTTAACAAGAGGGGAAAGATGGAGATATGAAAGTAACTATACTCTAAGAGCTGGAGAGACGGTTTATTACGGAAACATTGCTGGAGAAGAAGAAGTGAAGGGCTTCGAAGATATAATGGCGGGAGACAACAGATACTTCTGTGCAAAAGTTGAATATAAAAGCGTAGAATATCTCCTAATTGATGGGAGAAATATGACTATGATAACTACGGGATACTATTGGATATCCTCTGAAGCTGGCACCGTTAAGCAGGAAACAACCACTAGCTATTATATGTTGACGGTATATTAACAAGTAGAGAGACAAGGACTCTTATATTGAGGTCTATCCGGAAAGGATAAATTTGCAAATTAACCTCTTGAAATGCTAAGTTTTGACGATATGAGCAGCCCATACGGGTTACTAAGCCCCAATACTAAAGTGTTACGCTCAAGCCTGAACCTGCCCGATCCTCTCCATCATAAATTCTAAATTCTTTATGATATGGTCTATGATCTAACAGCTAGGCAATCATAAGATCGCATCGAAGATTTTTCTCAGCGCACACTTGAGAACCAGCATTTTTCAAAGGAGGAAGTGCTATGCTGCATCGTAAGGGATACTGAAATGTCCATTTTGTGGCTTTATCTTTTAAAAGACAAAAACTATATGATAAAAGGTTTATAGTTACCTGATTATGGAGTCGTTTGATTATAAAAAGTATTGCAGACTCGTTGAAGAGAATAAGAGAAGAATAGAGAAGACTCAGAATTTTGAGACGCCTGACAGGGTACCTGTCGTTATAGGTTTAGGAGGCCCCTATTACGCTAAATTATTCGGCTACACATTCAAGGAGTATTATGGAAACCTCAAAATCATGCTTGACGTACAAATCAAAGGAATTAAATGGAGAGTGAACTGGCTAAAGGATGATTTTTCAAGCATACGTGTCGGTCTAGACATTGGCGCCATATCTGAAGGAATAGTGTTTAACTGCGAGATAAAAATGCCAGATGAGAATAATCCTTGGAGAAGCCCTTGGATAGTTCCATGCATAAGAACCCTAGAGGATATCGACAATCTTGAGGTCCCGGATCCTCATGAACATAAAGGCATCAATGAATACTATAGAAAACTAGAGGAGTTCAAAAAAATAGCAAGGAAAAACTACGGAGAGATTCCGGTAGGCGGGGGCCTAGGGATACATCCACCTGTTTCTGCAGCGGGATCACTCCTCGGACCTGAGAGGCTTTACACATGGCTTCTGAAGTATCCAGAGGAGATGCATAAACTGTTTAAAAAACTTGAGGAAACATTCAAGGTTTTACGGGAGTATTATTACGAGGTAACTGGAGCCGAAAGAGGCTATCTTGGGCTTTCCGATGATCATTCAGGATATCTAAACAGGAAGATGTATGAGAGATTCACGATGCCTTACAATCTACGCTTGTATGAGACTTTCGGGGCAAAGGGAAGATCCCTTCATATGGATAGCCACATGGATCACATAGCAGACATAATCACCGACATCTACAAAGTGAGATCTGTAGATGTGGGAGTTGAAAACGACATTAGGATTCTGGCAAAGATCTTTGGAGGAAAAGTGATCTTTAACGGAAACGCAAACTGGAGGAGGCTCCTAGGCAACTCCCTAAAGGCTGTGGAGATAGAGGTGGAGAGATGCATATACTATGCGGCTCCATCAGGCGGCTACATCTTCGATAACGGCGGAGAAACTTATGCTAATGTTCCACCTGAAATGTTGAAGTACGAGGTCGAATATGCGAAAAGGGTTGGAAAGTACCCAATAAAAAGAAGGAATTTTAAGCATTTAGATATAGTTGAGAAAGAGCCGAAGGGTAAAAGATCTCAATTTTGACCCGTCAGCTGAAAAGTTGTCTATGACTAACCTTACAAGCGGGTTTAGCCCAAGCAACATTATAAATGCAACTCTGTGAGCGTCAGAGAAATAGAGGGGTTTAGGGACTAAAATGTTATTTTATTTTTCCAAGCTTATTCAATACCGAGTTTTTCTCGTATTCTCTCTTCTAGCGCAGGATTTATCTCTATCCCGATGCATCTCCTATTAGTTTGAAGAGAGACCATCATGGTTGTTCCGGAGCCTAAAACTGGATCGACCACTAAGTCGCCTTCGTTAGAGGAAGTGCATATGCATTTCTTCACAAGCTCTTCTGGAAGCTCATTTCCAGCTGTTCTAACTCCACGTCGATAAGGCCTCTTTATATACCAGACATCCTCTGCGTAGTGTTCAGGCTTATTGAAAGTATAGTTGTCCTCATCCTTCACCATAAGCAGCAGATGATAATGTGAGGTAGTGAATCTCTTCCGCGTGTAGACTCCGAACTGATATTTCCAGATACAATGGTTTATGAGATGAAAACCAGATTCGTCTATTGCTTGGAGGACTATTCCAAGATTATTCCAGCCTGAGAGCAGCCACATGCTTCCAGAGGGCTTAAGCGTCTTATAAGACCATGCTAAAAGATCTCGGATGAAACTTGGGTACTCTTCTTTGGAAACCTCAACGTATGAAAGAGCGTCAGGCTTTCTATGGTAGGACTGCAGGTTACCTTTAAAATTTATTCCGAAAGGAGGATCAGCGAATACTAGATCTGCAAGCCCAGTTAACTTTACGTTCCTAAAATCGTCAAATATCACAATGTGGTCATCGTCTATTCTGAGCGTCCGCCGCAACGGAAGCCCTCCTCAAAAATAATCTTCTTAAACCCTGGTAAATAAGGAAAGGTAACTCTCCTCAAATTCTCGTTTTGCTTCAAAGTTCGATCCTTCAACCGCACAAAATTTTTTCAATCTCAGATATCTCTTTACGTGTTGGACTGCGAGGAATATTGTAGAGTGGTCCACTCGGCCTTTCATTATAGTATGGCCTATTACATCCCGGGCAGCCTGACGTCATAAATGGTTCACCTTTTCTGATGATTCTTCTTAGATTCTCTTCTGACAGGCCGAAGTCTATGAGATCTCCAT
>CAZEGS010000008.1:0-31634 GCA_964512445.1 uncultured Candidatus Bathyarchaeia archaeon
TCGAAGGGCGATTAAAAGCTACGAGAGACTTGAAAGAGGCAGTATCTAAAAGCGATATATTATTTCTCATGGCGGAGATACCAGTAGATGGGAAAAAGCGTCCGATATATTCGAATTTAGAAGAAACATGCAAGGAAATAGGCCTACACCTTCAACCCGGATCTTTAATAATCGTTCAGAGCACTCTAGCTCCCTCCATAACTGAAGACTTAATCATTGAGACATTAGAGAAGTCTTCGGGACTAGAAGCAGGCGTAGACTTTGGGCTTGTTTATAGCCCGGTTAAGGCTCCTTTAGGAGCGGCAATAAAGTATCTGAGGGAGCATGCGAGGATCATAGCAGCTATAGATGAACAGAGCATGAGAGCTGCAAAAGCTCTTCTAAAGACCGTTACGAACGGTGAACTCGTTGAAGTCAGTAATATAAGAACTGCAGAGGCTGCAGCAGTATTCGGAGACATCTATAAGGACGTTTGCATAGCCCTTTCAAACGAGCTTGCCTCCTTCTGCGAAAAGGCGAGAATAGACTATGTAGAAGTGTTAAAAGCGGCGAATAAGCAGAGCAATTGTCACTTATCTAAACCTGGTCTTGAAGGAGGAGAAACCACAGAGACTCCTTATTATTTGATGGCTGAGGCGGAGAACGTTGGAATCAAGCTCAGAATCACCGCCTTAGCAAGAAAGATGAATAATGAAGTTTCGAGATATGCATATAACCTTATAAAAGATGCCGTGCACTCCTGTGAGAAGACCGTAAAAAGATCTAAGATCGCGGTTTTGGGAGTTTCATGCCACCCTAACGTGAAGGAGACAAAGGGCTCTCAAGTGCTTGAGCTAGTAAGGCTTCTTAGAAAGAGAGGCGGCAGAGTAAGCGTCTACGATCCTCACTTCACATACAAGGAGCTTTCTCAGCTAGGCTATCCCGCTGAGAGAAGCTTGACAAGGACCTTAGAGAGGGCGGATTGCCTACTCATCGCTGTGGGACATGACAAATTTAAAAGTTTAAGACTGGACAGAATTAAGGCCATAATGAGAAAGCCTCCAATAATAGTCGATTTAGCTCACATAATTGATCCCGTTGAGGCTGAAAAAGAAGGATTCATATATCGCGGTTTAGGTAGGGGCATATGGTCAAAATGAAAAAGCTAAGGATCGCTGTGATTGGCGCAGGCTTTTGGGGAAAAAATCATATCAGGGTTTTAAGCGAACTGCAGCAAGCTGAACTTGTAGCGGTCTGCGACGTAAATAAGCAGAGAGCTACTGCAATCGCAGAAAAATATGGCATAAAACCATATACAAGCAGCAGAGAACTTTATAAAAAGGAGAGTTTTGACGCTGTAAGCATATGCGTCTGGTCTACCGAGCTCTTTAAGGAATCCATGGAGGCTCTGAATGCAGGAAAACATGTCTTCGTCGAGAAGCCGATGGCAAGCCGAGTAGAGGAAGCCGAGAAGATGCTTGAGACCGCAGAATCAGCAGGCCTACACCTAACAGTTGGGTTCATAGAAAGATTTAACCCCGCTGTTGTAAGATTGAAAAAAGCAATCGATGAAGGAGAGATTGGGCAGCCGGTCTCCGCCACGGGTAAACGTGTCTCAAAATGGCCTGAAAGGATAGGAGACGTCGGGGTAGTAAAGGATACAGCGATACACGATATTGATCTTATGAGATACATCTTTGAGGAGGATCCCGTTAGCGTCTATGCGAGAGCTGGAAGCCTCAGGCATAGACGATTTGAAGATTATGCTCAAGTGATGCTTGCATTTCCAAGCGGAAAATCAGCATTTCTAGAAGCGAATTGGCTCACACCGTACAAAGTTAGGAGACTTACAGTCACTGGAAGCGAAGCCATAATCACCATAGATTATATCACTCAAAAAATCACGATTGAGACCTCCAATAAAACGTTGATTCCGCGATATGAATGGAAAGAGCCGTTGAAGCTAGAACTTCAACATTTTGTCGAATCGGTATTGAATAAAAATAATCTTATAGTAACAGGCTTAGACGGTGTGAAAGCCCTAAAGATAGCTGAGGCCATACTTGAATCTGCAGAGAAGAATAGGCTTATAGAGCTAAGCCTTTAAGAAGAAAGGCATAATTCCTAAAGAATCTAAAAATTCATCAAACTATTCGAGTAGTAATTTCATTGCTGATGTCTTCAGCTTAAAAGCATCGATACCCCTCGTATTCTGAACAGCATTTAAAGAACAGCATTTAAGGCGTGCTTTTATAGATGCTAAGCCGTTAACTGAAAAGTTCTAATATGTCTCTTTTGGGTATTCCATTCTGGTTAAGTCTCATCTTTTTTGCGTCTTAATTCGTCGCTAAGATTGAACGGCCGTCCCTCATAGAGTATTTTTTGCGGAATCTTATGCCGCCATTTTTTAAGAAATTGAATCTCATCTCTCTCCTCTCTTAGCTCGTCAGGCAGCATTTCGGGAATCTCATCTCGAATAGGGTACCAACGGAGACATTTTGGACATATGATGATTCCCTCGACGATTTCATCTTTCTCTTCAAAAACATGAAGCTCCAATGGATAATATTTGTCAATTGGACAGGCCAGAATCTCCATCAATCGCCTCTTCATCTAGAAATCCCGCCAGAGACATCTTAGAGATGAACCATATTCCTATTTAATGCTTTCTTTCAATCAATTTTAATATCTAACGCTATCTGGAACCACCTTGGCCCAACCGTCCTAACAACTCTGCCAAAACAAATCTCGGAATCTATCTTAAAGAGCCGAAGTTTACGGCAGATCCTCTCTTCAACTTTCTGTATAGGATCCTCGCCTCTTCCAGCATGAACAAAATCATAATAATGAATAACACCTCCCTCGGATTTCAGAGCTACGATTGCATATTTAATATATTCATAAGCCTTCTCTGGAAGCGGCATTAAAACTCGATCAGCTAAGCCCTTCAACTTATCCTCAATAACGATCTTTGCATCTCCGAGAATAGGCTTAACGATATGCTCCACTCTGTTGAGCCTAACGTTTTCCTCCGCGTATCTGATCGCCCAAGGATTTATATCTATTGAATAAACCCTTCTTACATCAGATTTCTTTGCGATAATTATTGAAAAACATCCGACTCCAGCAAACATATTAATGACGGTTTCTGATGGCTTAACCTGTTCTGCTATCCGAGACCGCTCAAAGAGAAGCCTAGGTGAGAAATAACATTTTTCTAAGTCAACCTTAAAGAGACATCCATGCTCTCTATGAATAGTCTCTGTCTTCTTCTCACCATAAATCCATTCAAGCCGACGTAAACGAAAATCGCCTGAAACTGGAGAGATCTGATTCAGAACAGTCCTTACGTGACTGTTAATCTGAATGATTGCTTCAGCTATCTCGCTGGCTCTGTGTCTTAGAGCCTCCGGAATTCTGACTATCGCTATGTCTCCTACAATATCATAAGATCCTGGTAGAATCTTTAGCTCCCAAGCCTCAAATTTATCGGCAAGATGCTCCTTTAGATGCACAGCTATTCAAGCCTCTCCGTTTCCACAGCCTCCTGAAGATTCATATTAGACTTAAATAAAATGTTCTACGCAATATTCTTTTACTTTAGCTCGGTGAAAAATATTGGAGAAAGAGAAGGTTCTTGTTCTTGGTTTGGGAGAAGTGGGACGCCCCTTATATGAGATTCTGATCGAGAGCGGAAGATTTTCCGTCTTCGCCTTAGACCGCGATGAAAATAAAATGAAAGAGGCAAATGCATGCGCACCTCGAGGCGTTGTAGACGTCATGCATGTCTGCATTCCATGTTATGATAGAGAAATGTTTGTGGATGCGGTCTTGAATTACATAGAAAAGTTCGATCCGGAGATAACCATAATTAACAGCACCGTTCCTCCAGGCACAACAAGAGAGATAAAAATTAGAAGCGGCTCCTATGTCGCACATTCACCCGTTAGAGGCGTTCACAAGAGCCGGGAGCATATGAAATGGGAACTTAAACGCTGGACAAAATATGTAGGTGGCGCTGATGCTAAATCAGCAGAATTAGCCAGCGAACATTTCAAGAAGCTTGGACTTAAGGTTAAGGTTCTAAAATCGCCGATAGAAACAGAGCTTGCGAAGCTCTTTGAAACTACTTATAGAGCTTGGATGATCGCTTGTTTTCAAGAGATGCATAGGATAAGTAGACGCTTCAATGCGGATTTCGATCAGATCGTCGATTTCTTGGAAGATACTCATAGAGTCCGGTTTGATCGTCCACCAATGTTTCCAGACGTGATTGGAGGCCATTGCCTTATTCCAAACATTAAGCTTCTTCTCCAAGTCTATGAATCAGAATTTCTCCGTCTAATCCTAAATTCAAATGAGAAGCGGAAAGAGGAGATCAGAAACGATGAAGTAAGAAGGGAGGTTGAAAAGATAAAAAAGAGAGTCAAGAAACTGGAAAGAGACCTAATTATTATCGAAAAACTTCTTAAAACCCGAAAGATCAGTAATGAGTCCTCTAAGCCATGAGAAACATGTAGTTTAAATACTTCCATGCTCAAAAAATAACAGGCATAGATCAGTATTGTGGGTGCAGCAGGAATGAGTGAAGAAGAAAAGCCAGCACTGCTTTATCAATGCTTAAAGTGCGGCGCAACAGTTAAATCTACTGAGCTGGAGCTTGGAATAAGATGCCCATACTGCAGGTATCGTGTCTTAAGAAAGATTAGACCTCCGATAGTTAAACATATAAAAGCCAGATGACGACCTTGCTTAACATGATAAATCTTCTAAATATTTTTCATGACGAGTCCCTGTGCAAATTTAATTGGGAATGCCTATTTTAAGTAATTTTCGTTTTTAATAAAAAGGCGAGGGTCATGAGCGGTTGTAAAGTTAAGGATTTGAAACTTGCCGGTAGAGGGAGCCTCTTGATCGAGTGGGCATCAAAGCATATGCCCGTTTTGAGACAGATAAGAGAACGATTCGAGAAGGAGAAGCCTCTGAAAAACTTGAGGATAGGCGCATGTCTACATGTTACTAAGGAGACAGCGGTGCTTGTTGAGACTTTACAGGCGGGAGGTGCCGAAGTTGCACTTTGCGGCTCAAACCCCCTTTCAACACAGGATGAGGTTGCCGCTGCTCTCGCAGAATCGGGAATTCATGTTTATGCTTGGCGCGGCGAGACGACTGAGGAGTATTATTGGTGTGTAAATAGGGTGGTAGATCATAATCCTATGATAACGCTTGATGATGGAGCCGACCTTGTTAGCACTATTCACTCATCAAGAACCGATGTGTTAGATGGTATCATTGGGGGAACCGAGGAGACCACAACTGGAGTAATTCGCCTCCGAGCTATGGCCAGAGAAGGAAAACTTAAATACCCAATAATCGCCGTAAACGATGCTTACACAAAGTATCTCTTTGACAATCGTTATGGAACAGGCCAAAGCACAATTGATGGAATTCTCAGAGCAACAAACGTCTTATTGGCTGGAAAAAACTTTGTTGTCTGCGGATATGGATGGTGCGGCCGCGGAATAGCGATGAGAGCTAGGGGAATGGGTGCAAACGTCATTGTGACTGAAGTAAATCCCTTAAGAGCCCTAGAAGCCGTAATGGACGGCTTTCAAGTTATGCCGCTCATAGAAGCTGTAGAGAAAGGCGATATATTCATTACAGCCACAGGAAACATACATGTAATTCGGAAAGAGCACATGTTAAGAATGAAAGATGGAGCTATAATTGGCAACAGCGGACACTTCAACGTTGAGATCAACATTCCAGACCTAAAAGAGATTTCAGCTTCAAAAAGAACTGTAAGGCCGAACTTAGAGGAATATATTCTGAAAGACGGACGGAGAATATACTTGCTTGCTGAAGGAAGACTTGTGAATCTAGCATCAGCCGAGGGACATCCATCAGAAGTTATGGACATGTCCTTTTCGAACCAAGCATTATGTGCAGAGTATATTGCGAAAAATCGATCGCTAGAACCTCAAGTCTATCCAGTTCCCAAAGAGATCGATGAACTCATAGCCCATTTAAAACTTAAGGGATTAGGGGTGAACATAGACGAAATGACGGATGAACAGAAGAAGTACCTATCAAGCTGGGAATCTGGAACCGCATAGTTCATACGGATCCGAAAAAGATAGAAGAAATAGATAAGAAATCCTAACTTTGGATCTTAACAAATCGCCCGGGCCCTAACCGTGAGACTTTAATATTGTAAATGTTGAAGAATCAATGTGAAAGAAGATATGTTCATTGACGAAAGCGAGAGAATCATATCTTTTGTAATAGATACAGAGATCACTCCAGACACTTATAGTGATCTCATAAGATTCATCCATTATCATTATTTGCTTCCCCGCATGAATCGCTTTGTAAACATCTTTTCAGATAATATTCGTTTCATCTCTTTTGTTCTTCCAGACCCTGTGGGCATGTGGTGGGCGAGAATTGAGATTACAGCTGGAAACCCAATCGAAGTGAAGATCATTGCAAGAGGCCCTGTTCCTCAAGAAACGATAAACAAGTTGAAAGAAGATCTTTTTATTGCCGTTCAGCTCTTTGAGGAGCAGGTTAGGAAACGCAGCTTCTACTTTGCGTGGGTGGAAGGGGAACCTGTTGTTCCGGAGAGCGGCCCCCAAAAAAGCAAAAAGGTCATTTATCGGCTATTCTCTGAGAGCATGCTGCTTTTTTTCATCATTTTCATCGCGATCAGCATCTTTTTCTTCATGATTTTTGGAATGTATACTCCGATTCTGCTAGTCGCATTACAATTCATCATTCTTCTTTTCTCCGATAAAATCATTATGAGAATGGGGAGCTGGCAGGTCACATCTGAAAAGCCAACTGTTCACATATTTCACTATCATCTTCAAGCTGACGAATACAGAGATTTCACCCGTAGATTCAACAGGGATACGCTCATGAAGATAAAAGCGGAGATTTACAAAAGAACCATAGCTTTGGGAAGAGCGGTTGATTGTGAGACGGCTAGCGAAGTCTTTTCTCAATACGGTTTTAGATGCAGGCCGGAAAGCATGTCAACAAAAACTGTGAATGTATATAAAATTGTGCAGAAAGCCGCGGAGAAGTTCGGCTTACCAGTTCCAAAGATAGTCATTGCAAACACGATTGTTCCAAATGCAGCGGCCTCAGGTCCCTATCCAAGCCGCGGGATAATACTTATCACAAGCGGACTGCTCGTGCAATTGGAAGAAGACGAGATATTAAACGTGATTGGTCATGAATTCAGCCACTTAAAGGGAAGAGATCCCCTAATGCTCTTTGCACTGAGTGCAGCGGAATATCTGCTAAGAGTCTACGTATTCTGGCCTTTCCTACTCATCTTCGGATACTTCTATCTGTTCTTAGCCTTAACTGCTGTTTACTTCATAGCGAAATTTTTTGAGGCGAAGGCCGATCTTGAGGCGGCTGCTAAGCTTGGACATCCAGAGGTCCTAGCTGAAGCATTAAGGAAGATAGGGTTCCGCAGGCTTCAATTCGAAAGGATACCTGCTTATAGGCTTCAGGAGTGGTTAGGCTGGGATCCGCATCCACCGCTATATTTCCGTATTGCCCGTCTGGAGAGAATTAAAGATCCAACAAACATTAAGCATCCCTTT
Source organism: uncultured Candidatus Bathyarchaeia archaeon (assembly GCA_964512445.1). Classification (GTDB taxonomy): domain Archaea; phylum Thermoproteota; class Bathyarchaeia; order Bathyarchaeales; family DTEX01; genus B63. The sequence goes on from CAZEGS010000008.1 coordinate 7,599, forward strand.
ATTCAGTCCATAAAGGATAACATATCCGGATTCTTGGAGGCCCTCAGCTAAGTGGATCATATCGACCTAGACGTCCTAAAAGATATAGCTAAGAGAATCCAGCGAACCGTACATCCATTTCTAGGCTCACGTGAAGGTGGGAGAAGAGTCGGCATCGGCTTCGGCGGAGACTTCACAAGATTCATCGATCAACTCGCTGAAAAGACATTAATCGAATATCTCAAAGAGAAAGAGCTCTCTTGCATACTTGTAGGAGAGGAATGCGGAGTCCAGAGAATAGGTAGAAACCCTAAAGAATACCTTATTGTCGACGCTGTTGACGGTACAACCAATGCTATTAGAGGAATAGGTTTTGCTTCAGCCTCTCTAGCCGCCGCTCCCAAAAATAGATTGAAGGATGTAAAAGTAGCGGCGGTGATCAACCTTTTTAGCGGTGAGCTTTATGTAGCCGAGAAAGGAAAAGGCGCAGAACGCGACGGGAAAGAGATTACGCCCTCAATGACAGCGGCTCTGGAGAAATCGATTGTGAGTCTCGACGTCTCCTCAACTCCTGAAAGGTTAAACTTAGCTGCTCCCATAATGAGAGCGGCGAAAAGAGTTAGGTCTCTGGGTGCGGCGTCATTGGAGATTTGTCTCGTCGCGTCAGGCGTGCTGGACGCCTATGTGGACTTACGTAGTAAGATTCGAACGCTTGATTTTGCAGCTGCAATGCTTATTCTGAGAGAGTCTGGAGGATTCTTTGGTATTTTAGACATAAATGGAAATAAGGAGATACCCTTAACGGAGCTAAGACGTTTCTCAATAGTCGCAGCGGCAAACAAGAATCTTTACGATAAAATAGTTTCTCTTCTTCCAAGATTCTAAAATGAATTTTTCGCCTCATAGATTTATGAGATTGATTGAGGAATATTCTGATGAAGATTCATGACCAAAAAGGATGGAAAGATAAATCTACTTAGTCCCTACGCGGCTCTCATCCTTAATGCCGATTCAAAGAAGATCCTTGTTATCTCGGATCTTCACATAGGTTGGGAGATCTCTCTAATCGAAGAGGGAATTTACGTTCCTTCACAAACCTCAAAGCTTATCGAAAAACTAAAGCGATTAATCGCTTTAGAAAAACCTGATAGTCTCTTGATTCTAGGAGACGTTAAGCATACAGTTGCAAAGATCGAAACTGAAGAATGGCGTGACGTCCCGAGATTCTTCGAGGAGATCTGTGAAGTTGTTCCTCAAGTTCAAATTGTGCCAGGAAACCATGATGGAGATATAGAAGCCCTGCTTCCAGAAGAAGTCACGATTTTGCCGCCTCGAGGCATAATCATAGGGGAGGTAGGACTATTTCATGGCCACGCCTGGCCCATTCTAGAAATGCTTAATTGTAAAACTTTAGTCATCGGACATGTTCATCCCGTTATCACATTCAAAGATCCCATAGGCTTTCGGATAACCCGTCAAGTCTGGGTTAAGGCCCCCTGCAACACTCGAATTCTCGCGAAATCTATGCTTAAAGCACATAATTTAAAGGTAAAGAGAGAAGAGAAGATTGAAGATCTCTTAAAGAAGCTCAATATCTCCTTGAATGCTAGAAATCTGATCATAATGCCCTCTTTTAACGATTTTCTTGGAGGACAGTCAATAAATTCTTATAGTTTGATGAGACAACAGAAGTTTAAAGATTTCATCGGTCCCATATTACGTTCCGGAAGCATAGATTTCGAAAAAGCAGAGATTTACCTTCTAGACGGCACATTCCTTGGATATCTCAGCCGACTTAGAGAGATCGCTGAAAGATACTAACCGATTGGATTAATAGAGTACTAATTAATTTTATGAATTCGACTTAATCATTATACGGATGCAAAATTGATGAAGAAAGACGAAGCGGAAATCGAATCATTAAATGCAGCATGTAAGGAGGCGAGGTTGAAAGGTAAGCTAACAAAAAAACATATAGACTCTCTGAAAAAAGCGTTCGGTTCAAGATTCCTAAATGCATGGAAAGCTGTGAATGACAAGAGAGTTAAAAAGTATATCTTCAAGCCTAGTGGGAGAGTTGTTTGGATAGTTGTTGGAAGAAAAAAAGACTATTTAATTATGCCAGCTGCAGGTTACTGCTCATGCGACGATTTCTACTATCATGTAATGGATGAGAAGGCGCATCTATGTTATCATCTAATCGCACAAAGATTAGCTGAGAGCCTAAGACTATATGACACAATCGAGGAAGAAGACGCTTTCTATGATATACTCATGAGAGAATGGAAGAGGGTTACATCTTAAATATTTGAGATTACAAAGATAATTGCTGGTTTGATGAGACTTGACAACAGAAGAATACTTTGGGATGATCATTAACATATTAATGGGGCTTACACTTATCGTATTCGCAGCGATCTTTCTTTACATGGTTTACTGTGAAAAAGAAGAAAAGCCTCTGGCCTCAACAAGAAGCCTTATGATTGGTCTTTTTCAAAAAGTTATGATCTGTCTGCAGAGACTTTATGTTCTAGTCTAGCATCTTTAGAAATGCTGCTTCCTGAGAAAAATAAACATAATTATGCCAAGCACTGTTAAGATAAGGGCAAGAAGAATCGCTAACAACGAATACTTTCCAGAGCCCAGAATTATTGGAATAGGACCGACAAAGACGACGAGACCAAACGATTGAGAGATTCCTCCCATTAAACCAGCAATCATTAAGATTAACATACCTATGAAAATCAGTATAAAACCCGCTAAGAAAACTTTCATGAAGAGCGGGAACGATATTAATTGTGCTTCAGATTCATACTCTACAGGCTTCCGCTTTCTCTCACGATCGCACTCGATACAAATCCATCTGTCAGGTTCGAAACATTGATGGCAGACATTCCGTCCACACTCGCCACAAACATAGGCTGCTGGGTTATTTCCACAGATTTCGCAAATCTTCTTCAATTGGAATCCCCCCGCTTAGATAATTAATCTTGGAAGCAGCATGATGATCACGGCGAAGATCATAAGCGCTATGGCGAGGCCTATTAGAATCTTAATTGTCTCTTTATCTGTACCGAAAATTATGGGTATTGGGCCGATCATAAGGATACCTCCTCCCTTTGTTTTCCCTTTTAAAGAGATGTTCTTAATTAGCAGGAGGAGCACAGCGGCGAAGGTAACGATGAATCCTAAAATTATGAAGGTGAGCCCCAACGCGGCTAATGCTCCTTGACCTACCAACGTGATTAACCCATACTTATTGATTAACACCGTTTTAAATAAGCTTTTATTACTTCGTATCATAGAAAGGGTTTGAATAAAATATGCATGTTGAGGAAATCATTAACAGAATTCTTTCATTCCGGAAAGATCTTACATGCGAAAAGATTCGTCAGATGATCGACGATAAGATTAAAGAAGCAAAGGGATTTTTAACACCTGAAAGTGCAGCTCGAGTTGTCGCAGCCGAGCTAGGTTTAGAGATCGCCAAAGTATCATTGAGAAAGGGTGCGGCAATCCGTAATCTTGTCTCCGGATTAGGCGATGTGACGATTGTTGGACGAGTATTACACTTGAATCCTACGCGTAAATTTATCAGATCGAACGGCGAAGAAGGGAAGATGAGAAGCTTATACATCGCTGACAAAACTGGCATTCTAAGAGTGGTGATTTGGGGAGAGAAGGCGGATATACTCAATCCCTCCGAGATCATAGGCAGAATTGTCAAATTCTCACATGGATATGTACGTAAGGGGTATAATGGAAAATTAGAGTTTAATGTCGGTTCAGAGGGAAACATTAAGATCGCGCCTTATGGAATATCTGAAGAAGAATTTCCACCGATCAACGCGTTCTTTAAAACGATCAACCAGATTACGAAATCAAAAGCTAGGGTGAATACCTTTGGACGTATCGTGAATATTTCTCCAACAACTACTTTTACAAGAGAAGACGGCGTCTCTGGAAAAGTGAGAAGAGTCGAGATAAAGGATCACACAGGAAGAATAACGGTCGTCTTATGGAACAACAAGGTGGAGGAGCTGGCTGAATTAGAGATTGGAAAAATTCTTGAACTTTTTGGAGCCAAGGTACGCGAAGATCTTAATGGGCGTCTGGAACTTCACGTCGATGGTTCTGTAGATTCAGCTATCCTCTCAGATTATCCATCAGATTTTGGAAGGTTTGCAAAAGAAAAGGAATAAGCCCTATCAAAAGACGCTTGATATCCCAATCTACTTTCTCATTAGCGATATTTCTATTGTCGACACGCCAATTAAAGAATAGCCATGATGAGGACAAGAAGAAGGATGATGGAGGGAAATAGGATAATCGAGATTCTCTTTATCTTTTTTGAAGCTTCATCAACGATTAAGCAGAGATTATCTATTTGACGCTCCCCTATGACCTTCACTCCTGAAATAATCTCCTCGCACCATGAAGCCTCTGCAAATTCAAGATTATCTAAGGCTTTTCTAACACATTCCTTTATATAACGTATCAGCTTTTCATGACTGATGACCTCTCCAACCGGATGATATCCTAGATCGCTTATTACAACAGCATTTACCGCATGAGTATCAGTAGTCATAACCTCCCCGTTGTCTATACCAAGCCTCTTGATCTCGGAAAGAATCTTTTCTCTAAGTCCTGAGACCATGTTATTCCCATCGATCGTGATGTATGCAGTCTTCTCTCCATCGACATCCACGATCATGACGGTTATTCCCCCCGGGCCCATCCCTTCTCGAATATTAAATTCTGATGGAACGATCTTTGCGGCTCCCACTTTAAACCTCGATGAGTAAGTTTCTGATATTTTATCCAGAGCTGAAGAAACAGCATCAAGGATAGGTTTCTTGATTCTCTCCGGATCGAAATATCCACTTATGCTATTGTGAGCATCAACAGTTAAGGCAGAGGATAATCCCCGTTTTTTGGCTTCTTGCGCTATCAGTTCTCTAAGCTCGAGAGGGAGATCCTCCATGGTGTTCGGTGCGAGAGTCAATATGATAAGTGCGCATTTGCCGAATATTTGGCAGTTAGCTGTGGCACTATTCTTTACGAGACTCAAAAAGGGAGATGCATAACTTTCAAAATCCGTAAACTCAGCTTTGAGGATGCGATCCAGAATCTTCATATTCTCAGAATGCGAAGCCAGGTCTAATTCGTGGCCTGAGATCCCGTGGGGAACTGAAACCACACATCCAAACTTCTTCTCTAAAGCTTCTTGAATAATACTTGGAATCTGGCTACTCCCAACATTCTTGAATGGGCCGGGATGGAGGCCTGGAACAACAATAAGAGCCTTCATTTCCTTTTTAGATCTGAACGCGATCATTGATACCTTTATGTCATGTTCTTCGCTTAAATACTCAAATATCTCTTCTAAAGGCTCTACGATCCCTTCTGTCCAGTCTGCAAAAAATGCTTTAAACAACTTTATCGTGGGGATTCCGACTCGTTGAATGCCTATAATATTTAGCGATCTAATTAGAATTTGAATACAGATAAAAGCAGCTAAGGTAGAGATGCTTAATCTTACTAAGATATTCTCAAAGGATTCTAGAAATGGAAGCTGAGGAATAAATAGTGAGGCTAGAAAGAGCGAAGGTTGAAGAAAAATTGCGATTCCAATTCTCCACGCAACCACAAAAGAGGCTGATTGAAACACTAAAATCCTAAGAGCCAGTGATGCGAAGACTCCTATTGAGGTAGCCCTTAACTCAATGACTGATGCTCCGTATATACTAGAAATTAGAAAATCTAAAAATATGAATACAGATAGGATAGAATTCGAGATTAAAGAGAGGAAAGAGATTCTTCTAAAGTCTAATACAAGATCATGGCGCAGCAGCCAATGGGATGAAATATAATTACAAAGGTATGTTACAAGAAAAATGATTGTTCCAATCACAAGTCCATATAAGAAACCATAGAGTGAAGTGGAAGGGAGTAGAGAAGTAGAAGCGCCAGTAAGGATACATTGTAAAATTAGCAAGGCATAACTTTTTTTAGTTGATGGAAGCGTGAATAAAGAGGAGTAGTGGCTGACTGCCCTTTCTCTATAGGTATTTCCATGCTTATTTGTCATTGTTTAAACGCCCCATTTTATGGTCTTATTGATCTTCAAAATTGTTAAAAAAGATTAGGGTTTTTAACAATTCTATGTTCATTTCAAGAATTTCCTATGGCTTTTATTTGAGTAAGACGTCTAAATCATTAAGGCTGAATATAGAAGTTTTCAGATTTATAAGGAGATTTTTTCGCTTCTAGAAGATAGAAAAACTTATTTGCGAAACGCTCTTTATCTTTCTCTGAATACTAATGTCAGCGAATACGCCGCCGCCAACGATTTTTCATATGCTTGAACGTCACTTAGGCCGAAAAATTCACGTAATACTAGATCAGTCATATGGATATGAGGGGATTCTAGCCGCGGTGACGCGCGATCCTCCTGGAATATGGCTTTCAGAAGGAAAAGCAACAGTTCTTAGATCAACGATCGCTCAACCCATCCCCCAAGTTGTAAGTCGAGAAGATCGAAGCGAAGTTTTCATAAATCTAAACTCCGTACATCGAATAGAAGTTCTGCACGATTAGTGAAGGAGCCTGTTTCTACAGCATTAAATTCGCTTTTGGAAATAATCAATGTTATAAACTTTATTGGTAGAATAGATCAGAATATGGAGGAAGAGACTTTATGATAGTTGATGTTCACACTCATGTTTCTTCATTTCGTAAACCCGTCAGCGAAGAAGAGGCTACATATGTTAACTGGAGGCCTAACCATCCAGTAAGAGTACCAGTAAGCTGGGAGGAACATTACGATGCTATGTCGGATGTCGACAAAGCAATAGTATTCAGCATAGCGCATGGGAAGGATACACCAAATGACTTCATTGCAGAATATGCCCGTCTCCATCCTGAGAAGATAATAGGCTTCATGTCTGTAGATCCAAACCAAGAAGACGCGGTTGACGAGATTGACCGTGCCTATAACGATCTTGGATTAAAAGGCATAAAGCTGGGTCCGGCCTATCAGAACTTTCATCCCTTCAGCGATAAGGCCTGCGCAGTTTATCGGAAAGCTCAGGATCTTGGACTTCCAATAATCTTCCATATGGGAACCACTCCTGGACGATGGGATCCATTGGAGTATACTCATCCGAGACTTTTAGAGAAAGTCGCTATTGCTTTTCCAGATTTAAAGATCGTGATAGCTCATATGGGGCATCCTTGGTTTGAGGATACAATTGTCCTAATCCGCAAGCAGCCTAACGTTTACGCGGATATATCCGCCCTGTTCTACAGGCCATGGCAATTTTACAATGCTTTGGTACTCTGCAACGAATACGACCAGATGCATAAGCTTCTATTCGGCTCAGACTACCCTGTGACCACCCCTAGAGAAACAATCGATAACCTTAGAAGGATAAATAAATTTACAGAAGGCACGAATCTTCCAAAGGTTCCGGAAGAAAAAATAGAAGAGATAATAAATAGAGATTCGCTTAGACTGCTTGGAATCACCTAATTTTGAAGACCTTAAGAAAAAGGCTAGAATCTATTTTCCTTTTTCAGTCCGGCATAAAAGCATTAAGTATTGCTAGAGTTGCATAGATCGCCTCTTCTGTTCGAACAGTCTTCACTCCCTGGTTTGGAATAGTATTAACAATAAAGTGAGCGGCCTCTTCAAGTTTAACGTGCTCCTGCCCAAGGATTTCTTGAAGCCCTCGCGTCGGAGAACCGAAGGCAACAAGTACTCGTCTAGATCTCCTCCAAAGATCCAAAATTTCATCTATGATCTTTGTAATAGTGTCGCCGCGTCTAGATGTAGCTATAACCAGATCGTATCTTTGATCTTTTAATATAAGGCTAAGTGGAAGATCAGAAACATTAACCTTGTAGCCCCAGTAGATCTTAGGCTCATCAGGATCTGTAATTCCACCGATTAAGCGTTCACCCTTTTCCTTTATTTTAACGGTTACTCTCGAATTGACTTTGAGATGAACATTAGGAATTAAAACTGGTCTTTCAACGCCTATATCTACCTGAACTCCCTTATCATTTGATGAGACCACTACTCCTTCTCTGTATTCTCCAATCTTCAAATCTTTCTCTCTACTCCACGTGGGATGATGAGGAGTTCTTAATGGCGGCAGAATCCCAACATAGCGAAGTTCAGGTCTAATTTTGAAGAGGCGGCGTCGTAGATACTGTGGGGTCTCCATATACGACAGAATAGCCTTTATCAAAGACGCATCTCTAGTTTGATTTTGACCTAAAATATCTGGATAGATTATTATCTCATCTACACGAAAGATTGCTAAAGCTCGTCCAATCAGCCCTATCCTAAGCGTTTTTTCTCTCAAATGTGGAATATCAGATACTAAAGACGCTGGAATGGCGACGGAGATCTTTATACGTCGCTTCAGAGAACTGGACTGCACGAATCACCGCCATCATTACGTATTTTGTATAAACTGTCTTTTTATCTTCTAAAATTTTTCAGAGGACTTCTCAGTTTGATAAGAGAAAAAGGAGTGATATCTATTTGTTTCCTATATACTCTTCGAATAGCTCTTCTGCTTCCAAAAGTGGAAGAATTTTTGTAGGGTGTTTAAAAGCGTATGCAGAGATTGGTAGAACATGTCCAGAATCTCCTTTCTCTAGAGCAATCCTAACTCCACGTATTACATCGAAGAGCACCGATCCTGCATTTGGAGCGTCAACTGTAGAGAGCCTTATATCTATCTGAAATGGAACTTTGCCGAAGTATAACCCCTCAAGCCAAAAATAGCTGTCACGGCTGTTCTTTAAAAACTCAACAAAATCCATCGAGCCTGCCACAATCTCCGCCTCATAGGGCAGAACGGAGATTACTGATTTTGTCTTTATTTTACGTTTGGCTTCCCAAGCACGTTCAAGTGTTTCAGCTGATTCTGTTCCTCCTCCAACATCGAGCTGATAAGTTTTAGAGATTTTAACTCCTCTTCTATTTAATGTCTCAAGCAGAACTTTATGAAGAAAGGTAGCTCCAACCTGATCGGTCAGATCATCACCAACTATTGGAAGCCTAGCTTCTGCATAACGTTCAGCCCAAGAATCGTCGCTTGCAATTAAAGTTGGTGTTGCATTAATAAATGCGCAGCCAGTCCTTAAAGACTCTTCGGCATATCGAAACGATGCTTCTCGAGCTCCACTTGGAAGAAGATTTAGAACAATCTGGGCTCCCGCTTCTTTTAAGCTCTGAGCCACATCGACTTCGGGCGACGAATCCAGCTTAATAATGTCCTTTGCATAACCACTTACGCCGTCTAGAACCGGTCCCTTCAAGACCCTCACTCCGAGTTCAGGAACATCAGCGAACCTCAATGTATTATTTGGCTCGGCAAATATTGCCTCAGAAAGATCTTTCCCAACTTTTTCTGAGGATACATCGAAGGCGCATACAATCTCTATATCGCTAGGGTGATATTTGCCAACATATAGATGTCTTAATCCTATACATTCTTCCGCTCTCTGAACATTTCTGTAAAATTCTATTCCCTGCACGAGTGCGGAGGCGCAGTTTCCAACGCCGACTAAGCCGACTTTGATCTTAGACAAGAAGCCCACCAGCCTTAACAAATGATAAATGCGCTTCATATATAAGTAAGTTAGTATCCTCATTAGAATCCATTATGAGGGGTTTAGAGGTTGAATAATCGAGAGCGGACAATGGCGGTTTTTGAGCATAGAAAAGCAGATCGTTTGGTGTGGCAGCCGAGGCTTCATCATTGGTATGAAGTAAATAAGGCGAGGGGAACCCTTCCAAAAGAGTATGAAGGATGGGATCTCCTCGCAATATACGATGATCTGGGCGCTTCACCACGCGCGTATCATTATTTTAATGATACAATAAAGATAATTGAGGGGGATAAGGTTCGGGTAAAGATAAAGAGAGATGAAAAATACATCTATACGAAGTATGACACACCTAAAGGAAAACTTACACAGATTGAGAGAATAACGGAGTATGGAACAGCCAGTCTAAGAATCGAATATTTCTTGAAAAGCGTAGAAGACTTCAAGGTGCTGAAGTACATATTGAAGAATCAAAGGTTCATTTTCGATAAGGAGTTATATAAGGAAAGGTTGAGACTTTTAGGAGATCGCTCCGAACCGCTCATCTCGGTTCCATGGGGATCGATCCAGAGATTCTTTATAGTCTACATGGGATTTCAAAGGGGAATAATAGCACTTTGGAAACATAGAGAGGAAGTAGAAGATCTCCTAAGAGTCTTCGACGAAAATGATGATGAAAGATTCACCTTGATCAGGAAAACTCCTTTCAGACTGGTCAACTTTGGCGATAACATTGATGAAGGCTTATGCTCGCCTCCACTATTTAAAAGGTATATGATTCCATATTACAATCGAAGGACGAAGGAGCTTCATCAGGCTGGAAAATACTGCACTTCACATTGGGACGGAAAAATAAAGAAGCTCTTGCCTTATATAAAAGAAACTGGTTTAGATGGACTTGAATGCGTTCCCCCGCTTCCCCAAGGAAACGTAACATTAGAAGAGCTGAAGGAGGCATTGGGAGATAAGATTATGGTAGATGGTATACCCGCAACTCATTTTCTACCCCCCGTCAGTAGTGATGAGCTGAGAAAATTTGTGAATAAGCTTCTCGAAACGTTCGCCCCTAACATAATAGTCGGAATATCAGATATGCTGCCTCCGGATGGAAACATAGAAAAGGTGCGAATGGTCGGAGAAATCGTCAAAGAATATCGCATATAAACTATTACTTGTAGAGAAATCAGCATTCTCATGAACTTGATTATTAATTCAAAATAAGTATGCTTAGCCGAATTGTAAGGATGATAAATCTTTTTAAAACATTGCAAAATACATATAGACATATTCACGTATAATAGTACCATATTAGGCGCGAGTATACATCACTCACTTCCAGTGTATATTAAAACTATGCAGTGCAGCTGGCTAAGAAAAGCCTTCCTAGAGAGGCAGCTATATGGAAAGTGAAGAAGATCCCTTAGAAATATTTGCAAAATATAGAGACCTAGAAATTAGGTTTAAGGGTAAACCGGATGAGGTTATAAGATCGCTTTTAAGGCTTATTCAGCAGATTCTTCCAACCTATGACCTTGCATCCAAGCTCGTTCTTACAGTTGATTTGGAAGATCTCCTAGAGAATGTGAAGGGTATAATTGCTTTTACCCCTGAGGGACCTGTAGTCACCATCCCTAAAGAGAAGATTAGCGGAGAAAGAGATGCCATCTTACTCCACCTTATTAAAACATATATTGGATATAAGACGGGAAAGCTGGAAAAGGATACTTTAGCGACTAGTGAAATCACGTCGTTAACTGGAGGAAAATCGAGTAGTGTTGGCGCTCGCCTAAGCGAACTAGTTAGCTCAGGCTGGATTGAAAGGGTGGGACGCGGAGAGTATAGAATAACGACTCTTGGAGTGAAGAATTTTATTGATGATGTTCTACCAAAAATAAAGAGTGAGGAAAGGATATAATTGGGAGATAAGGAAAAACTTAAAGTTCATATCGAGCTTGATAGGACTAAAGCGGATTTTGAAGGAGATGTAAACGAAGTTTTTGAGTTAACTATTAAATTCTTGACTCAGATCTGTCCCAGCTTAGAAATACTTCAGAGGATAATTTACACGCCGGACATAGTTGATCTTACAAAGAAGATTGAAGGGCTAATAGAAATAACATCGGAGGGACCGATCTTATCGTCTAGTCTCGATGTTCCTACAAGAGATGCTGTCTGCCTAGCTCTCCTCGGAGCCTATTTAGGAAGACTCTTTGGAAAGCTCTCCAAAGATACATTATCAACTAAAGATCTTGCGAGAATCATTGGAAAGGCACGAAAGACAGTATCTAATGAAGCCCCGCGATTAATCTCTGAGGGACTAATCGAAAGAACATCCGAGGGAGAATATCGCCTTACGACTCTGGGAATAAGAAAAACGGAGATTCTCATTGAAGAATATAAGAAATAGACTCAACGCTTCGTATAAATTATTTTATGAGGCTCCCGATAACATTAACAAACTCTTGAGGCTTATCAAAATCGATCCCCACAATTGGAATTTCCAAATTTACTCTTCTAAGACTTCTAAGCAGTAATTCAATGAATATTCCTTTCTTTTTCTCATATCGCTTGTCCATGCCCATACCGACGGGAACACATTTAACGCCGCATGTCGGCGATCGCTCCACCCCTACTATCGCTAAGATTTTAATTGAGGGTTCGCGTGCGTTATCTATTAGATTTCTAAGGTAATTAGCAGTCTCATCTGCAAGTTTTACGCAGTGCTTTAGAAAACCTGGCAGATTTAAGTATTCATCTCTTGTTCTTGGAGGGCGTGGATTGCCGCAGAAGGTGAACTCTGGACACGGCATCTGTATAACGCCTATTTTCAGATCTAACAATAATCTGAGAAAATTTATGTTCATACCCAAATTTTTACTTAAAGGCTTTCCTTTTTGCCACCATCTTGTTGCCTGGTTTAATATGCAGTGAGAAAGAACCAGAATCCGCGGATTGCTACAGTCAACGTCATCCAGCGATTTACTATTCAAGTGGATCCGCCTCACATCGAACTTGTGTCGGATCATGTGCTTGGAGGTCGTTTCTGAACATAAAGGTATCTTCGAGGTCTTCCTTCACGAGTTAATATTCCGTCTCTAACAAGATCGAGTAGAACATGTGCTACTGCTGTTCGATCGTAATGGTAGCCTATCCTTGTCATCTCTTCATGCACTTGACTTAGCGAACGTGGCTCCGCGAAGAACCCTTCTTTCCAGAGTCTTTCAAGAATTCCTCTGCAGGTTTCAGCTCGGCTGGGATATGCGGTTTCCGCGATAGAGATCGGTTTCTTTGCGTGCTCTGTTATTGTTGAGAGAACTTTCTCAACCACGCTTTGTATCTGGTCTTCTCGACATTCTATTTCGAATTCTATGTTTCCGACCTTCATTTTTACGCGAACTATCTGTTTTTCCTTGGTTGATGGTTCCTCTGCCATTTTTCCTCACGTGTGGTTCTGCAGCTCGTACGCGCTGGCTTTTTCTCGCATATTATTGTTGTTGTTTGTTGTGCATCTTGCGCATGCACAACATTTAAATACAACATCGGTTAAGATTTGCAAATTGGTGAATGTTGTTGATTGGGCAATTACACTATGAAACAACATCAAAATATAATTTTCCTCAAATCCTAAAAGAGGCAGAGTTCTCGAAGAAAATAGTAGAATTAAGTCTTAACACAATGCATACAATTAAAGGAAAGATTTTCCAACTAGAAGATGTCGATCTCTTAGAATCATTCATAGAAGCAAGGCTGGATAACAATCCAATCAATATAAAAGGAAAAATCATATCGACCTTTCTAACGCCTTTAAAACCGATCTTTGATGGAACACCAATAATCGGAATAGATGTCTCAAGCATAAAAATCGGAACTACAGAAGCTGGAGCAATATACGCTGTAAGAGGCACCATCGTACTGAAGGCAAACAGCAGATATAAATACCTTCGCTTCGGGCCTCTTCCATTTCATGTAACTGGAGAGAACATCTATGAGATTTTTAAGGAGCTAAGCAAAGATTTCCTTTTAAATTCAAGATCCCCGCAGGTGGAGCCGCAAAAACGGCTATGCAACCTTGTTGAGAGATGGCTACAAGCCCAAGTTTCGCATCTTGCGAGAGACAGTATAATTCTTTGGGATGGTTCCCTAACAGCAGGAGTTTCCAAAAGCTCAGCTGCTGACCTCTCAAAAATACTAAAGACTGCTAGAGAAAACTCCAACATCATCATGGCTTTTTCCAAAGACACAACATTAAGATTTTTGGATCAAAGAATCACGGATCTCGTTGCGAGGTATGAGTCACCATGCTTATTTGAGATAGACTCTCTTCCTTTATCACCTCAAAATTTTATGAGGCTCTTAGGAAGAGTATACGTAGCAAAACTTGCCAAACGAGGCTGCGCGTTCCGTCTTGATATTGACAGAACCATTTCTAGAGAGGAGAGCATAGTTGCAGTTGAGAAGCTGTTAGGGAACGACATAGTCTATCAGGGATATCCAGAAACTTTACGTTTAGCACATATTTACTCAACATTCACTGCTGGCGATGTTATAGGAATCGGAAGATTTTTAGTTCGAAGATATGGCCTTCGACTTATTCCAAAATACAATATGCATAGAACTCTTTTTGGACCTTATGGAACGAGGCTTGGAGATTAAAAATGAGACTTTTCAAAAAAACTGGAAACACACTTCACATCTTGAGCTTTCCAGGCGAGGAGATAGAGAAGGGAGAGTATTTGCTTATAAAAGATGAGAAAGCTGGCAAAGCGATGATTGCACAAGTGATAGATATTGAATTTGCTAATGTGCCTGGTGTATTAGAGGAACTTCTACGAACACCGGACACTGAAAACTCAATTCACGGAGAGGATGACGACCCTCTTAATATAATGTCTCATATACTCTATATTCAAGATGCCCGTTTACTCATCTGCAAGATCCATGGAACCATTGTGAATGATAAGCTTAGACAAGAGAATTCTTGGCTTCCCTCCAGGATACACTCAACCATATGTAAGCTTCCAACAAGACTACTTGTCAAGCTGGCAGAGATCAATGGTGATCTTCCCATAAAGATCGGGGAGACACAAGATTCCTTTCCCTTAGCTATCGACGCTTGCCAATTAGATGGAAAATTAAACATAATCACTGGGAAGAAAGGGACTGGTAAGTCGCACCTATCTAAAATTCTTGTTTTAGGTCTTGCCGACTATGGAGCAACCGTCGTAATCTTGGACCTTAACGGAGAGTACACTAATCTCGGCTACAATCAGGACGGATCAAAGAACAAGTATCATAATAAGATTCATGTGCTTTCTCCTGGAAAGACCTTTAAGGTGACCTTGTACCAGACGAAGCTTTACGTCATTATGAGGACGCTTACATATGCGTTGGGGCTTCCAGGAACATCCGCCCGCGAATTCAGGCATATATGGAAGTTTCTAGAGAAGAGAGGGAGGCTGACATTACATGAGCTTGGAGAGGCTATTCAAAACTGGAAATGTAATCAGCATGTCAAGGATGCTTTATATTCAAGATACTCTGCGCTTGTTAACTCTGGATTCTTTACTGATAATATGGCTGAAGCAACAGACTTTGAAGAGCTACTCTGCAAGACTGAAAGGAGCGGCGGCGTAATAGTCATAGACCTAAGTGATACGTCTCCCTCCGATCGCCAAATGGTTGTTGAGTATGTTTTAGCAAAGCTCCAAGATGCCTTATCTCAATGGAAAATAAGAGCTGTCTTCTTATTCGCCGAAGAAGCGCACTTATACCTAAAGGAGACTTATTGGGACGACATAGTCACGAGGATGAGACACTTTGGACTGTTCACAACCTTTGTGACTAATCAGCCTAATACAATTCATGAGAATATCTATCGTCAAGCAGACAACATTTTCCTGCTGAACTTCGTCAATGAACATGATCTCCAAATAATCTCCAGAGCTGCCAGGGTCGATGCTGAGACGGTAACATCTATAGTGAGGGATCTGCCTCCACACCACTGTCTCCTTCTAGGAAAGATAGTCAAGGACTTTCCTATAATAGTGAAGATAAGGCCTCTAGATGTAAAGACTATGGGACAGACAAGATTCTTCTTTGCGGATAGGAGAATAAAACAGCATGTATAAGATCATACGTTTTACGTTAATGTACAATTTTGTACACAAATAAAACATAAAAAACTTTTCCAAAAATTAACAGGATTATGGCAATAATAATTTTTAGCGGGTTTCTTTCTCTAAAAATAGGTTAAATTAGAGTTTAAAAACCTCAATTAGACATGGCATTTATAATATTTTCACAGTATAACATTAAAAAATAATAGTATGAAAACTAAAGATAAGGAACTCGTAGACGAAGATTTCATAGTAAAGGAAGCGAGAGGACGAGTTTTAATTTTCTGTTAGATGGCGGTGAAGCTTTCCACTCTCTTTTTGTCCAGCCTTTTCACAAGTTCAATAATGAGTTTAATTGCGTTATCGACGTCTTCTAGACTAAGCAGACCTACGTGGCTATGAATGTGTCTTGTTGGCACGCTTATCACAACGCTTGGACATCCAGTTCTATACAGATGTATTCTCCCAGCGTCTGTTCCTCCACGAGCGACTTGTGAAAGCTGAAGCGGAATTCCAGCTTCCTCAGCCGTCTTTATGACGAATTCCTTAAGCGGCTGATTTGGAATCATACTTCGATCAAAGGTTAAGAGACTAGGGCCTTTACCCATCTTAGCAGGAGCTTCAAAAGGTTTTATGCCAGGCACGTCTCCGGAAATATCAACTTCAAGAACCAAGCCTACGTCCGGATCAACAAGATGAGAAACTGTCTGCGCTCCCCTAAGCCCAACCTCCTCCTGGACCGTTGCAGCTCCATAGATCGTGTTCGGATGCTCTATTCCGTTCTCCTTTATTCTACGAATAGCCTCCATCATGATGAAGGCTCCGATGCGGTCATCAAAGGCCTTCCCCATAGCAACTTTTCCATCATTTATTATGGAAAATGGCGACCAAGGAACCACTGGATCTCCTATCTTTACACCAGCCTTCTCCGCCTCTTCTTTAGATGTGACACCTATATCAATGAACATTTTATCTTTCGTTAGAACTTTCTTACGCTCCTCCTCAGTCAACAAGTGTGGAGGTTTCGCTGCAATAACGCCCATAATATCTCCCTTAGAGGTTCTCACCACAACCCTTTGAGAAAGAAGAACTTGATCCCACCAGCCTCCAAGAGTGTTAAAAGTTAGAAAACCTGTCTTTTCATCTATGCCTGAAACAACGAAGCCAACCTCGTCTATGTGTCCTGCTAAAAGCACGTGGGGCCTCTCACTTTTTCCCTTCGCTACATAGACCACGGATCCCAGCTTGTCGGATAAAATCTCATCTGAGTATTCCTTCATATACTCCTTTATTATGCGTGATGTTTCTCTCTCGAAGCCTGAGGGCCCGAAAGATTCTGTCATACGCTTCAGGATGGATAATGATTTTTCGTCAAGCATACCTTATCACCTTTTTGGCGGTTCACCTATGCTTTTTTATAAACTCTTCCATCCTTTTTATGCCTTCAGATATTGTCTGCGTATCACTTGCATAGGAGATGCGGATATGCCCCTCACCGCTTTCTCCAAAGACGCTTCCAGGAGTTGTGGAGACCCCGGTTTCCTCTAAAAGCCGCAGGCAAAACTCCGAGCTAGAAATTTTTAGGCTTGATATGTCAGGAAAGACATAGAAGGCTCCTTTAGGCCTAGCACATTTAACTCCCTCAATCTTATTGAGTCTTTCAACTATAAAACGTCTCCTTCTGTCATATTGCTTGATCATCTCCTCAACTTGGTTTTGCGGGCCTCTCAGTGCGGCTATTCCCGCCTTCTGCACAAAGCTGACGGGGCATGTGGTTGTTGATTGCTGAATCCGCGTCATAGACTCGATTATATCCTTGCTAGCACAGGCATAGCCAAGTCTCCATCCAGTCATCGCATAGGCTTTACTGAACCCATTTATCACGATTGTTCTTTCCCTGCCATTTTCAAGCGAAGCTGGGCTTACGGGTTTAAAATCCTCATATACAAGCCTGTCATAAACCTCATCTGAAAGGATTAGAAGATCATTATCTGCCGCGACGTCTACGATCGTCTTAATATCTTCTCTACTTAAGACCCCGCCAGTGGGATTGTTTGGTGAGCCTACAAGAATCATCTTTGTCTTGTCTGTGACTTTCGCCTTCAGCTCCTCTTCATTTAGACTGAAATCCTCGCCGCATGAA
This sequence comes from uncultured Candidatus Bathyarchaeia archaeon, assembly GCA_964512445.1. Lineage (GTDB taxonomy): Archaea > Thermoproteota > Bathyarchaeia > Bathyarchaeales > DTEX01 > B63. The sequence continues at coordinate 25,464 of CAZEGS010000008.1, forward strand.
ACTTCGATCGCCCGCGCCTCCGCGATCTCGACGCATTGGAAATGAGTCGGCCAAGTAGGTGAAAGAACCAAGACCTCATCTCCAGGATCAAGAGTAGAAAGACAAGCGCAGTATATCGCATGTTTTGCACCTGGAGTTACAAGGACCTCATCGTTTGGATCGGCATAAATTCTTCTTCTTTCAAGATCCTCAGCTATGGCCTCCCGCAGCTCCAAAATTCCTCTGCTAGAAGTGTAATGAGTATATCCTTCCTTTATGGCTCTGATAGCAGCCTCTTTTATATGCGCTGGCGTGTCAAAATCCGGCTCACCCATATCTAGATGATAAACCTTTCTTCCTTTCCGCTCCATCTCCCGCGCCTTTTCAGCCATAGCTATAGTTCCTGACGGCTTAATCAGCCTCATTCTTTTAGCAATCTTCAATCTTCATCACCAAGACTTCATTCTTAACAAGACAAACTATGCGAAGAAACTTATAAGACTAGCAATAGACAAGCCTAGTGATTAACATTTTTATTCTTCTCAAGCATTGCAACCACGCTTGGAAACCGCTTCAGCTCTCTATGAGGCAGATATGTTGCTTTAAGAAATTCGTTTTGAAAGTTTGGATCCGCACCCAGCTCCACATATCCTATTTTTTTAGCTATCTCCATAGCAATCTCTCTCGCTTCGGTTGAGAGCAACACCATTCGAACTCCTGACCCAGCAGTGTTTCCAACAAACTCGACTCTTTCTAGAGGTACATCCGGATACATCCCGATAACCTTAGCGTTTTGGGGATCTACATAGTTTCCGAATGCTCCAGCTAAGTAAACCCTTTGAATATCCGTAGTCCCGATCTTCATATGCCTCATCAAGATAGAGGCGCCAGTATATATTGCTGCTTTTGCGAGCTGAACTTCCCTTATATCACTTTGAGTCACGGTTATATCGGACTTATTTGCCGTTTCCTCCCTCCATGCTATTACAAACTCAAGAGACTCCTCACTCCTTCTCAGCCTAGGCGTGTCAATTCCAGTGTTGAATCTACCACTCGAATTTATCAAACCAGCCTTCAGCAATTCAGCAACAGCATCAACGATGCCTGAGCCGCATATGCCTCGAGGCTTCTCATCCCCTATCGTCTTGTACCCAACTTCAAACGTATCCGGATCAATCCAGACATGCTCGATCGCTCCATTGAGAGCCCTCAAGCCATGCTTAATATGGGCGCCTTCAAAGGCAGGGCCAGATGCGCATGAACAAGCTATTAGCATATCTCTATTTCCTAGGATTATCTCCGTATTAGTTCCTATATCGATCAGCATAGAAATATCATCGGCTTTATAGATCTCGGTGGCCAATACGTCTGCGATGGCATCTCCACCAACGAATCCAGCTACTGTAGGCAATGCATGAATGTAAGCTCCAGAGTTTATCCTTACTCCTACCTCCCTTGCCTTGACATCAACGGCCGATTGCAGGGCAGCGGGATACGGCATTAACGCAACGTAGTTTGGTGGGATGCCCAAGAAGATATGATGCATAGCGGTGTTTCCAGCAACGGTCATATCATATATTTTATCTGGAGAGACTTTAGCTTTCTCACAGGCTTCGTCGATAAGCTTGTTAATTCCCTCAACCACGCTTCTGTGTAGTATCTTGAAATTTTCTTTCTTCTCCATGGAAAACTTAATTCTTGTAATAACATCTTCGCCGTACGCTATTTGAGGATTCATCATCGAAGCCGTTGCTATGACTTCTCCGCTTTTTAAGTCTACAAGATATCCGGCTAGCTTCGTCGTTCCCACGTCTACTGCAAACCCGTAAAGATCCGAGGAGAAGCCTTGCTCAATTGAGATTATCTCTTCATCTCTCCACAACACAATGGATACTTGCCATTCTCCTAATCGTATGGTATGCGGAGCTTCTTTCATCGCTTCATAATCTATCTTAACCTTAAATCCTGTCTCAGATTCTACGGCTCTTAAAAGCCTATCTACATCTGCAACAACATCAGTTAAAGAAGGCTTCATGAGACTTAGGCTGATCTTCTTCACAGATGGCTGCAGCGGAATCTTTTTCTCCAATCCTCTGAGAAGCAGCCTATGCCTATCAACCCGACTTTCAAGCGGAATTTCAATAACTATCAAGCCTTCTCTCTCGATTTTCGTTTGACATGCCAGCCTAAAACCGTTGGCTATGTCATCCTTTGATAGCGCTCTTTTTTCAGCATTAGTTGGCAAGGATAGATTCTGCATGCCATCCCGAATTATTACTCTACATTTGCCGCATAGGCCTTCTCCTCCACATATCGAGTTTATGCTTATCCCAGCGTCAGTAGCAACTTCTAACAGCGTCTCTCCCTTTTTGGCTTCTATTCTTTTTCCGTGAGGCTGAAAAACGATCATGAGAACAATCGCCACTTAATGATTAAATCGCGGCTTGATTGTGATTTTTTGGGAAATATTGATGCTTAATGAGATATTCTTATTGGAAGTTCCCGTTTATGTCTAGTCTTCTCATATCGAGACTTTATGTCTAAAACTATCTCCACTGGAACTTGACTTCTTCTGCTGACCTCTTCGGGCGATAATCTATGCTTGAAGAGCCCAATCAGAATTGGATCGATCTTATCATAGTCGATCGGTATCTCATCTAACAGTCTGTGTCCCGGATAAAGTTGGGGGCTACTAGGCTTATAGGCTATCTTTTCGGGAATACCTAAATATTTTGCCAGATTCCTCACCTGAGTTTTATATAGGTGGGCTATCGGAAGGAAATCAGCAGCGCCGTCTCCATACTTAGTATAAAAGCCTATTAGAAGCTCGCTTTGATCGCTGGTTCCCGCGACAAGCATATTGTAGGCATTCGCAAAGAAATAAAGGATCGCCATTCGTATCCTCGCCCTTAAATTTGCAAAAGCCATTTTCAACGTTGGATCTGTCTCTGAAACCTTCATGGCTTCCAGAAATGCTTTGAAGATTCCATCGATATAGACTCTTTTTGTATTTATTTTTAGCATTTCAGCCAGTTCATATGCGTCCTCAACATCTTCCTTAGGCGTGAACGAGGTAGGCATTAGAATCCCTAAAACTTTATCTGCGCCGAGAGCGCGGACACATAATGTTGCAGTTAAGGAGCTGTCGACTCCCCCGCTTAAGCCCACCACTACTCCTGAAGCATTCGCTTCATTAACAACTCTCTTTATGAATCTCTTTATTTCGCTCACGACTTCCTCAAAATTAATTGTTAACAAATTGTTGTATAAGCTCAAGGCTCTCCACCTGACGTCAGCTAATCCTATTCATTTGGAAGAACCGAGATAAAAGCTTCTCGTCTCGGCTTAAAAGTATAAGGTTGATTAGATTCGAAAAATTGATAATTTTAAACTTTTAAGGGAGCTTGCCTCTTTTTTATTTGGGACCAAAAGATTATGATACTGGATAAGCTTAGACGCAAGAAGAAGCCGAAGGCTCCAAGGCTAAGTCGAAGCGAGTTTCTCAGCTTAAAGCCTATACGAAATCCCATAGTTAAATGGGAAAAGAATGAGAAGGGCGAGATCAAAATAGCCATTCCCCTCAAGAAGATTAGAGAAGAAGCTAAAAAAAGAAAAAAGGCGTCCGGCAGGGCTTTTGGACTCTTTTCAAGACTTTTCCCTGAGCCTGAAGAGAAAAAAATACAGCTTGACGAGATAGGTTCAACAGTATGGGAACTATGTGACGGTAAGAAAACCACAAAAGAGATAGTTGATTATCTATGTGAGAAATACAAACTTCTTCCAAGAGAAGTTGAGGTGTCTCTAAGTACCTACTTGAACAGCTTAGTTAAACGAGGGTTAATAGCCTTCATTGTTCCGGAGGATCTTCGGGAACGTCTAGCAAGGGAATCCGAAGAAGAACAGAAGTCATAAGGCTCAACGCTCTTATGGTTTACTTTGCAAATTTGAAGATTCCTATTACTGGATGAGCAGTTAGTTTTTAATTCGGGATTATTTCCTTTTCTAGATTAGAATGAGAGCTGAAAAACACTATGTCTCTGTTGTAATTCGAACAAGAGATGTTGAGAGGCATCTTTATGAGCTGCTGTATAGGTTGGGCTCTCAGACGTTGAAGCCGTCAGAGATCATCATTGTAGATAATTTCTCAACGGAGAAGTCTCTCGAAAAGATGATCAGCTTTCTGAAGATCGCGAAGACGAGAATATTTCGTGATAATATGCGGATGAAGATCGCGCCGATCTCTGATAGCGAATTCTCCTACGCTTACTCTGCTAATATAGGTGTCTGGATTTCAGAGCATGAGCTTGTCTGCATCACGAATGGGCATTGCTTACCAGTCTCGGATAGATGGCTTGAAAAGGGGGTTTCTCATTTCGATAGTCAAGAAGTTGCAGGTGTAGCTGGATATACCATGCCTCATCACTATGGAACACTCTGGGAGAAATTGGCCTTCGATCTTTTTTGGAGAAGAAGGATGGAGCAAAGCAGAGCTTATGTTAAGGACACGTTCTTCTCAACCACCAATTGTATTCTTAGAAGGTCTCTATGGGCTGAATATACGTTTGATGAGAATCTGCCTGAGCTAATAGAGAATGCTGGAAAGTTTGGCGGAGAAGATTATGATTGGGCCTTGGAGATGCTAGCTCGAGGATACAAGCTCGTTGTTGAACCTCAATTTGATGTGTATCACTCTCACGGCGAATCTTTATCGAATCTTGTCTCAAAATATTTGATCTGGAGAAGAATCAGGAGAGAGATAAGATTGCTGGAGAGACCTAGAGAATCATACACAAAATTGAGAATCAGATGTCCGAGATTCTATCTGCTTTAATTCTTTTACGTTTGCTTTATGCTAATGGCATTGGAAAGATTCCAGAACGCTATTGAAAAGCTTATTGTGTTCTTCTTCGTTGAGTCTCCTTTTGAAGAACGCGGGTCTTGTAACTCTTGAATTTACAGCAAGCGCATACATTCTATTCATTTCTGGACAGTACCAGCAAGCAACCGAACATAAATCTGTGCTTCTAGTATATAATCCAGACATTTTCTTTGCCTGCTTGATTATCACTTTGTGATTGCTCAGATTTTTCTCACCGCTTGTCTCAAAATTGATTCTCCACTTCTTCAGAATCTTCTTGAAGTCTTTAAGATAGTTCTTTTCAAACCACTTTTCTGGGTCCTTATAAGTATCTTTAAACATCACGTTAGCCATAGAAAAATAATCGACATAGATATTCTTCGATCTCTCCTCAAATGCGGAGAGCCTACTCTCCGTCAATACAATATGGGCACGGCCGACTGCAAATTTCGCCTCACTAAGCAGAAAAGATTTGGGAGCTTCAAAGCGGATCTTCATTAAAGACCATATATTCTTCTCTTCCATATGGCATTTAAGAGTGCTTAGAAACTGCTTAACAAAGTTTCTGGCTTTCTCATCGAAAGGTCTAATTATGAAACGTAAAGCTATAAGCCTCTCGCTTTCTGGGCATTGCCAGATATAATAGCGTTCTTCAACAGAAGATTTCAGACGCAGATAGACAGCATCATGATTGTTAACGAATGTTTCCCTTCTTTCCTCTATCGTCAATTTTTCTTTTTTATTCTCCGCCTCTTTTCTAGCTCTATCCACAACAGTCTCTACAATAGCTAGTAGAGGCTTGGGTTTTTTAGAAGTTGGGGTCCAGTTGAACTCGATCAGATATCCTTCAGATTCCATCAGAAATGTTCCTTCCTTCGCGTTTCCGCCTTGACGGGTAAGATGCATCTCCTCTGGCACTCTGATTAAAAAGCCATTCCAGCCTACTTCTTTAAACTCCACTGCGAACTACCTTTCTCAAAGATGCTCTTTCATTATATTTATTTCAAAAAAGCATCTATCTAAAAAAGTTATCCAAAGCACCAGCCACATTACGAATCGTAGTATTAATAAGCCTTTGTTAGATAATATTCCAGATTCACGTAGGACAAAGAGGTGGAGGAAGAGAAAGTTGGCTGAAGTGGCAATCACGAAGGACAAGGATATAATAAAGAGGACTAGGGACTGTCTTCACATGATCGGGGACATAAGCAAAGTAGTAGGTAGAGGAGACAAGGTCTTCATAAAGCCAAACTTGGTGGATGGCGCCCCTTTTGTAACGGGTGAGGTAGTTCAACTTGAGACTATCGAATGTTTAGTTAAAGAATCACTGAATG
>CAZEGS010000008.1:31734-39223 GCA_964512445.1 uncultured Candidatus Bathyarchaeia archaeon
GGTGAGGTAGTTCAACTTGAGACTATCGAATGTTTAGTTAAAGAATCACTGAATGCGGGGGCGTCTGAGGTAATAATAGGAGAGACTCCAACGTATAGGAAGCCGACGGAGACGATTAAGGAATATAAGCGACTCGCAAAGGAGCTTGGAGCCAAATTTTTAGAATTGGATAAGCATCCCTTTGTGAAGGTTAAGGTTGAGGATCCGGTGTTTTTCAATGAGGTTAGATTATCTAAGCCCTTGTTAGATTCAGACGTATTCATTAACGTTCCAACTTTGAAGACTCACGCACAATGCGGAGTAACAGTAGCCATAAAGAACATGTATGGATTGATTCCAAGTGAAGATAGAAGGTATTATCATCTGATAAACAGAGTTGAGGAAGCGATAGTTGATCTTTATAAGGCTAAAAGTGCGGATTTGATAGTAGTCGATGGAACCTATACGACCTTTCATATAGGTCCAAGGCCAATCAGCGACTTTAAGGAAACCTTTAGGCTTGATCTTACGCTTGCCGGTTTCGACGCAGTCGCCGTTGACACCGTATCCGCCACTGTTCTGGGGATAGACCCTTTAAGTTTAAGATTTCTCAAATGGGCGGAAGAGAAAGGCCTTGGAACAAGAAACATGAATGATATTGAGATCCTCGGGGCATCCCTTGAGGAAGCATACTTCGGCAAAGCTGTCGACATGGTTAAATTTGTTAACTCTAGAATGAAGAACTCTAGAGTCATGAACTTCGGTGCATGCACTGGATGCCTTCAACTCTCAGTGGAGATAATGAGGTCCTGTGACAGAATATCGAGAGGCAAAAAAATCGTATACGTAATTGGGCCGAACGTAAAGGCGGAGGATGTCAAAAAGAATCTAAAAGAGGGAGAGACCGTTATATTCTGTGGGTATTGTGCGGCTCCAACCTTCTATAACGATCTCAAGGGACATTTCATTCCAGGATGCCCGCCGCAATCTGAGGATTTGCTGAGGAAGATTAAAGAGATACTGATGAAATAAAGAGTAAACATGCTGATGGAGCGTATATGAGATGAGCGGAACGATGTTTGTATATGTGGGGACGTATACAAGTAAGGGAAGCGAGGGAATATACATATATCGTATGGATCCGGAATCGGCTGATCTTGAATTAGTCGGAAAGGCCACAAATATAGAGAATCCTTCATTCCTGGCAATCGATCCTAAGAAACGTTACCTTTACGCGGTTAATGAAGTTCATTCCTTTGCTGGGAGGAAGTCAGGTGCCGTTAGCGCCTTCTCTATAGATCAAGAGACTGGCAAATTAACATTTCTGAATAGCAAGCCTTCGCTGGGAACTTCTCCTTGCTACGTTTCTGTAGATAAGAATGGCAAATATGTCTTCGTAGCAAACTATTCCAGCGGCAATATAGCCGTATTGCCAATAATGGATGATGGAAGCCTCGGGGACGCTACGGATTTCGTCCAGCATGAGGGGTCCAGCGTAAATCCGAAGCGGCAGGAAGGCCCCCATGCACACTCGATTCTTATTGATCCTTCCAATAGATACGTATATGCAGCGGATCTTGGGCTTGACAAGATAATGATTTATAAGTTTGATTCAGAAAGCGGGAAGCTAACCCCTAATGAAAAGCAGCCTTGGGTAAAAACGAAGCCCGGCGCAGGGCCACGTCACTTCACTTTTCACCCTAATGAAAGATTTGCCTATGTGATAAACGAGCTCGATTCAACTATTGTTGCATTTAGTTATGACCGAGATAGCGGTACACTTGAAGAGATACAGACTGTTTCCACTCTTCCTGAAGGGTTTAAAGATACAAATTATCCTGCAGATATACATGTATTTCCCTCTGGCAGATTTCTTTATGGCTCGAACCGCGGACATGACAGCATTGTGATTTATCAGATTGATGAAGAGACGGGTAAACTCAGCTGTATAGGCTACGAGTCTACGCTGGGAGAGTTTCCACGTAACTTCGCAATAGATCCTTCTGGAAGATTTCTGCTAGCAGCTAATCAAAACACAGATAATATCGTAGCGTTTCGGATAGATCAAAAAACTGGTCTTATAGAGCCGACGGGACATGAAACAAGGGTCTCTATGCCTGTCTGTATAAAATTTTTGCCTCTTCCCTAAAGTCCCCTCTTAATTTCTAGAGTATCTTCCATATTTTTTCCCCGCCTCAACCATCGCTTTGAAATTTTGAAACTTCACCGCCGTCGAATAACTATTGGAAGAGCTAAGTATATATCCTCCACCTGGAGCTACTGAGGCAATCCTGTCCCTTACTTCCCTGACAACTTCCTCCGTTGTCCCTAACGAGAGCGTATATGAGAGATCTACTCCTCCCCACAGACATATTCTGTCTCCAAATCGAGCTTTAACGCTTCCTATATCCATTCCAGCCGCAGGCTCTATTGAATGTAACCCGTCAATTCCCGTGTTAATGAGATCTTCAATTATTGGCTCGAGATACCCGTCTGTATGCTTTATCATCTGAACACCCATCTTGTGGAAGACCCTTGCAGGTTCGCTTATCGCTGGAACAAATACTTCTTTGAAGTGCCTAATCGATACTATTGGCCCTCTTCTATAGGCTACATCTCCTGTCATGACTATGAAGTCTACTCCAACCTCGATGAGACGCTTCCCTAATTCGATGTTATATTTCGTCGCCATATCCATGAACCTTTTCGCCAAAGAAAACCTTCTGAAAAGATCGATATTATAACCATCAATACCCCTTGCCAAGTAGGGCATTTTCGGACCAGGTATGATGCCAGCTAACGCCCTTCTTCCCTTAAATCTTTTAACGAGAATTTCAGGGCCATCCATCATCCCTGGGGCGTTAGGGTCTGGGGGTTCCAAATTCATAATATCGTTGGGATCCTCCAAGCCTGGACCTACATACCAGCTGATCCCGTCTCTACATCGGTATTTCGCTCCCCACTCATCAATCCAAGTTTCTTCATCAATCTTTTTGATTTTAGGGCCGCCTTCAGGGGAACTTGGACTCACGGGGACTACGTCTAGATCCATTTTTTCAATAAATCGGCTGAGAACCTCTATCTCTCTTCGAATAGTTCTCTCTCGGTTAGCAGATCCTTTATGCAGAGGAATTCCGAGAACTGACGCTATGCTGTAAAGGTCGTATCCTATCTCGCCTATAGGAACCCTGTCGGGCTCTTCCAAATTCAGGACTGCGAGAACTCTCTCAAATGAATTCATTTTTGATCTTACATGTAGAAGTGTCCCAAATGATATTAAGATTTCCGCAGAGAAACCTAATAAAGATAGAAATCAACATAATTCTTGTCATTAACTATGCAATGCTTCAAGACTCTTCATACCTTTAATTTGCCTTGAGGTTTACATCGATGTCATTCAATTTTCCCTTTGAAGTCGTAAAGGAAGGAGCCGTTAAAGTAGCCGTTCCAAAACTTGACGCTTTCAAAAAGGCTCCGTGGGAATATGCTCCCTCAAAGGCCCCAGTATTCTATAATCCTGCTATGAAGCAAAATCGAGACTTAGCCGTACTTGTAGGTCAGGCTTTCCAAAAGTCTCTTGGAAGGGAGATCTCAATCGCTGAACCTCTAGCCGGCTGCGGTGTCAGGGGAGTAAGGTTCGCCGCTGAGATAGAAGAGGTTCAACACGTCTATTTGAATGATCTTAACCCGGTAGCCTACAGAATGGCGAAGCATAATGTTAGGATCAATCATCTAGAAGGAAGGGTCTCCTTATCCAATGAGGATGCGAATCTTTTTATGAGTCGACATGCAGCCCCACGTAGAAGATTCGATTTTATTGATATAGATCCCTTTGGATCCCCCGTTCCCTTCTTAGATTCGGCTATCAGAGCATTAAGAGACGGCGGACTTCTCGCATTGACAGCTACTGATATGGCTCCACTATGTGGTGTTCATCCCAAAGCCGCGTTCAGAAAGTATGGAGGCTTTCCGCTTAGAACGGAGTATTGCCATGAACTCGCTGTGAGGCTTTTAATAGGCGCCTTAGTAATGACCGCGGCGAAACATGAAATTGGCATAAGAGTTCTTTTAGGCTACAAGTCAGGTCATTACATCCGTTTATACGCATCATTGGTTCACGGCGCTAAGAAGGCAGACGCTAGCATCGAAAAGATTGGATATATTCTACATTGCTTCAACTGTTTTCAAAGACAAGCATCTATAGGCTTAGATCCCTTCCTAAATGGGAAGTGCCCTGAATGCGGCGGCTCCCTTAAGGCTGCTGGTCCCCTTTGGCTCGGGGAATTGGTTGACGAAGATTTTTGTGAAAGGGTGGAGAAGGAATCTTTCATTCATAAAATAGGATTGGACGGCGAGATTAGAAGGATGCTCTCTGTAATCAAGAGAGAATCGGATGCACCAGCAACCTATTTTGTGATCGATAAGATCTGTGACAAACTAGGTTTGCCATCTCCTCCCATTGGAAAAGTTATGAAGAGATTAGATGAAGAAGGCTTTAAAGTTTGGCCTACTCACTTTAACAGTAGGGGAATTAAGACTGATGCACCAGCAAAAGCGGTTATCGAAGCTGTGAGAAGTCTAGTCTAAATCATCTAAAGACCTTGGTGACCTCAAGGCTGATGTCTATGGCTTTAACGGAATGCGTTAGAAACCCTAATGATATAACGTCTGGCTTAAGTCTCGCATATTCAAGCAGATTATTTTCATTTATCCCTCCCGAAATCTCAATCAACACGGTGTTTCTAAGCCCCTCATCTTGCAGCCTCATCAATGCTCGTTCAGCCTCCTCCAAGGCCATATTATCAAGCATTATTATATCCGCTCCAAGCCTCGCCGCTTCTAGAGCCTCCTCCTCAGTCTGAGCCTCAACCTCTATCTTTTTAGAGAAACTAGCAGCTAAACGCGCTCTCCCAATAGCCTCCTTTATACTTCCAGCTATTCGAATATGATTGTCTTTTATCAGAAAGGCGTCGTCAAGTCTGAATCGATGCGAATCCCCACCTCCAATCAGAACAGCTTTCTTATCAAAAAGGCGAAGCCCCGGCGCAGTCTTTCTAGTTGCCGCTATACGAACGTCAAGTCCAGCTTCACGAATCATCTTGACGAGTTTTCTAGTCAATGTTGCTATTCCACTCATCCTCATTAGAATATTAAGCACTGTTCTTTCTATTGAGAGGATATCCCGAGCCTTACCACTTATCTCCGCGAGGACCGTTCCCGCTGGTACTTCAGCGCCGTCTTTAACCTTCGCCTGAAATCTCGCATCAATCATCTCGAATAGGATAGAAGATTCATAAAGACCGGCAACTACAGCGTCTTCTTTTACGATTATTTGCGCTTGCACCTTAACATCATCAGGTACAATCGCCTCTGTAGTTATATCACCCATCCCCAAATCTTCTTTAAGAAATTCCATCAATTTTTCACGCAGGATCGACTTTACTATTCTCAAAAGATACCCCCGTCCTCAATATGAAGGATTACAGAAAAAACTTTTGATCTAACCTAGAGATTTATGTTCCTACAATTATATTTCCAGATATCTTTCGGAGAGTCGCAATCGCAGATAAAGCGGCGATATAGCTGGTTTTAGGGTTTTCTGGAAACGGCTTATTGACTGTTCGTGTTATTATCTCTCCGAACTCTCCCTTAACGTGAATTTCATGTGTAATATTTTCTGCTTGCGGATCAGCTATGATCCGAACCTTCGTTCTGTCCGGACCTATTCCAGCTAGACTCAAAGAGGCTGATACATTCACATTTTTGGGGAAGAGCTTAACTGCTTCCCTCGCTGAGCCCTCAAAGAGAAGAAGAGGCTTATCAAGCTTGGAAAGGTCTATCTGTCTCCTTTTTATGAGCGGGGCTCCTTCAAAGCTTCGCGGAGGCTTTCTGGTGACAAGCGTAACTTCCTCTACGGATCTCACAGCCGCCGCTTTTATGTTATCTAAACCAACTATCGCACCGGATGGCAGATAGACCTTCTTCCCTTTTTCCTTTGCGATCCTCGAGATCTCTTTGAACAAGTCATCATCAAGCAGTGCGCCTGTGCTCATAATCATTAGATCTTTCCCTTTACATAATGCTTTAACCGCGTATTGTCTCACCGCATCTTGAGATGCCGCTTCAATTACGAGTTGAATCTTCTCGTCTCCTAAAAGATCATCGGCACTTTCAACAATCGCAGGTCTTCCCGAAAGGGTTGAGGCTAATCTTTCTGCGTGTCCCCTAACAATATCGTAGACTGACCTGAGTGCGATGTCTCCTGCTTCTCCAGCGTCGATAGCCTTCGCTATGACCAACCCGATGGATCCGCACCCAATTAAACCTGCAACGACCGTCGTTTCTTAATCCCAGCTTCCTTTTTTATTGCAGTGAAATTTAATTTAACGATTACGCGTGTTTAAAAATAAATGGATATTAAAAAGGTTTCTATTTTCAGATCTAGAAAAAAGACATTTATATGGGTAAGGGATCTTTAAAAAGACGACTACTTTCAAATTTCAGGAGTAAAATGAAATGTGGATTATCGCTCCAATTTCAGCGGTAGCATCGATCATCGTTGGGGGTCTTCTATACAATTATGTCAGCAGTTATGAGAGCGGAACTAAAAGGATGAAGGAAATAGCTGAGGCTATAAAGGAGGGGGCAGATGCATTTCTGAAGAGAGAATATACGGTTCTCGCATATTTTGTAGCGGTTGTGGCTGCCGTTCTAGGAGTCTTCCTAGATCCCATAATGGCGCCGACCTACATCTTCGGCTCAGCATGCTCAGCACTAGCCGGTTTCTTCGGCATGCAAGTAGCTTTGAAAGCGAATGTTCGAACTGCTAATGCCGCTAGAGAAGGCCTTAACCGCGCCTTCCCCATAGCGTTCAGAGGCGGAGCCGTCATGGGCCTTTCAGTAGTCGGCATGGGTCTGCTTGGAATAAGCATCGTATATGGCTTAACGGGTAATCCTGAAATAATCTTAGGGTACAGCTTCGGTGCAAGTGCTTGGGCTCTATTCGCGAAGGCCGGCGGAGGGATATATACTAAAACCGCAGATGTCGGCGCGGATCTCGTTGGGAAAGTGGAGATGGGGATCCCGGAGGACGACCCCAGAAATCCAGCGGTCATCGCAGATAATGTAGGTGATAATGTTGGGGATGTAGCTGGGATGGGAGCTGATCTCTTCGACTCATATGTGGCAAGCATTGTCGCTGCGATGATTCTGGGCCGAGAATTGGAGATGACCGGATTGCTCGGCATGGAGCAGACCCCATTGCTCTTCGCGGGGCTCGGCGTAATAGCATCTCTGCTAGGAGTATCTATTGTAAGGGTTGGGAAGAAGGGAAATCCGGGTAAGGCGCTGAATTTTGGCACATACTTCACATGTATAATGTTTGCTGTCTTAACATTTCTAGCTGTTTATCTTCTCAAGATCAACATTGGCATTTGGCTTGCAACTAATATCGGACTGCTTTCAGGAGTCATCATAGGAATAACAACCGACTATTTCACTTCGATAGATA
>CAZEGS010000009.1:0-37572 GCA_964512445.1 uncultured Candidatus Bathyarchaeia archaeon
ATCGCGGCAAATAATGCCATGTCCATATGTAAACCAGCTAGAAAGGCGGAGAGAACAACAATAAGACCAGTGATGGAGCCGTCGGTCAATCCAGCTACTACTTCAAGCACGGGCTCTCTTTTTATCAGCAAATTCCTCCATTCCTTACCCAACCGAATGCCTCGAGGGGTCAGTTTAAAGTTACCGTCTTGTTTGATCAAAAGACCTTCAGATACCATCTCTTCTAACGCTTCATCAAGATCGCCCATTCTAATATAAGCGCCATTCGCTAAATATTCCTCTACCTTTTCCTTAAGCAGAGATTTTGTAAGACGATCTTCTTTCCTAAAGCTTAACAAAACGATTACTCTTACAATATCAGGTAATTCTTGTATCTCAAACGACAAGTTAAATCAGTCACCACATATGAGAAACCTTATGTTCCCTTTCATCAATTGATATCTCTACGGTCCTAAGAAGGCCGGTATGATAGTCCACGCTTAATTACAGGTATTTTAATATAAAGTTTTAGAATTCCAAGGTGGAGATACTCCCACAAATTTCATTTTTCTATCTAATTTAAACTACTAAAAAGATGATGGAACAACGAAAACATCACTGACACTTCCTATGAAACAGAATAAGAAAAACCATACAGAGAGATGTGAAAACGTCCATCTTTGAAAATAATTTGGTGGGCCGGGAGAGATTTGAACTCTCGACCTTTCGGTTATCAGCCGAACGCTCTAACCAAGCTGAGCCACCGGCCCATACAATTTATTTTTGTTGTCGTTCCACATTATAAATTTTACATCGTTGCCTCTTTTATTCTAATCCTGCTGATTTTGCTTATGGCAATAGTTTCTGTAAAGATTTATATCTTCTCTTGTCTTCTTGGTTTTTGGGTGTCTTCTATGTACTCGTTGAGAGATGAACGATGGAAGCTGAAGGGCACTACAACTGTTGCAATTAAATGTTTAGATGGCGTTATAATGGCAACTGATACAAGGGCGACTATGCTTCCTGGGTTTGTGGCGCATAAAAAAGTTAAGAAAGTTTACAAGGTGACTCGGAACATAGGGATGACTATTGCTGGTGTTCCGGCGGAGGCTCTTAATCTTCTTGATCTGTTAAGGGCAAATGCATCTATATATCAGATTCATAGAAAAAGGGAGATTCCGGTAAAAGCCGTGGCAAGCTTGGCTTCGAATCTTCTATTCTCACAGAGATTCTATCCCTATGCTGTTCAGATAATCATTGGCGGATACGACTCAGAGGGATATCATTTATATTCTCTTGATCCTTTTGGAAGCGCGATAGAAGACGATTTGATCGCAACCGGGTCGGGTTCTCCGGTCGCCTATGGGGTTCTTGAGAGCGAATATAGTGAAGGAATAAAGTTGAATGATGGATTGAGATTGGTAGCAAGAGCAATTCAATCAGCTATAAAACGAGATGTATATACCGGTGATAGCTTCGATATTGCAACGGTAACGCGGGAGAAAGGGTATGTAGAGCTAACAAAAGAAGAGAAGGAAAGTCTTTTGACTGAGAAAGCCTCGTAGAGCCTCAGAATTTTTACAAATAGTTGATTATCTCTCTTAAATCTCGAATCCTTCTATATCTTCCCCGGATTTTATTGTCTCGGTCGATGAGAAGAGGATTCAACCCTGCGGCTTCTGCTCCAAAATAATCAATGTGAGGGTTGTCTCCCACAAAAAGTGATTCATGAGGCTTTGTATGTAGATTCTTTAAGGCATACAAAAATATTTCCTTATGAGGCTTAGGCTTCCCCACATCATCTACACCTACTAATACGTCAAATCTATTCTCTAAACCAGTTCTGGATAGAATCTCATGAATATCGATTTTGAAGCCGTTCGAGATTATTCCGATCTTAAGTTTTCTCTGACTAAGTCTATTTAATGTCTCTTCAACGTCAGAATAGATCTCTAGATCAGCATTCTCCCACCATTCACTCGTTAGCGTATCAGCTAGTTCTTTAAGGTTCTCTTTAATCCCCAATCTTTTAAGTATCTTTATGTTGTAAATTCTCCAAAATTCCTTGTATGGCAGTTTAAAAGATTCAAGACTCATCTCGTCAATGACCTCCGGAAAAGATCCGCATATTCTTTCCGATGGAATATGAACGTCGTGTTTTCTCAGAATCCGCATAAAGATTTCAGAGGTTGAAGCGGTCCTCACAAGTGTTCCTCCAAGATCAAATAATACCACCCTAATACGCGGCATATTTAAAGCCACCAGATTCACATTGCTTTCTGCTTCTTTAAAAATAGTAATATTAATAAGTTTCAATTAGGAAGAAAATCCCCAAATTACTACTCGAACATTTCAATCATAATCTGAATATTGCAATATTACTAACAGATGCTGTAAGATAGCTGGAACGTGACGATATGGCGGAGAGATTTCACGCCGAAAAAATCGAAGATGTTCTTAAGTCTCTAAATACTACTAAGGAAGGGTTAAGTAGCGAAGAGGCTGAAAAAAGACTTAGAGAATATGGACCCAATACACTTCAGGAAAAAAAGAGGATAGGCCCCTTCCAAATTTTTCTCCGTCAATTTCAAGACGTATTTGTTTTGATGCTGCTAGCCGCTATAGTTATATCCCTATTATCCGTCTTTATGAAGGGTGCCGAAGCCACTCTGGAAGATTATGCAGATGCAATTACGATAGCTATTATAGTGCTCTTAAATGCCAGCGTAGGCTTTGTACAAGAGTACCGTTCTGAAAGAGCGATGGAAGCCCTAAGAGAATATGCAGCTCCCCGGGCAAGAGTTCTGCGTGATGGAAGAGAGAAGATCATACCTGCAGAGGAAGTCGTTCCAGGAGATATTCTCCTTCTAGAATCGGGTGATAGGATCGCGGCTGACGGCAGAATAATTGAGGCATTTGATCTTAGGACGAATGAGGCGGTTCTAACGGGAGAGTCAACACCGGTTGAAAAACATACCGAGCCTGTTCGTGTAGACGCATCCATCGGCGATCGGAGAAACATGGTCTATATGGGCACTCATGTCATATATGGTAGAGGGAGGGCGGTTGTAACAGCGACAGGAATGAATACAGAGTTCGGTAGAATTGCAGGTATGATCCAAGAGGCTGAGGAGAAAACCCCTCCACTTAAAGCTAAGCTAAATCAATTTGCGAAGAAATTGACAAAATTCATAATAATTGTCTGCGTCATCATATTTGTTCTTGAACTTATCAGAGAGCCCGACGCGCTAGAATTCGAGAATATGATAGAATATTTCATGACAGTCGTTGCCTTAGCAGTCTCCGCTGTCCCCGAAGGTTTACCAGCTATTGTAACGATAGCTTTGGCCTTGGGAGCTCGGGAACTAGCTAAGCATAATGCTGTTATTAGGAAGCTTGCTGCAGCTGAGACCTTGGGTTCAACAACGGTTATTTGTTCTGATAAGACTGGAACACTGACCAAAGGAGAGATGACCGCTCGGAAAATATATTATGGCAATAAAATTATTGAGATTACTGGTTCAGGCTATGAGCCTAAAGGAAAATTCGTGCTGAACTCGGATCCTATCGATCCTAAAAATGATGAAGGTTTATCCCTCCTCTTGAGAATAGCTGCTTTATGTAACAATTCTCATCTAGAGAATGATGGTGGGCAATGGAGAGTTACTGGCGACCCTACGGAGGGCGCATTGGTTGTTGCCGCTTATAAGGGTGGATTAAGACAGGAAGAGCTGGAAGCTACATATCCACGTATAGGAGAGATCCCCTTCAGCTCTGAAAGAAAAAGGATGACAACTATTCATTCAGACCCAAACGGGGAGATATACGCTTACATTAAGGGAGCTCCAGAAGTTATCCTTGAACGTTGTAGCAGAATATATGATGATGGAAGGGAGACTCGGCTTACTGATCATAAGAGAAAGAGCATCTTGAAGATTAATGAGGAATTCGCGAGCAGCGCCCTACGCGTTCTAGCTTTTGCCTATAGGAAGCTTCCGAAATCTGACGGGCAATATACGGAGAAGATAGAGAACAACCTTGTCTTCGTCGGATTGATAGGAATGATCGATCCGCCACGGGAAGAAGCTATAGAGGCTAATCGCCTATGTAAGAAGGCGGGTATAAAGACAGTGATGATTACCGGCGATCATAAGTTAACCGCGATCGCCGTTGCGAAGGAGATTGGAATTCTAGAAGAGGGCAGTATCGTTTTGACGGGCGAAGAACTAAATAGAATGAGTGATGACGAGTTCGAAGAAATAGTTGAGGATGTAAAGGTTTACGCTCGCGTCTCACCTGAACATAAACTCCGTATAGTAAGGGCCTTGAAGAAGAAGGGACACATCGTTGCGATGACGGGCGACGGCGTTAACGACGCTCCCGCACTGAAGGAGGCGGATATAGGCGTTGCTATGGGCATCACAGGTACCGATGTAACGAAAGAAGCCGCAGATATGGTGTTAACGGATGACAACTTCGCCACAATAGTAAACGCCGTCAAACATGGACGTTTAATCTATGATAACATCAGAAAATTCGCCTTCTTCTTAATGCGATCAAACTTTGACGAACTAGCTGTAATCGCAACCTTTGCTTTTCTTGGAATGCCCCTACCTCTCACCGCCGCAATGATATTATGGATAAACCTAGTTACAGATGGGGGTCCAGCGACGGCGTTGAGCTTTGATCCCCCACTTGAAGACGTGATGGCTCGTCCTCCACGTGACCCTAAGCAGGGAATACTTTACGGCAGACTTCTCCAGATTATAATTTCCTTCATATGCCAGTATGTGGGAACAACGGGAATATTTGTTCTAGTCTATGAGTATGGATTCCTAGCTGAGGGAGTAGGCGAAGCGGAAAGGTTAGCTTTAGCCCGATCGATGTGTTTCACACAGGCAACTCTACGTGAACTTATGATCGTTTGGAACTGTAGATCAGAGAGGCGATCAGCCTTCCGTTTAAGCTGGACATCAAACAAGTTTCTACTCGTCTCTGAGGTTATCTCCATCTTCGGTACAGTCGCTCTGCTATATGTTCCCTTCCTACAAACAATGTTTGGAACTGTTCCGCTGAATCTTCAACAATGGGTTCTTGTAGGCTCAATTGCAACATCTGGTCTATTACTACTGCCCGAGCTCTTTTATGAAAAGAAGATACTTCGATGGGCATGAATCTCTACACAAAAAGCATGATGTAAGAGAATAGATAAATCATAATAAACATTGCTCCCGCCTTTTTATCAACTCTTTCTCTAATTGCAAGTATAGAGATAACCATTAAAGATGCAAATATGGTGTAGATGGAAGTCGCAGCTGCGAGATCTCCAGAAATCGCTTGGGGAAAGAATATCTGACCTATCCCTATTGAAAAGCTTGCATCTATAATACAGCTACCAATGATATCTCCAACCGCTATTTCATATTCCTTCTTTCGAATCGCAGTCAGGTCAACTGCAAGCTCTGGAAGAGAAGTTCCAATGGCAAGTAGAAAGAAGCTTATAAGATACTCGGGGATTTTAAAGGCTGCTGAAAGTACAATCGTTGATTGGACAACGAGATATGCTCCCACGGCTACCCCAACAAATCCCAACATGGCCACTGTTACATGATATATTTTGCTTCTGCTCGTCTGAGTTAAATCAAGGTCTCTTTTGCTAGTTTTACGGATCGCAGCTTTGATTATAACAATATATAACGGCCAGCTCCCAACCAGAAACAATGCGTTGATTCTTGTAACGTACCCCTTCTCAAGGATGGACATTGCCAACATAAGCGCTAGGATTTCGCATGCGCCAATGATAATTATTTCCTTTCTTTTAACATTAAAGGAATTACCGAGGAGTGGGAGAAGCCCCAAGACTAGAGTTAGCTGGGTTAAGACGGAACCGATGGAGTCTCCCGCATTTATGTTTCCATGGCCCAACGCGCAGGATACGATTGAATTGACGATCTCAGGTAGATCGGTGCCGATGGAAACTAGTGATAGACCGATCATTATTGGAGATACGCCTAATGCTGTGGCGAAAATGACTGAATGTTCAATGGCTTTTTCGCTTGAAAGCGTCATAAATAAGATTCCCGCGATTAACGCTAGAATTCCTAATGTGAGGTCAAGCATTTGAGTAAACCTATTTATGAATTCAATGTTAGTTTAATTATTTTTATCAATTTAAATGTTTATACCGATATGATGTTTTTATACTTTTCAAGATTTAATTAGATAAGAGAAAATGAACGATAAGAAGCCGAGAAAAGCCATAAGCATCATAAAGGATCCGGATGTTATACGTCTGTTAGCGGACTTCACCAGATCTGAAATTCTGCGCTTACTTAGCGAGAGATCTATGACTGAAACTCAGCTCGCGAAGGAGCTAGGACTAACAAAAGCCGCTATCGGTTATCATTTACGTCAATTAAAAGACGCCGGTCTTATCGCGTTAGATAAAGTCGAGGCTGAAGAGCATGGCATCCTCAGGAAATATTATTTGACCACTGCAGCTTTCTTCATTGTAGACCCCGATTATATACCTGAAGATGTCAAGAGATACTTTTTGGAGGTTCAGATGGAGCATTTAAGGGGGATGCTGAGCGTCTTTAAGTTTTATAATAAGATATCAGAGATCTCCTCCGAAAAGCTTGAAGAGCTGGCTGAAGCGATGCTTAGGCAGCTAAAGACTATCGGACAGAAACATATCGGAGAGAACATTGAAAACAAGGATGTAGAATCGTTGATAGTGAAGATCTACGCCGAAGCCCTCGCTAGCCTCACAAAACAGAAGGAATGGCGCTGCATATTTCAAAAATAACTTCTACTTCTTCTAGTTCCATGAGTTAAAATGGATGGTTGACACTCTAGAACTTGTTATAATGAACGATCTCTTCTAATGGTTTTTTAGGTCTCAGAGATGGCTTCTCCGCTGGATATCCAAAGGAGACTAAGGCGACAACCTTCAAATTATCCGGCACGTTCAGCAGCTTTTTTACTTCCGATTCATCGAAATCCCCTATCCAGCATGATCCTAATCCTTGAGCCTCAGCAGCCAATACCATATTCTGCAGCGCGATCGCCACATCCACTGTTGCCCATTTCTTATCTTTTTCACCGCATCCGACTATTATGAAAGCCGCATCCTTTAAGAAACCCGTCCATCTACGGCGTGAAAGCTTCTCCTTTATCTTTGCATCCGTCACGACTATGAAATGCCATGGTTGAGCGTTCATGGCTGAGGGCGCACGCCTACCAGCCTCCAGAATATTCATGAGAACCTTCTCAGGAACAGGTTCTTTTCGATATCTCCTCACACTAGCACGGTTAAAGATGACATCCAAAAGAGACAACGCCATCCCTCCGCATTTACGAGCATTCTCATCCTTTTATTTTTTCCTTAAAGTCGAATCGGTTAATAAATTAGTTAAAATACGTCAGGTTGATAAATTGATAGACTGACGTTATAGTAGTATCCGCTTGGCTAAAAGAGAAATAGCTATGGCTGAGACTAAGCCTATAATAGCTATAAGCGCGGCGTAAGGAAAAGAGGAAATAAGATTTGATGTTAATCCTCTATCCTGCTCAAAGCTTGAAATTTTAATATTCTTCTCAGAAGTGATATTGCCTGCTTTTCCTTCTTCTGCACTTGTTGTAGAGATTTTTTCAGTCTTGCTGATTAATAACTGTTTGTTTTCCATGGAATAACCGAACATAAATATGGGAAGAAGCATAATGGCTATTCCAAGCATAACTGCAAACGCGGCATATAGTAGGTATCTAAACATCTGTTTCCCCTTAAAATCTTAGCTATGAAAGTTCTTTTCAATTCTTTTCTAAATACAAAAGAATTAATATGTCTATGTTTTAGAACAGAGACAATTAATTTTAAGATCTAAATCAGATCCATACTCCCATGTTCTTTTTCTTCAGAAACCGTTAAGATCTCTTAAGGCCCTCGCAATCGAGTATTTTATGTATGTAAATTCTTAAAATGTAAACTTGATGTGTGATGGGGCGGAGAATAGCTGTAGGTGTGGATTTGGGAGGCACGAATCTTCGGGTAGCTATAGGAGATGAGGAAGGCAGAATCCTCGCGAAGATCTCCGAAAGAACTGAAAAGACTAAGGGTCCTGAAGGAATAAGTAGGCAGATAGCTCGAATAATCCATCGCTTGAAAGAGAAAGAGGCTAAGGCAGGAGAGATCGTGGGTATAGGCATTGGATCAGCGGGTCCGCTTGATTTGAAGAGAGGAGGACTAATGAAGCCGACTAATATCCCATACGATTTTGTGCCTCTCGTTGAGCCTCTTGAAGATGAGTTTCATCTGCCCACATATCTTTTGAATGACTGTTCTACTGCAGTTATGGGTGAAAGGTTCTTCGGCGCTGGTAGGGAGCATGAAAATCTGGCGTACATCACGATAAGCACTGGGATAGGAGGAGGCATATACGTTGATGGGCATCTACTCATCGGAAAAGATGGAAATGCAACGGAGGTGGGTCACTTCACAATTGACTATGAGGGGAGACTGCTATGTGGCTGCGGAAAGAGAGGACACTGGGAAGCATACTGTTCTGGAAATGGGATACCAAACTATGTTAGGCTGCTGCTCTCGCAGAAAAGATACTCGAAAGTTAAAGATAGCCTCTTGATGCGAAGATTAGGTGGAGATCTTAGCCTATTGACTGCTAAGATCCTTTATGAATGTGCGAAGGAGGGAGATCCATTCTCCCTAGAACTTACGGAGAGAATAGGGGTTTTGAATTCGATAGGCTTTGCATGTGTAATTGATGCTTATGACCCCTCCTTAATAACGGTTGGTGGTTCTATTGCTTTGAAAAATGAAAAGTTAGTTCTTGATCCTATACGACGGGGAGTTAAGGAACATGCTCGAAACCGTATTCCCAAAATAGAGATTACGCCGCTTAGAGATGACATTGTGCTCTACGGTGCCCTCGCCATGGCTTTCAATCTTGACAGATAGAATTGGAAGATGTGCCGTAGACTTTTATGTTAGTAAATTTTTAGGAAATAAAAAATAGAGTAGAGGAGAATCCCCTAAAAATTTAGGAGTATACCTGAATCAAGGAAAGATCCTAAATTGAGCTGGTTCATACACTACGATTTCGGTAAATTACGTAAATCCAAAGAGTTTGGATTTAGTCCCCCTCGTAGAAGACAAGGAAAGATGCTTGCATATGATGATGGAATTGATGGGGGTAATCAATCCGGAACAAGAAGCGAATCTTTAAAATCGGAATCTAAATTCTTAGATCTGTTTCCTTACGAGCCTTACCCCGAACAGTTAAAATTCATGAGAGATGCAGAGATCGCTCTACGTGAAGGAAAGGTGCTTTTAGCCGAAGCATGCAACGGGTTCGGAAAGACCGCGTGTGCGCTTGCCAGCGCGCTTTCACTTGACCGGAAGATCATCTATGCGACGAGAACTCATGAGCAAGTACGTCAAGTACTTCATGAAGTTCAGCAGATAAACAGAAAAGCCGGAACCGAGTTTTCTGCAGTGGCCTTAGCCAGCAGACAGAACCTCTGCTTGAATGATGCTTGTAGAGATCTTCCATCTTTTGAAGCTATAGAGGCTTGCAGAGTTCTAAGACTGACGCATAAATGTCCGTACAAGACAAAATTTAACTATTCGATCCTAGATCTCCCTTTGATCCTTTCAACTAGAAGTCTGGTCTTTTATGGTAAGAAAAGGAATCTCTGCCCTTATTACCTTTCAAGAGAAGCTGCAAGGGACAGCATGGTCGTTGTAGCGCCTTATCAGTACATATTCAATAGGGCAATTCGAGTTAAAGTTGGTCTTGATATACGCGGTAAAATTCTCATTTTTGATGAAGCGCATAATGCAGATAAGATAGGTCAAGAAGTTCTTAGCGATTCTATATCTGACCGGGCTTTACGTAGCGCAAAAAGGGAACTTGATATGCTTGATTATTCCCCGGTTGTCATAGAGAGATTATTGGATTATCTGGAAGACCATGTTCTGGAAAAGCCTATTCTAAAGCCCGGATCGTATCTTTTTGAAGATCTCGAGAGATTTCTAGGTGACAGTCTCTCCTTAATAATCGATTTTTACACGCCGGTGGTCGATGAAATTAGGGAATATAAGCTCTCAAGAGGACAAGTTCCAATATGCTATCTTAATGGGCTTCTCAAGTTTCTCTCTCTGGTTGCATCAAGTGAAAGAGAAAGCTATGTAGCCATATACCGAAAATCCAGCTCTGGCCTAAAAATCATCGAGTATCGATGTTTAGATCCCAGTTTAGCAATTAAGCCAGTAATAGAAGAATCTTATTCGGCTCTAATCATGTCCGGAACACTTTCCCCTATGGATTATTTCACTGAGATTTTAGGATTGTCAGAGGCTGAATGTAGAACCTATTCGTCTATAGCTAGGCCTGAGAATGTGCATACATATGTAGATACAACGATCTCGACGAGATTTAAAGAGAGAAATGAGGAGACACTTAGGATTTATGGAGAGCGAATATCTAAACTTGTAAGGAAAGTCCCCCATGGAGCTCTAATATTCTTTCCGCAGAGAGCATTTATGAAGCAGGCCTTAGAGATATGGCTTAAGAACGGCTTTATCAAAAAGAAAGGTGAAGAATACTTTTTAGATGGAAAGAGAATCTTCGAGGAGGGAAAGACTGCTAGGGAGAATTCAAAGGTTATAAGCGAGTATAAGAAGGCTGCAAGGGCTGGGAAGGGAGCTGTTCTATTCGCTGTTTTTAGGGGAAGAAACTCGGAAGGATCTAATTTTCCGTATGAGGAGGCGAGAGGAATATTTAATGTGGGGTTGCCATATGCTGATTATAAAGATCCGCTTGTGAAGGCGCAAATCGAATATCTAAATAGGAAAAGACCACGGCTTGGAAATCTCTGGTATATTATGGATGCGTTTAGAGCGGCGAATCAAGCCCTTGGAAGGGGGATACGTCATAGAGATGACTGGTGCCACTTCTATCTGATGGATCGAAGATACGCGACGCATTGGAGATTTATCTCAAAATGGGCAGTGGAAAACGGCATCGAAGAAATAGTCCTCTGAGAGATCGGCCAAGGCATATTTATCTAAATTCCAGGCGCCCTGCTCGTCTTAGAAAGAGGATCATGCCTATAATTGATGACGCTGCTAATATTGAGCTATATGCGGCTGCTATTGAAGAGCCATAGAATTGCCAAAGCACGCCTACTGTAACATTAGCGATTAAAAAGCATATGCCGACAACTAGAGAGTAGAGCCCATAAGCCGTTCCTCTAAATGCGCTTTCCGCATACTTCGGAATCATGGCTCTTGCAACAGTATTTGAGATTCCATCATAAATACCAAAAATAACGGCTATCAAGAAAGCTGCGAAATTGTTTCGGGGAAATAGGAGAAGCAAGAGGGATGATGTAAAGAAAGCGCCATATCCGAGGGCAAGGACGCTTTCCTTTCCTATTTTATCCGAGAGAATTCCCGAGGGAATCGCTATTAAAGTATGACTTAAATTAATCAGTGCATAAAAAATCGGAACTATACGATAATCGAATCCTGCCTCGCTTGCATTCAGAAGTATAAATGAATAATTGAAGGCTCCTAGAGAGAATACACCTACAATAAGCAGCAGAAATAAAAAGTTCCCTTTAAGAGTCTCTCTAATCCCCGTTAACATTTTGAACTTGTGCCGGCCTGACGCGGCCCGTTCTTGAACAAAAAGTAAAAGGATCAGTAGTGCTGCGGTGCCGGGAATCAAAGAAATCCAAAAAACTCCTCTTATTGTTAAGCCGGCGGCGTATATCAAAAATGATGCGGCTAATGGGCCTAGAATGGCTCCTGTCTGATCTAGAGTTCTATGTAATCCAAATGCCGCTCCCCTTCTTTTTTCTTCTATGGATTCGCTGAGCAAAGCATCGCGTGGAGCTGTTCTAATGCCCTTTCCAATTCTATCGGCTATTCGAATAGACATGGCTTCAAAGATGTTCTGTGTAACAGCAAAGAATGGTTTTACGATGTTGGAGATTCCGTATCCAACAAGAACAATGATCTTTCTTCTCTTGATCTTATCAGAGAAGACTCCCGAGATAACTCTCATTCCATAGCTGAGAGACTCAGCAAATCCTTCTATTAATCCCAACGCTGCACTTCCAGATCTTGGAAGATTAACAATAAAGACGGGAAGCAAGCTGAGAACCATCTCGGTTGAAACATCTGTGAAGAAGCTCACAAAACCCAATGCAAAGATGTTTCGGAAAGAAGTCTTTGAAGAATTCTTATCTTTGCTGATTATCAACGATTTTCCCGATTCTCCAGCAGCCCTTAACGTTTATAAAGTTATCATTTAAAAAGAATTTTTCTTTATGGTTTGAAATCGAGCTGTAGGAATAAAAAATAAAAAGAAGAGAGATCGTTTCAGATTTATATTGTTAGATTTACATTGTTTTAATCTTTAGTGGAGCATCTATGATTGGAGGCTGCATATTATTGAATAAAAAACGAATTATTGTAACCCTTGTAGGGAAGGGGCAAGCGAAGATTGGAGAGGTTTTTATTCATAGAGGGCCGGGTTCGAAATGTGCGGATTGTGAATACTTCCATGTTTGCGTGGATAATATTGAGTCTGGAAGAATATATGAAATAATAAGGGTTCGTGATAAAACTCATTTTTGCAAGCAATATGGAATTGAGATGCAGGTAGTCGAGGTGATAAATGCTAAGATTCCAGCAGCTGTTTTTGCTAAGCAAGCGATTCAAGGAGCAATAATAACTTTTAGGCCTCCAGCATGTGATCAGGAAGAATGTGAAGCTTATAATTTATGCTTTCCGGAAGGATTGAAACTTGGAGATCGCTGTGAGATTTTAGAGGTCATCCAGAATCTTCAGTGTCCCCTTGGCTTTCCTCGGAAGAAGGTGCTTCTTCAGCTGGCTTCGGCTTCTTAAAGGTCTCTGTAAACGTTACCGTTGTCTTTTCCGGGAAGAACCTCGTTATATCCATGAATATCCCCCTCTTTGCAATTTGAAGACCCTCGATGTAGAAGGCTTCTTCAGGAATCTCTACCGTTACCTTACTCTTTCTAATAGTAATTTTGAATTTCTCTATTTCAACCTGTGGGATTCTCCGATGCACTAGTGCAGAGATTTTTTCCATGATTGTCTTGAGCTTCTTTTGGACGGTAACTTCATAGACGAGAGTCTTGCCTGCGAGGGGCGGATTGAAGTCCAATAGCACCCTCCCGGATCCTATAGTTCTGACCGTCGCTAACCTTCCATCGACTTGTAGCTGCATACCTACTTGAGGCGTTATTCCCTGCGCTCGGAGCTTTCGTAAAGGATAAAGCCTAATTTTATTCGGATCCCTCTCCCCAAAGGCCTTTTCAGGCGGAATCTCTATCTTCTCTTTTTTCCCTAGCTCAAGGTTAAGTAGACTTTCATCGAGAGCTTTTAGTATCCATCCTTCTCCAACCACCACTAGCATAGGTTCATATAAAGCGCCTTCCCTGTAAATCCCCTCTTCCTTTGCAACTTCTTCAAGAGTGGTGTCGAAGACTTCTTCGGTTTCAGATACTTTAGCGACGTAATCTATCAGGAGGAAATCGCCCTTCTTGAATGGCATTTGTCGAACCTCACGAAGACTTAAAACCTAACATGCATCAGGCCTTTTAAATATTACTTATAAAGAGTATTGAATTCTATATCAATTTCGTCCTTTTTCAAAACAGCGGAAACATAATCCCCATGTCTGGCAGGCCCCGGATTAATAATGATGGTGTCGTCTATCCTATCTTTTCCTCGAGCTTCATGGATGTGCCCACAGAATACGGCGAGCGGCTTCTTATCCTCGATAAACTTCCTTATGCTTACGCTGCCGACGTGAAGGCCAAAGCTAGTCCTATCAAGCCTAGTACTGCGGGGAGGAGCATGAGAGACTAATATAAATCTTTCATCGTTAATGATTCTGTTTACAGCCCGGTTTAACTCAGCCATTATTTCTTCTTCTTTAAGTTCAAATGGCGTATGGAAGGGTGTAGGCGGGCTTCCTCCAATTCCGAGAAAAGCTATTCCTTCATAAACGGCAACTTCACCATGTATTGATCTCACGCCTTCCAGATTCACGCCTAAAAGAGACGGTGGATCACAGTTTCCCGGAACAAAAAGCACTGGTACTTTAAGTCCTGCAAATAGGGAGAGTAGACGGGTAGCGTCTCTGAGTGTGCCGAAATTCGTTATGTCTCCGCAGATTAAGATTACCTCAGCATCCTCCTCTTCAGCTTTCGATTTGAATCTCTCAATCATAGTCTCATTTCCATGAAAATCGGAGCCGATAATCATTCTCATAGGGAATCACCTTAAGCCTTCAGGAATCACGTAGATGAAGTGGTAAACCTGAAGATTTTCCTTCGGTAGATACTTCTTCCATCTTTTCCCACGCAGTCTTTGCAAAGGCCACTGCCTTCTGTGGATACTCTTCAACATCTATTTCGGCTATGACTGGGAAGGGAGTTGGAACGGCTAAACCCCAGAGCATAGCTTCATGATCCGCCAAGCCAGGTAAGTAATCTCTGAGCCTCTCTGATCCATACTCCGTATATTGAAGAATCGCATCCTGGTCATTCCCGCTTTTCAGCCTGAAGCAGGCTACTGAATTACACTGAGAAATCACACTCTTCAGAACGTAGGCAGGTCTCTGAGTCAAAAGAATCAACCCTACATTGTATCCTCCTGCTTGGCTTGCAGTCTCAATCATTGATGCTTTAACACCTGACTGAGCACTTGACTCTCTCATTTCAGCTCCTCTTTCAGGAGCGAAGTACTGTGCCTCCTCAATCGCGATTATGCATGCAAAATCCCCGTAATCCTTTCTTTCTATAGCATAGCTCCTTACTTGATCAAGAATATATTTGGCGGTTCTCTGCTGAGCTTCAATATCTGCATTAACTGAAAAATCGATGATCAGCACGAAGTTTCTTTTTATCTCAGAGATAATATCTAAGGGCTCGGCTCTCTCATCTATGAATGCGCCTTTATTCTGTAAGAACCATTCGATGCTTGTAAGCGCCTTTTCTTGACTCTTCCTCGTCTTATAGACTACGCCCTGCTCCAAAATCTCCTCAACTCTTACACGTATCTCGTCTCTAGTGATCTTCGCACCTTCATTCTGTAAAGAACGAATTGCCTCCACAAGGAGGCTTCTCTCCTTTCCTTTCAGTTCAAGTTTATCCGCTATGACGTTAGGATCCGTTATGCTTGGGGTAAACATAGTGTAGGGAAGCATCTTTGCGCCGTATCTTCTGAGACTGTTGTACTCTCCTCGTATGTCGAATATGACGAAGTGAGGCCTTGGTTTTAGACGGGAAGCTTTCGCAACCATATTTATGATGAAGCTTGATTTTCCAGATCTAGTCATGCCTGCAACGAACATGTGACCCTTCGCAATCGAGTTTAAATCTATATAAACAGGAATATTTGTTCCACGAGCCTTCCCTATCTCGAGTAGGAGGACATCGCTTTCCCTAGTTTTAGGTATGAAGAATCGCCTTAAGGCCTCCTCGCTAGGTTCATAAACAAGATCCCAAGGTGAGGGGGCTACTTCCATCATGCGCCATTTGCCTTTCTCGTCATAGTAGCCGAGAATCTCAGCGAAAGCAACAGTATATTCAAGTCTCTTTCCATACTCGGCTCTTCTTCCCTTTTTTCCAGCTAACGGGCCTGTTCTGCCAGTAATCATCTCAGGATTATATGGCTGAATCCTGAAGGTCCTAACGAGAACCCACGTGTCCCGATTTAGTGGATGCTCAATAAAATAGAAGTGGTTTACTCTAACCTGTACATCCTCCATGACGACGAAGATGAGAGAATCATGAGTACATCCTGAAAGGGCGTATCCAACAGGCTTTATTTCAGACTTGTTCATTTTTAACCTCCCTGATCTCCTCCCAATAGGCTAGAAATATATTCACGGTCGGTAAGGGTCCAGGCCTCGCCGTGCTGTAAGGCTAGAAGGTTAAGATCCTGCATGTTCATCTCTCCTTCACGGACAAGATCTAGAGCCTTCGAGTAGATCATTAAGGTACGTATATTTGAGATGCTTGTTGTTACCTTTGTAAGTCGATCCGCCTCGCTTATCGAAAAGGGTATTCCCTCCTCTTCCTCAGACGTTGTGAAGACTAAAGTGCATATCTCCTTAAGCCGATCAAGACAATATTTTGGTATCTCTAATCGGAATGGAGTAGTTAATCCTGTCCTAATATAGGATGAGTATATGCTTGTGAACTCAGCTATCTCGTCGTTTGGTATACCTAACTCTTCAGATTTTCTCCGATAACTATTAACGATTCTTCCCTTCATGGGTTCATCTTCAGGCAGCGTATACTCTCCTAATCGAAGAATAAGATCCATCAGTGCCGTGTCTCTAAGATTTGGCACGCGGAATTTTCTGCAGAGATGATTAATCCGGGTTCTTTTGACGAAGCCGACGATAGGTATATTCTTCTTATAACAATAATGAAGTAGGCCTATGGAACTTGATAATGTCATTTGAAAATCGTCAACGTACTTCTTCGTAGAGTCCGGAGAGGGTAATAGCCAGAAATTCAAAAGCAATGAACCGTCAAATAATACAATATCCGGATCCCATCTTTCTACTGCCTCCTCGGTTACTTCGCATTGAATCTTAAAAGCGAGTAGAGATTCTCTCTGCTCAGTTCTGAACTCGTCTGCCCAAACATCAGGTTTTCCAGCCCTAAAAATAGGTTCATCGATGATGTTCCAGCCTTCAGCTATGAGAGCCGTAGAGGCATAGAGAGGAATGAATGCGGATCTTAAATCAACGCCGTTATTACCTGCATCTGAAGCTACAACTTTAAGTTCAGCTACCTTATCGTCGCGTACTGCTCTTCTAACCTCTATCTTTCCGCGTATTTCATTCAGCAGTTCCTTCCGTCTGCGATTATACTCCCTTAACTGCTGAATGATCAGATCGGTACCCTCATCAATAAGCATACGGTAAAGATCGGCATGAAGCGTCTCAGGTTCAGGGCCTGAAAAGAGAGAGAAGTAAGTTTCACGAAA
Organism: uncultured Candidatus Bathyarchaeia archaeon; assembly: GCA_964512445.1. GTDB lineage: Archaea > Thermoproteota > Bathyarchaeia > Bathyarchaeales > DTEX01 > B63. The sequence goes on from CAZEGS010000009.1 coordinate 17,042, forward strand.
AGCCGGAGGAAGTTTCTCAGAGGCTCTTCTTTTTTCCTTACTCAAATCTTCAACCTCTCATAATAGAAAAAGGCAATAGAGTTCTTTAAATCTATTATAGGAATCTCTCCGTAGAGGAATAATTCTTCTACGGGCCTATATATTCTCTATCTTTAAGATAAGTTGCATAGTCTGTTCCTTTAACATTGCGTGGTTGTGCCTGGAGATTCACGGCTATTAATTCCTCTGCGTCTGGGCCGTAAGGCCCCTTTGCAAGTATTTTTCCCTTCGGGCCTACGGCTAAAGAGCATCCTATAACCTTCCTTCCCTTCCACGGACCATCTGTGATCCATCCGACGTTACTTACTCCAACAATATAGATTCCATAAAGCCTGCAGAGTTCGCGATAAGCTCTTATCCAAGCCTTACCATACGGCTCCTTTGAATTGTCATGATCAGCCTTAACAGCCCATGCGCATGGTGAGAATATGAAATGAGCTCCCATTCTCGCTAGGACGTGGCCTATTGCCAAGGAACTGATGAAGTTATCGGCACATATATTTACGCCTATAACGCCCAACTTTGTTTCCACAACTGACAATTTATCGCCTATGCTGTAAAGGTCCTGCGCTATTCTCAGCACATTTATCTTTCTATGCTTAAGAAGAATCCTCCCATCATTATTGATCAGTATCGCAGAATTATAGATTCTTTCACCATCCCGCTCAGTTAATCCGGCAACCACCATTATATTATTATTTTTAGCAGCTAAGCAAAGTCTATCCGAAGTTTTTCCAGGAATCTCCTCAGCTATCTCACGTGAGCTGGGGTGAGCCCATCCAGCATCTAGACATTCCGGCAGAACAATTACTTGACAATCGCTCTCAGACGCTTTTTTAATCATCTCCTCCGCTCTTCTAAGATTCCTCTCTAACTCTCCACCTTCAACCAGCATCTGCCCCATTGCAAGCTTAAAACGAGGAAATCTCTCAGTCGTCTACACCCCTCCCTCATCTCATCTGAAGAATGAGATCCAATGCAGACTTACTATCCATAGCCGCCTTTAGCGGATGGCCCGGATAGGGTGAAACTTCCACATTTAAGAAGCCATCATAGCCAACTTCCCGAAGAGCTCTCATAACCTCCGGCCAAGGAACATCTCCTTCCAATAAAGGCTTAAACTCCCTTTCTGCCCTCAAGAAGTCTTTGACGTGTATACAGACTATGAGATCTGATAGGTGGCGGATCCACTGCTGAGGAAAACCTAAGAAATGAATGTTTCCAACGTCGAAGTAAACCTTCACATATGAATGATTGATCTCTTCTATGAACCTTCTGAACTCAAGCGGGCTATATAAAAATCGATTCCAGACGTTCTCTATTCCCAATATAACGTCGTATTCTTCAGCTGTATGAACAGCTTTTAAAATGCTCTCTTTGGATAAGTTCCACATCTCGCTGTATGATACTTCAGGAACAGCCACTGCGGGGACCACAAGAAAGACTTTTGACCCTATATCCGAAGCAAACTCGCATCCTTTCTTTATAATCTCGATTCCCATCTCCCTTACTTTTTCATCGGGGCTGGCGAGATTGAATTTCCAGAACAAACCTGTGCAAAGACTCGGCAGTTCCAATCCTAACGAGGCTGCTTTTTCAGATATCTCTCTCCTCTCTTTTTTAGAGAGCTTCAAGGATTTCTCATCGAGATTAAACTCGACACCATCGAAACCTATGTTAGCCGAAGCCTTCAGAACCTCATCGACTGTAAAACTGGAAGGATAGATCCAAGCGTTCACACCTTTCTTCATGCAGACCTCCCCTCATCATGATAATGGTAATGTTACCGGTTTTCCTATCTCCATAGCCTTTCTAGCAGCCAATGTGAACTCCAGCGTCTTCGCTCCTTCTCTTATCGGAGTTCTTGTCTCACCATCATTCAGAACTGCCTGGATTAAATCTTTAGATTCTAAGAGAAAAACGTCTCTTTGTTCCGATTCTCTTACAACTCTGCTTTTCTCAGTCGAGTAAAGAGTCAATGTGTCTCGATCCTCAGCATAAAGCGTATAATTTCTGGTAGCCATCAACCACCGGAACCACCATTGGGAAGCAGCTCCCCAAGTCGTCGACGAGATTGACCCTATCGCTCCGGATTTAAATCGAAACGTTGTGCTGCTAACATCTTCGACTGTAATGTTGGGAACATCAGTCCAGAATCTTCTACCCATCTGTCCATAAACCTCTTCGACTTCTCCGCATAGATACCGAAACGTATCATAAAGATGGGTAGATTGTTCTACAATTTGGCCGCCACTTCTGCTTTTATCTCTCCACCATGCACCGCCAAGAAAGTGGCACCAGTACCAGCCGACGGCTAATCCAATCCTGCCAGTTTCGCCGCTTTCTATGAGTCTTTTAGCCTTCTCAATGGCATAGCCGAATCTCAAGCAATATCCAACCTGGCTCTTAACATCGTTCTTCTCAACAGCTCTCACCATCTTCCACGCCAGTTTCATATCCAACGCTATAGGTTTTTCAATGAATACATGTATTCCTTTCTCGGCTGAAGCAATAACTTCATCTGAGTGTGCGAATGGTGGTAGGCATATGTAAACGATATCTAAAGGCTCCTTATTCAGCATTTCACGCCAATCCGTATAGGCTCTGCCTCCGTATCTTTTAGAGAAAGTCTCTGCCTTTTCCCTTACTATATCTGCAAACGCTATCATCTCTACTTCTTCAAGAGACTTCAACCTTTCAGTATGAACACCTGCAATTCCACCGCAGCCTATTATGCCTATCTTTAATTTGTTCATTTTAAACACCAGCAGTTTAAAGATTGAAATGAAGATAAGCGGCAAAGAATATTTTAAGAATTTCCCCAGGTTTCAGAGGCTTCCACGTAAGGCTCAGGTGCCGATCCCCTTTTGCTTTAGATTCCTCATAAATCCTGTTGTTATAAAAAATAGCTTATCTGAAAATCGATTATCTGGCGTCTCTGAAAAGCCTTATTATTTAAGTTAAAGTAAATCATCTAAATCTATAAGTGGAGTGATACTATGCCTGGAATAGTTATCGTGGGTACGCAATGGGGAGACGAAGCAAAAGGTAAGATAACCGATTTTCTAGCGAAAGATGCGGACTGCGTCGTCAGATATAATGGGGGAGCAAACGCAGGCCACACAGTTGTTGTCGACGGAAAAACATACAAGTTCCATCTTATCCCCTCCGGCGTCTTGCATGGAAAGAAAGTTTATATAGGCAATGGAGTCGTCGTCGATCCGGAGATCCTAATTGAAGAGCTAGAAGCTCTGAGACGAGAAGGCTTTCAACCTGATCTTCATATAAGTGATAGAGCTCATGTAGTTTTTGATTTTCATAAACTCGAAGATGGGCTTCAAGAAAGACTTAAAGGGAATCTTCGCGCCGGGACGACTAGAAGAGGCATTGGACCGGCATACTCGGATAAAGCAGCAAGATTTGGGATACGCATCGCTGATCTTTTAGATGAAGAAGTGCTTAGATCGAAGCTAAATATGCTCCTCAGTCTCAAGCAGAAGATCTTCAATAAGATATACGATGAAGACGTTAGGTTTGACGAGAAAAAGATATTTGAGAAGGCCTTGAATTTCGGCAAGATGATCTCGAATTATGTATGTGATGTCTCTGCGGAGATAAATGATGCATTAGACAGAGGAGAGACGGTGATATTTGAGGGCGCGCAAGGAACACTGCTCGATATTGACCACGGCATATATCCCTTTGGTACATCATCAAACACGATTGCTGGCGGAGCATGTACGGGAGTAGGTGTAGGTCCAAAAAGAATCGATAAAGTAGTAGGGGTCATGAAAGCCTACACGTCGAGGGTTGGAACAGGGCCTGTTCCAACAGAGCTGAAGAATAATATTGGTGAAAGGATAAGAGAGAAAGGAAAGGAGTATGGGACGACTACTGGTAGACCGAGGAGAGTGGGATGGTTAGATCTTGTTCCAGTAAAGTACTCTATTCGGGTGAATGATATAGATAGTTTAGTGATTACGAAGCTCGATGTTCTAAGCGGCATCAACCCGCTCAAGATCTGTATTAAGTATAAATGTGGAAATAGAATCATCGATACAATACCTTCTGATATTCGTACATTCGAGAAATGTGAGCCTGTATATGAAGAGCTTGAAGGATGGCAAGATGATGTTGACTGGAGAAAGGCGGCTAGGAAGGGATATGAAGCTCTTCCAGAAGAGGCTAAAGAGTATCTCCAGAGAATAGAGGATTATTTAAAAGTGCCAATAAGCATAGTCTCCGTGGGGCCTGAAAGACGGGAAACCATAGTCCTCAACAGAATCTTTGAATCTAAAAAATGAAGCCTCTAAGTGCTATCAGTCTTTTAATCGAATAACTAGTCATATTTAATCTAGCCTCGTCTTTCCAGCAAGTTCAGAGTCTCTTCAAAAATTATGAAAAGATGTTCTTGGGAAGAACGGTATCTTTTTAACAGTACGTCCAAGCAGAAAACTAGATCTTTTTCAGACTTTTTCTAAAAAAATTTATATTGTCAGTCTGTATGCTTAGGATATCTAAAGCGGGAGATCTTATACGATGAGAAAGAACGGTCACGCTAACTTTTCTAATCTTTCACGTCTTCTAGTAATACTCTCATTAATGATATGCCTTGTATATGTTTATCCTGAAGAAGCTGGGCGGGTCCCCTTAACGGGGATCTTCAAATGTCCCACTTCTTGGCAAGTGACCTATCCTAACTCGACTGTAACCTTCGACCTAACGTTATGGAACCCCAGCTACTTTTATGACACTTTCATTTTGGATATAAGGGAGCCAGAGCTTCCCGAGGGCTGGAAAGCCAGCTTCTACTTTCAGAATAAGAGAGTACGGGAGATAAGTATAGAAAAACGAGAGACTGTAAGTTTAACCCTATTAATAGAGATTCCTGAAGATGCTATTCCAGGAGACTACGAGTTTACAGTTCATGCTGATGGAGAATACTCAGCTTCCGAAATCGTTTTAAAAGTGACTGTGGAGAGTCCTCCGGTAAAGTACAAGTATGAGATTGATTTCTATTGTCCAGATAATTGGCAAGTAACTACTCCTGGAAAGAATGTGACATTCAATCTTTATCTAGAGAATAAGTGTCCAGAACGCGATAATTATCTGTTATATGTGGATAATCCGCCATTACCAAAGAATTGGACAGCTAGATTTATGATTGGAGGTAAAGAGATCAAATCTTTTAGTGTGCTCCCAGATGAGACGGCGAATATAATCATGATCGTCAGCGTGCCTGAGGATACTTCTCCTGGAGATTACATGTTTAGAGTGAAGGTTAATGGAAATTTTGCAAGTGCTACGCAAGGGTTAGCGGTGACCGTAAAAAGCATATCAAGGAAGATCAGTCTGTTCTGTCCATTCCCCTCCAAATCGATTTTAACTGGTCAGAGCGTGAGCTATCCAATTAGGGTGACTAATGATGGTGGACGTACGGAAGAAGTAATTCTAGAGGCAATCTCGACTGAGGAGACCCTCGGCTGGGATATCTCTCTTTCGGAGACTCGTATAACTTTGGCGCCTAAGGAATCACGTTGGATAACGCTTGATATAAAACCGCCTGAGATTGTTGAAGAAAAAGCATATACGATTATAGTTAATGGATCAACGGCGGATAGCAAAATCAATTCGACTCTTACAATAACAACTCAAATCCTTGCGAATTATATACTGGAAATAACCGGAACACAACCGATCTATCCCCAAGTGTATTCTGGAGATAAGATCAATATTATTGTCACTGTTAGAAATCTTGGAGAATCCACGTTGACTGGGGTAAGATTGAATGTAAATTCGACAGCGATTCCCAACATAATTGTCACCCCCCTTGATATATTAGCGTTGGAACCTAAGGCTTCTGCAGAGTTTCAGGTGAGGATATCTTCTGATCCTAACATTACGCCTGGAGATTACTCTATCGAGATACAGGCTGTAAGCAGCGAAACTAAGAGTAGTGTTAGAACAATAGTTGTTTCAGTTTCGTCTCCGATTCCTTGGTTCTGGATTAGTATCGGCATAGCAGTTATAGCTACCGCACTTGTAATGATTGCTTTGCAAAAAGTGGTCTCTAAGCTTGGAATAAAATTCAGTATAAGAAAACGTAGAACTGTCTGAGACTTAGAATCTGATGGTGGAGAACCAGTTTTTTATCCGAAACTTTGTATGAGCGTTATAAGTGGAGGCTTTCGTTTCTGTAAGAAGGAGAATGAAGTTTTTAGACGTGTCCATCAATTTCTAGTCGAGCTTTTTGTCTCAGATATACTGTGGCAATTCCCGCTTCTCTAAGTCTTTTCCTTAACTCCGAATCGTTCGTCGCTACTGGAATTTTTAGTTCCTTTGCAACTCTAAAGATCACATCATCGTAATTCTCCGACTTATCTCTTTTCACTTTAAGAATCTCACATCTCTCAGCGAGTTTTAGTGCGGCGGAGAACTGCATACGTTCTTTGATGGAGCTCTTTTCAATTAATTTCTTTAGCTCTTCAATAGTTGTAGAGAGAACGATAGGCTCGGCTTTTCCAAGAAGAACGTTAAGCTCTTCAAAAATGTCAACTCTGAACTGAAGGGGAACTAAAAGAAAATTTGAATCTAAAATGATCTTAACCATTTATGACCCGTCTTCAACTTATCTTTCATTCTTAAGATCTCGAGAGAGATACGCTGCTACTTTGATAGCTTCCTCTAAACTCTTAGAATTTGCTATTCCCTTGCCGACAATATCATAGGCTGTCCCATGATCAACCGATGTTCTAATGAAGGGAAGACCGAGCGTCACACTAACCGTCCCGAAAAAATCAGCCGTCTTTGCAGCGATATGTCCTTGGTCATGATATAGACTAAGCACGGCGTCATATCGACCTTCGAATGCTTTATGAAAGATGGAGTCTGCTGGAACGGGACCAACTACATTAAAACCTTTTGATTTAAGCTCTTCAACTGCCGGGAGGATTTCCTTCTCTTCCTCGTCACCAATTAATCCCCGATCGCTTGCGTGAGGATTTAAAGCTGCAACAGCGATTGTAGGTTTATTTAGGCCTAATCGGTGAAGCTCAGACACTATTCTGGTTACAACCTTGATGATACGGTCCTTCTTTACTGCCTGTATAGCTCTAGAGAGGGGAATATGCCTTGTTAAAAAGAAGATTCTAACTCCTCGAACCCAAAACATTACTAGGGGATCTTTAACGTCGCATAGGGCGGCAAGCATCTCAGTATGTCCTATATATGGACTTCCAGCCATGCTTATAGCCTGCTTATTGATTGGACATGTTGTTACAGCGTTAATTTCGCCGTGTAAGGCGAGATAAGCAGCCTTTTCAATATACTCGATAGATGCACGTCCTCCCTCAGCAGAAGCCTTGCCTAATCTGAACGAGTTCAGATCTATATTCTTCAAGTCTATTACTTCAATTATGCCAGCCTTGCCGATGGATTCACTTGGCGAATTAACGATTCTAAATTGAACGTTTAGATCTAATTTCTCTCGAGTCTTCTCTAAGATTCCTAAGTCGCCAATTATAATCGGCTTACATAAATCGTAAAGTTCAAACTTTGAAAGAGCTTTAATGGATATTTCAGGCCCTATTCCCGCCGGGTCGCCCATAGTAACTCCTATTATTGGTCTGTCAGCAGACATCATCTCATATTCACCATCGATTTAAATTTTAGATGATTATCTCTGCTCCTCTGAGAGAAGGCTTCGAGCAGTACGTCTTGTTCTCTATACCTTCATCTTGAAACGCTTCGCCCATGGCTTTAGTTACATCTCTCGTTAATGTTCTGTTCGAATCAACTATTGCGATGACTCCGGGTCCAGCTCCGCTAATCGCAACTCCAACTGCGCCAGCATCTAAGGCTGCTTTCTTGACAGAATCATATCCTGGAATAAGCTTCTTTCTGAAAGGCTCAACAAGCATGTCGGTCATCCCCCGCCCAATCATCTCCACATCACCTAGATGAAAACCTGCGACTAAAGAAGCAGCATTCTGGATATTCGATACGGCGTCTCTAAAGGGCACTGAGCTGGGCAAAACCGCTCGGGCGGCAGCAGTCTTATTCTTCGGTGTCTCGATTTGGGGAAGGGCTAAAGCAACTTCTAAGTTTGGAGGAGGGTCAAGGCGAACTGCAACTGGTACATCACCCTCTCTTCGAACGATTGTGAAGCCTCCGAGAACCGAGGCTGCAACATTATCCGCATGGCTTGCTCCTGCAGCGGCTACTTCGCCTAGCGCAGCCCACTTAATTATGTCATTTTTCGATAATCCCAAGTTTAATAGATGATTTAATCCAAAGGCGCAGGCAGCAGCGGATGCCCCGCTGCTTCCAAGCCCCATTCTTAAAGGTATCCCCTTATGCAAGTGGATCTTTACGCCGGTATCTCTATTCTGCAGAAGCCTTTTAGCCACAAGACCTGCAGTGTTCTTTTCCGGTCTCTTAGGAATATTTCTTGCTTCGATTCCTGTAACTTCGATTATTATTTCCTTATCGGTGAGCTCAAGCGTTACTGTATCATGGAAAGCTTCTAAAGCTAGACCGAAAGAGTCGAATCCTGAGCCAAGATTAGCTGAGCTGCATGGGGCTCTAACTTTTATGCTTTGCATAGGTCTTCTCACGTTGAAGAGGCTAAAGCGAACTTATTTATCTAGGGATACTTTAAGTCTTTCATAATAAAAAGGTGGTTATATTCAAAAGTTTTAAGCAAGTGTTATGGTGGAAGATCAGCATCCTTGCGGCCGATCCATTTACGTTTCTTTCTTAGATATTCTTTGTATGTTTGATATGAGATTTCAGGTGGGCATCTATGATCGATGAGAGGTATGTAGCCGCCATCTTTAAGTAGCGGCGTAAGTCTCTCCAATTCCTTATCGATTGCTTTCCCTCCTTGGATAATAGCTCTCTTATCTACGTAGCCCATAAGTAGCACTTGATGTCCGAATTCCTCACGTATCTTGTATGCATCTGTAAATCTAGCCTCCAAAGGAAACATGCAGTTTATTCCTCCCTTAAGCCACCCTGGAACGAGCTTCGTTATATCTCCGTCGCTGTCGAGAATATTTATGGTTACGCCATACTCTTTAAGGACTTCAGTTACCTTTCTGTATCGTGGAACCATAAATTCCTCGAAATGATTAACTGAAAGAAGAGGTCCTCTGCTATAGCACATGTCCTCCCACCAGCTAGCAAAGTCAACTTTAACATCCCGCAGCGCCTTCCGAATTATACTGATCCACAGATCGACGAGAGTATCCATCATCTCAGCTATCCATTCCGGATCTCTATAAAAGGCGATTGAGAGGCGCTCTACACCCATCCAGTTTCTAAGCCATCCATAAAGGCTTCCGATGCTGATTCCTAAAGGATAGTCACGATCCCTATAGCTCTTAGCTATCTCATCCCAATTTAGTGGAAAACGGCCTGGAGTCTCCGGGTCAAAGAAGAGTCTAAATCGTTCCCAATCTTCACGATTCTTAAGAGGATGTCTGAGATAATGAGGAAGAGAAGAAGTGCCGACTGTGCAGAGATATATGCCCCCCATTCCGTCGTCAACGATGGCTCTTCCATTCTCCTCCTTTATTATTCTGCTTGGAAGAGGAGGCCAGAACCCTGTTCTTACGGGCAGCCGCTCGATACAGTCCCATCCCTCCAGTCCTAGATATAGCTCGATGTCTCTGTTTGTTCTTTTTTCAGGTGGAAGCCCTTCCTTATGCCATCGGATAATCGTCTCATCCCAAAAGCCAAATTCATAATCGGGAACTCTATCTACCTCTTTGAATTGGAATGTGCGTAAAAATCGTTCTCTATGATTCATTTTAGTGTCTCCTCTCTATTTGGTTCCTCATCATTATTTAATTTCATAAATAATAATATTGATAAAATCTATGGAAGTCTTCTTTTTCGAGTAATAATCTTTAACAAAATAGAGGTTTTAAAAATTAAGGAGAGACCGAGCTGTAAAATGGGCCTATAGCTTAGAAATGTGAACCTTTGTATTTCCATTCTCCATGATCAGTTTAAGCCTGCATTGGGTACTTAAAACTTGTATCGTATCCCCTTCATGTTTAATTTGGACGTCATCGTCGATTATTGGTTCCGAGTTTACATTAAGCGTCGTGATATTGGGGCTTCTCCAAGTAATTTCATATCCCGATGAAGTCTTTTTGATGGTAAATCCGCCGAAAATCTCATATGTTGATTCTTGAACTGTAGATTCCTTTTTCTTTCTTCCGAACAGCCTCATTTTAGATCCCTTTTTTAGCACTCTAAATTATTCACATAAACTTAAACTTATCGCAGATTCCCTCAAATATTGCAAGGGTAACGGCTTCAAAACGAAGATTTAAATCTGCGGTTGGCTCACTAAAGCGTTAAATGCGAAGGTCGAAGCATAAAGAAAAGTGTTGATTTTTTAAGGAGAGGATGCCTTGTGAGAATCGGATACATCCAATTTCATCCTCAATTTGGAGAGAAGGAACGGAACCTTAAACGAGCCATAAATTTTCTGGAAGATGGAGCTGGCCAGTATGCGGATTTAATTGTTCTACCAGAGATATTCAATACGGGTTATGTTTTCAGATCTAGAGAAGAGGTGGAGAGGCTCTCCGAGGAGGTTCCGGAGGGAAAAACCACAAGGGTTTTTAATGAGTTTCGCGGAGGAAAATTATCTCTATATTGTGGCGGGCATTTGCGAGAGAAGGGATGACAAATTCTTTAATTCAGCAGTATTGATCAGCCCTAATGGAAATATAGAGATCTATAGAAAGGCTCATCTCTTCTATGAGGAGAAGATGTGGTTTTCGCCGGGAGATACTCCGTTTTCAGTTTATAATGTAAAGAAGGCGAGGATAGGCATTATGATCTGTTATGATTGGTTCTTTCCGGAGGCTATTCGAGTGTTATCTCTGAAGGATTTCAGATTATATGTCACCCTTCCAATCTGATTTTGCCGTACTGCCAAAAAGTGATGTTGGGTGCTGCTATACAAAATAGAGTTTTCATCATAACCGCAAATCGTGTAGGTGCTGAACGAGGCGTTAAGTTCGCTGGAAAAAGTCAGATTGTCGATCCGAATATGAGGATACTTGCAAGTAGCGGAAGAAATCGTGAAGAAGTTAAAGTTGTCGAAGTTAACCCCCAGGATGCAGATTCTAAAAGAATTACAGAATATAATGATCTCTGGGCTGACCGTAGACCGGAACTTTATGCGCCATTGCTGGAATAATCTTCTTTGAAAAATCGAATCTTAGAAAAAGGATATTTACATTTTTGCCTTTTATGTTACGAACGACTTATAGACTTTCATGGTTTCTGAAAGAACAAGTCTATTTAGATCATCTTCCGGATTGACGACATTAAGTATTTTTAGGTGTGGAGTGCTTTTTATAAGTTCAATTCTATCAGGTTATTCTCCTCCTTTAATTAGGAAGATGACTATTTTATGCCCAGAGTTAGATATCCCTTTAAGGAATGGAACTGCCTCTTCAACGTTTTGCCATCCTCCATCTGTAATTATTACAATGAAGCATGGATCACGTCTCTCCGATATGAGTCTCCGAATTTCATGGTAAGGAAAAATCGTGAATTCATCAAATACCATTGATACGGTTAACTCCTTCATTTCCTCTGGGAATCTCCAATCTGCTGCTATAAAACCTGTCGAGAAGGTTATAGTAGACGTGTTTCCTCCAGATCTGCGTGCACTCAGATACGCGATGAATGCGGCAACTGCAGCTTCATTATGCACTTCATTCATGCTTCGACTGGCATCTAGAACTATAATTGCGGATGGAACGAACCCGCTTGTAAAGGATTGGCCGTGAGGAGTAGGCTCCTCAACCCATCTTAGCGTTGTAACCTCAGGGATCAGTGGACCTTCGTCTAAGCTGGCCTCAACGTCTAAATCTTCAATATCATCTTCAATATGCCATTCGTCTGGATATCTCATGACTGCCCAAACAGGCCGGCGGCTCCGACTTTCCGCCAAATACTGTATAATAGCTCGTTGAGCCCTAGACTTAAACCAGTATCTCTTCCATAAAATCTCATCAAGTTTTTGGATCTAATCTTATGGTAGGGCTTTGAGAGGGAAGTTGGAAGAGAAGGTTCATCTTTAGAATCGCTACTTGTAGACGGGATTAAATTTTGAAATCGGCGGCTTTTTTCGTCTTTGCTTCTACCCGCCGCTTCTTTCTTTTCAGACTTGATTTCTTCTAGTCTTTTGCTTTCTCTCTTGATGCTCAGTTTCAGAATCTTCTTTATTTTTTCTTTTTCATTATTTAAGAGCCTAGGTCTAATCCATTGTTCATAAAATTCTTTAGCTGCTTTTTCATTGGTTATTGCTCCATAGGTCTCAGAGAATCCTTCTATGGTTGATTGTAGGAAGTCCTCCCTGACGCTTATCGGGTCCTCCCTAACCGATTTTTTAATCTCTTTATCAGAGAACTCGCGAGAATTTTTCCTTTTAAGCCTTTGTAAGATAGACGCTATCATTTGAACTTTTACTTGCAATGGTCTATCCAGAGAAGAAACGAGAATTATCTCCCTAGCAGCTTCCGCCAGACTTTCATTTATTGTTTTGACTGCAGGATTAATGCAAAGGTAAACTGCCTCCATGATTTTTTCCGATAATGTCGAAGTTTTTCTCCCTACTATTCGGGCATGATATGGGAGATTCCTGAATCGTTGAGGCAGATAGTGGAGATCTACTTGAACGTCTGAAAAGATCTGAGTTGCTAAATATGCGAGGTCCCAGTCATGCACCACGTCGTAGGCTGCACGTTCTAAACTATACGCAGTTCTAATATCATATGGGCAATGATGAACATGGGCTAGTTGATGACGAAAATACCATAGAAGATATTTTTCTGGATCTGCTCCTCTGGGAACTATGTCTGGTTTAAGATAGATTGTTCCATCCACAACAGCAAACTTTGCCTCGTAATCTGATTTTTTCTTCTTTTCAATGATGGAGAGTTTGACTGGCGGGCAATAAAGCTCAGACCATGCTTGATTGAATAACCTTAGTACGTCAACGGTCTCTGTTTTCATTTAGAATACCTCATCTCTATAACTGTAGCTTTTCCAGCCCATCTGCGACGATAAGGTCTCTTCCCGTTTTATAAGGCCCTTCTCTATCCATGTTCTCTCTATCTTTATGAGCTCCTCTGCGAAGACCACATCTTCAATCGCGGCTTCTCTCGCCAACCTATAAATTGAACGATCAAAGTCTTTCATTAGTTCATTTAGGATAGACCATTGTCTTCTAGCATCTCTATCAGCCATCTTTATTCTCTCCGCCTCGAGGAGCTCGGATCAGCATTGTTGATCGGGGATGAAGATTATTTAGAATCATCAAGTGTATTGACTGTTCATGACCGACAAATCTTGATTTAACCTCGTTTTCCCAGTCTCTAATCTTATTTTGAAGTCTCAAATTAGACCTCTCTTACGCGTTGGCTGGCTACATGAGATATAATATTAAATATATGAGGATAGAGAGGAGTGCTGCCATCGTGAATGCGATGACTATCTTCATGAGTCTAATATTTTCTTTCATCTGGAGGTTCTCTTTCTCTAAAAGATCTAGACGATACCGAAGTAATGAGGCGGCTCTCCGGTCAATAGTTATGTTCTGACCTGTTTCCTTACCTAAAAGAATGGAATCAAGGATATTTACCGATTCGTCTCTTTGGCGGCTCCTCTACTTCACGTATCGGAATATTTAACAATATCTTTTCTGTCGAGATTCTCTTATGAAGAGGCTTCTCAATTGATTGGTGTTCCAGAAACTTTCTGTACTTCTCGCTTTCCATTACGCTCAGATTTTAATACTCATCGTTTGATTTTAATCTTTCTCGGTTAAAGTCTTAGAAGTATCAAACAGAAATTTTGTAGGGAACTAAACTGTTAACGTTATCCATAATCGAGAGGAAGATAGCGTTATAATCTATTATCTAACCATTCAACTATGCGTTCCTGTATAAATGCAAAGACTCCTTCTGGAAGTAATTTTATAGCTAATACTTCCCAACCGTCCGAATTTACAAGCTCGAGGAGCTCCATTGCTTCGTCCCAGCTTAACTCGCTGAGATTCAGTATTCCCAAGTTGTTCATTCAAGATCACCTAGATGATGAGATCATCAACTTTTAAGCGATAATTGAGCATTGAGATGAGAATTCTATGATTCATGTAGGTGATCCTCCAATAGGACCATTCTTTCAATGTTCCAGCTTGTTTTCTGGAGCAGAGAGATTATTCTTTCAAGATCTTTCCGTTTTTTCTCAAAATCTCCGGTGCAGCTCAGAATTATTAGACACATTATATTCGGTTTCATGTAGATTGCGCTCCGCCACGAGTATAATTTGCCGCATTGAAGACGTCCAGGTTTACTTCCCTCAGTTTTTTAGGCATGCTTCATTCTTCCAGATGGATTCTACATATATACATGTGATACATATATGTGATGCTGTGTTGAGCTGAACCGTACAAAAACTGATAATTTAGGGTGAAAATGAACGTTTTTGTATACATTAGTTGGTTATGCAAAATTTCTAGTAAAACATTCCAAAAGGGAATCTTCTTTGAAGATGGAAAAATCCAGTTAAAAAACGTATTTGTCTTACATAGCTCTTTATAAAGCAGCAAAAAAATTTGAAAATGAAGAGGCTTGCCATCCTATTACGAGAGAAGGATCATCGAGGCTCTAGAAGAAGCTAAGGATGGATTAACCACCATAGGCATAGCGGAGAAAGCTAACATAAGTAAGACAACCGCGTTGAAATATCTTGCCTCTTTGAGGGCTGCAGGTAAGATTGACTACATAGAAGTTGGACCAGCGAAGCTTTGGAAACTAACCGCTCCTAAAAGGATGATGAGTGAAGATTCTCAGGTTAGCAAAGAAGAAAAGATAAGATCGATTCTTAAAGAGTTTAAAGAGATAGCTGGATTGCTGGGATCGGCGGTTGTGGATGTCGATGGACTGCCAATCTCGGCTGATTTACCCCTAAATAAGCGGCCGGAGAAATTATGTTCATTAATCTCGCGTCTTCTTCAGGTGGGGGAGAGATCCTTGAAGGCTGCTGGTATTGGTCCTTTGAGAGAGATGATACTTGAGGGGGATAAGGGTAGAATAATAGCCCGTAACGAAGGAAAGCTGCTCCTCATCGCTCTAACTGATAAAAATTCATCTTTAGGGATCGTTAAAATCGAAATCGAGGAATTCGCGAGGAAAATAAAAGATATTGTTAGCTAATCTCGCAACGGCTCCGGAATCGCTTTACTTAGGATGGAATTGCTGAGGGAATCAGTGTTATTAACGCCATCTCGATTAGAGCTCCTGTTAAAAGGAGAGCAGCGCATAGCGAGATGTACTTTGCTGTACGGGGCAGCTCAGCTTTAAGTCCTTTAAGCCTATATCTCAGCGTATAAATTGAGAGTCTGACGCTCTCGGAGATTGCTAGGCTATAAGAGATGTATTCTAGCCAAGAATGTGGATAAATAAGTAGGCTTAAAAAGAGAAGCAGCGGATCAGCGCCTAAGACGTATCCTAAGGCAGCTAATACTCTCCCAGTTGAGTAAAGAACATAAAATCCGCTTATCGGCCCCACAAACGGAATAAACATAACGAGACAATACATCATATTATTGCCGAAAATCAATTGGACCCCAACTGTTCGAAGCATCTTTTCCATCTCTCTAAAGTCTTTGACTATAACTTGGACTTGTGAGCTCTCAACTTTCGATAATGCGCCAGCGGACGTCACAAGCATGTTAAGAAATAATATTGTTAAAAATAGTAAGGTATGCATTTTCCTCGCAGCATATAATGGTTTAACTTCTTCTTTTCTATGAGCAACATCTATATGCGGTTTCAAGAGTATCGGGGCGCCACAATTAGGGCAGAATCTCGCTTCTTCGTCTTCAGGAATCTTTGCACCGCATCTTGTACAATATGGCATTAAAGATCATCGCTTAGAGATTCTCAGGCACGCTGAAAAATCTTTCTTATTTTTGAAAACCGTATCTTTCAAGGGCGATCCAGAGATGATCAGATATTGGCCTAACAAGTTCTTTGATTGTTCCGTCAGCACTTATGAGAATGCGTTTTTTAGGATCTTCAAGAAATTCACCTATGACCGCTGCTTGAATTCCATGTTTTTTCAGTTCCTCAAGTATTTCATCAGATGATTGAGGATCAGCTGAGATGAGGAGAGCTCCCGAACTGATCAGCTGTAAAGGATCAATTTGGAAGTAATCACATATCATTGCTGTTTCTTGGGCAATAGGAATCTTATCCTCAAAAATCCTTACGCCTAAGTTTGCAGCGTCAGCCATCTCATGGATTCCTCCCGCGACTCCTCCCTCCGTAGGGTCATGCATGGCGTTCACGCCGCCTACATTGAAAGCTAGGATCGCATCTTTCACGACGCTTATTTTATCATAGTATCTTTTAGCTAGTTGAAGATAGCGTTCATCTATCTCTTTCTTGAGTTGATGATAGGCTTCAGATGCTAGAATCGCCGTACCCTCTATTCCGGCGCCTTTGGTTAGAATAAGTTTATCGTTAGGTTTAGCTCCTCCCGAAGTGACGTACCGTCCATCCTCAGCCACTCCCATAGCACAACCTACAATTATAGGCCGCTCAAGATCAGGCGTGACTTCTGAATGTCCGCCTATAACAGCGATGTTTAAGCTTTTAGCCGCCTCATCTATTTGCTTAGAGATTCTATCAATCATTGTTTCTGTAGAACCTTCAGGCAGAAGAATGCAGGAGAGAAAGAAGATGGGATGTACCCCGAAGGTTGCAACATCATTTGCGTTTATATGTACTGCAAGCCATCCTATTCTCTCAGTCGCTCCTGTTATTGGATCCATCGCGGAGACGAGAGACTTTTTCCCAATCTTTACGACGGATCCATCCTCCCCCAAGGAGGGGCCAAGCACGACATCTTTCCTTTCAACGCCTAAGCATCTGAAGATGGTTTTTCTTAAAGTCTCAGCTGGAATCTTTCCTTTCGGAAGCCTCAATCTTCGAAATCCTCCGCAACCACATCATTAAACGATAAAATCTAAATAAGTAAAAATGAAGGTAAAGTTAAGCTTATTCCAAAATCTCTCAAACGGTATCATTTTCTTTTATAGTTGTGAAGAAAGAGAAGTGCAAGATTTAAATATGTTTGAAGGAGACTTTCTTATCAGTGGGTGATGACAGCTCTGACCCTGCTGATCCTCAGGTAATGATGTAGATCTTGAGTGTGGAACCCACAATTCCATTTTTAATCCGGGAACCTTCTGGAAAAGATTCGACTACGCTAAAACTTTGAGAATGACGAAATAACTATCTGAGAGGCATTTTAGGCATCGGGTGAGAGGCTTAAAGCCGCTAGGCGCTCAGCTACTGTACGATGGCTTTAAGCCTCTCTACCCTCATATAGCCTTCTCACCGCTTAGGTGAGTAGGAGAGTTCTTGAAGATTTCCTGCGCTTTTTATGCCGACTCTGCTGATTTCACGTTGCACTCTACATAGTATTGGGCGTTTTCTGTGAAGACGGTTATGCCTATTGTGACTCCTATGTCACTGACCGTTACACTGTCAGGATTTACTACGTATAGTATCATTGTGTCTCCGGATGCGAGTGGTTTATCGTTTGTGTCATTTGTGAAGGTTGCAGTTTCCCCCGAAGTGTATTCGAAATTGGTCCAGTTGGGAGTTGCGTTTGGACAGTTTAGAGATGTCGAGATTGTAGAGTTAAGTCTTATGTAATAGACGCTGGACCAGGGAGCCTCTACTCCTCTTATTTGAATTTTATCTATGACAACGTCTCTTCCGCCTACGTTGTCGATTGCAATGGCTGCATATGCTGTTCCGTCTCCGTAAACCCATACTGCCTGCTTGGTAACTTTTAGGGCTTCCTGTTGAGTTCTCGTGGATGTGATGTTGACAGCGTACATCGTGACCACGCCTGCGAGGAGCACTGAGACCACGAGTATGATGAGTGTTGAGACGACGTTGCTGAGTGCAACTTTGTTACTTCTCAATCTCTTCATTTAGGGTCCTCCATGCCTTCTTTGATAGAGAGAAATCTTTGAGAGGCTATTAGGATTTGCGTGTAGAATCGGGGAACAGACAATTCAGACGTAGCGTATAGACCTTACAGTTGTAAGCTTTCGTCCGTACTGATTAGTAGTCATCCATATCTGAATTACGTTTTGAATATGTGAAAATAAATGTGGAGGCCTCTAGTGTAGTTTTCCTATAATTTTTCGGCGAGTAATCTGTAGCGTTAAATCCCCTTTTTTAAAAAAGGCTTACCAGTAATCCTTGGGTGGATAGACCCATTTGGTTGGTTCTTCCAGCGTTATTTGAACATCAGTTGACCATGTTTTATCCGGTCCATGAGTCTGAGTGATCTCTACATGATAGGTGCCTGGACCGCTGACATCCACTCTTCTCATAATGCTGCTTTCAAGAACAACCCAGACCTCATCATGATAAATTGTTGTTCCATTGCTGTCATCGACGTTAATGATAAAGTAATAGACGCCTAATTCTAATTCTATAACGATATTTACGGCGAAGGATGGCCCTCCTCCCCATCCAGATTCATTCGAATATTGAAGCGGATTTGTCAGTGAAGAGAAAGTGTTTCCTCTCGAAGTTGTCACCTTAACTTGGAAAGACCCCACTCCTTCAACTTGAGAGAGCATGTCCTGGATGTCTATGGGAGATGTGGTATTTTCGCCCATGCCTGAGATCTGGAGATTAGACGCATAATATTCGTTGTTTATCCATATTCTAACGATCTCGACTGTGAGTGGACATTGATTCTTTATATAGAGACGTATTTGGCTGCTACTTTGATTAAGTGGATACGCGTATACCGCTATGTTTTCTAGGGCTCTATCCTGATCTTGCTGTTTCATCTCAACTACTGTCTGGTCATATAGAGAGTTCACTTTATTGATGTAGAGGAAAAACGGCATTACACATGTGAAGAGGATCCCTACGAAAATAAGCATGCCCAGAACCGTGGACATTGCAGATTTAGATTTAAGAGGATGTAACAACGTAAGTTGCATAAACAGCATTCTGCCTCCTACTCATAACTGTAATGCTTAATTCATCACTCATATTCGCAACTAGGGGAACCTTTATCCTTACCATTTGACCATGCGGAACAGAGACGCCCGTCGCATTTTGTCCCTCCACATCTCCTCTAACATAAACATCGACTTGAATGTCAACCATTCCATAATTGAATACGTAAACATTCAGAATATCCGTAGAATTGTCATAGTAAATGTGTTCAACAACGAACCTTTCGCTGATCGCGTCTATCTGCCGTTTAACACCTTGATAATAAGATTCTTCAAGACTTCTGGTTATAGAATAGGTATATGACCAAACGCTTATTCCGATAATGAGGACTACCCCACATAAAATTATGGTAGACACGACAGGTGTAATGGCCTTTATATCATTGAGTAGCTTCAAAGCTACCTCAACTCGAAAAAATAGTGGAGAGAGGGCTAAACTATCTATGGAAGCTTAACGTGTGTTGGGTAGTCTCTTCCTGAGGCTGTGTGGATCTTGATGTTTACGGTTGTTCCTGATGTGCAACCATCCACACCTTGACCGCCAGAATCATCTTTGATGTAGAGATATAGAGTCTTCGATTCGCCCTTGTTGATGTCTATTGATAGAGATGAAAGACTGTCCGTCCAATTGCCATCCGCTTGGGTTGTTGCGCTACAATTGTCCACATAAAGGTATACGGTACCTGTATCATAGTCTTCCAGAGGAACATCATTGATGAATATATCATCTATCGTGGCGTCAGCCGATCCAGTATTTTTAAGCTTAATTGTCACATTCCAGCCGACAAATGTAGAATCGTATGTTAAACTCCCACTCGTAATATCTTTTGCGTATACTGTTGGAAGCTCTATCTGTTCAAATGTTGTGTATCCGCTTGCTATTGATCCCATCCAGTAAGCTACAGAGACCGCGACAACTATGGTGACTGAGATCAAGATGACTGTGGCGATTACTGGGCTTAAGGCCCTCTTCTCTGCGATTATGCTTCTGCTCACTGCTTTTCACCTTTGAAAGAATTTCAGAGGCTTCTATTGATAAATGGGTTATGAAGACTTAGTCTAGCCTTCTGGTATGTACCGCTGTAATAGTATGCATGTCTGTTCATTAAACACAGACGAATCGTCTATAATCGAGAGCTTAAAGTTTGTTTCTCATCAAAGAATCCATAGATCTAAGTTTACATAAAATCGTATGCTTATGTTTTAATTACCTATCAAAGATGGTCTATAAGTCCATAAATGATATTATCATTAGATAAGCAAGGGTTCTTGTAAGTCTATTGAGGATCGATCTGATGTCGATGCTTGAGATTTCAAATTACCTTGATGTTCTCCGCGTAATTGTGAGTCTCTCTTTCCTTCTAGCCTCCTCCTGGTACGATTATAAATTTAGGGA
>CAZEGS010000010.1:0-7550 GCA_964512445.1 uncultured Candidatus Bathyarchaeia archaeon
AATATTCCCTTAATCTCTTTTTTAACCTTGCTTTTTGAAACGATTACTGGTCTGAGGTTCACTATTGAATTAACAACTTCTCTGTCGTATGATATCTTTCCAAGAAACTTTTCTCCACTCCATTTTTCTATTTTCTGGGATACTTCGGGATTTATATCCCATTTATTCAGGACTATTCCGTAAGGCACCCTAAAATAATTCACGATCTTCAAGACTCTCTCGAGGTCAGAGAAGCCGCTTGGAGTAGGCTCGGTTACAAGAACGGCATAGTCACAGCCAACTATTGAGGCTATGACGGGACATCCGATTCCCGCTGCAGCGTCAAGAATCATAACATTATGGCTTAATTGATCAGCTCTTTTTCTCAACTCCTGAACAATCTTTCCTGATCCTGTTTCTCCAGGCTTAAGCTGACCAGAGACTAATGGAAATCCCCATATAGTCTTCTTTATTCTTATTTCTCCATTCATGACTGGTGCAAGATTTATGGCACATGCTGGACATACAATCTTGCATACTCCGCAGCCTTCGCAAAGTAATCCGTTGACAAAAAATTTTGAATCCGCCTTTTCTATAGCTCCAAAAAGACAATTGTCAAAACATTTGCCGCAGCCGACGCATTTTTCGCTATCTATTTCCGCCTTTTCGGATGTAGATATGGCCTCCACGGAATCATACGTCGTTATTCCAAGCCATAATCCCAAGTTCGGAGCGTCGACATCGCAGTCACATGCAACTATGCTTGTTATCTCTGAGAAAAGAAGAGAAAGGGAGCTGGCAAGCATGCTTTTACCAGTTCCGCCTTTACCGGAAGCAACAACTATCTTCATACTAATCCAACTATCCTGTCAAGTCTTCCTTCCGAATATGCTCTAATCACCTTTTCAGAGTATGGAATCCTAATGGTTATGGGCACATCATACTCATCAGCGATTTTTTTGATGAGAGCCTCACTGCCTATATCTGCCTTATTCAAAACGATCTCACTTCTTATATTCATCATCTTCAGAAGATCAAGGATTAATGCGGCGTCATGGGCACCTAAAGGGGTTGGTTCCGTTACTACATAGGCTTTCTCACATCCAAGAAGAGCTTGAATTACATTGCAATGAGTACCTGGAGCCGTATCTATAATCAAGATCTCCGCCCCTATTCTTTTCGCAAGCTTTAATGCTCTTTTCTTCGCCTCTTTTACAATAGGGCCTGTTTCTGAGACACCGGGCTCAGACACTCCTGTAAGAAGCCAAAGATTCTCGCTAATTTTTGTTTCAAAGGTTTCTCCAACGACTTTTTCTTTTCTCTTTATGGCATTCTGAGGACAAACGATCCAGCATGCTCCACATCCGATACATAAATCTTCAAAGATTATTGGCGTTTTCCCCTTTACCCAAAAGATGGCGTTTTCCTTACAGACTTTTGAGCAGGTTCCGCAGCTTACGCATTTCTCAGCATCCAACTCCGGAAGATCCTGATATATGGGTTCTGACTCTCGAAGCTCCTTTCCCAGAAGTAAATGATCATTTGGACATTCGACATCGCAGTCACACAATAGAACCTTCTTTCCCTGATTTGAGAATTTCAAGGCAGAAAGAATAGCGAAAGTTGATTTGCCAGTTCCGCCCTTGCCGCCTGTAGAAGCAATCATCTTCATGCTTTATCGGCCCCCCAGCAGCCTCTCCAAACACGATTAATGATTCCGCAAAATCCCGATCCGTCATTGAATATTTCATATCCCGATGTATATGACGCTCTTTCTACATCATTCCAAAATCTCTCGAACTTCGCTACCTGTTCTTGTCGTTTTTCCATTTTTCTATGCTGCAAAGGAATCCCAGCATCTTTTTTGTTTAAAAAATAAAGAAATATATATGCTTTTAGTTTAAAAAATCTAAAAATAATACTGAAAGTCATGCGAAATTATCCTTCCAAAAATAAGATTCTTATCTTTCTTTATGTACAATAGCATTTGTAGGGCATCTCCTTTGGCATTCCAAACAAAGCGCGCAATCATGCGGGTTTACCACTATCGGCATATCATCAAGCCATTCCAAAACACCGTAGCTGCAGACCCTAACGCATTCTCTACATCCAACGCATTTATCGTAGTCGATTTTTATCTCAACAATCATCTTTGAACCATCTTGGAAAAGCTGGATAAAAACGAAAAATATATTCCTTAATTATTAAGATTTTGCTCAAAGATCATCCAACGGGATAAGAATTATATCTATAATTTTTCTCTTCACAGCTCTGGTGAAAAGAATGGTGATTATTGAATTTAATATAGTCCCTTTAGGTGTTGGTGTAAGCCTCTCTAAGTTTATAGCTCCAGCTCTTGAGGAGGTGAAAAGAAGGAAAGTAAGATATGAGATAACGCCTATGTGCACAATCTTTGAGGCTGAAAACCTCGATGAATCTTTAGAGATTGTTAAGGCCGCGCATAAAGCTGTTTTGAAAGCAGGCGTGAAACGTGTAGTTACAACAATAAGGATTGATGATAGAAGAGATAAGGAAAGAGGCATGGAAGAAAAAGTTAAGGCCTTAAAGAGATGGCTTAAAGAATAGGAAACCGCTTGGAAAAATGTAGGGCTGCATGAGTTGTTATACAAAGTTTTTGATGAATACGCTGAAAGATATGATTCTTGGTATCGAAAAAATCCAATCTTATTCGAATGTGAAGCTCGGGTGATAAGGCAGCTAAAACTTCATGGCAAAGGGCTTTCGGTTGGGGTTGGAACTGAAACCTTAGACTCTCAAGCTCCTGTCGATGTGGGAATAGACCCTTCCGTGAACATGCTTAGATTTGCAGCAACCTACGGAATTAAGCTGGTTCGGGCAGTTGGCGAATACCTACCATTCAAAGATGAAACTTTTGATTTTACGCTTATGACCGCGACTATGTGCTTTCTAAAGTCTCCGGAAAAAGCTATTTGGGAGATAAGAAGAGTCCTACGTCGCCATGGCGAGATTGCAATCTGTATAGTTCCAAGAAATTCAAGATGGGGTGAAAAATATATGGAGAAAGCTAAGAAAGGACATATCTTCTACAAGCATGCGCATTTCTATACTCTAGGAGAAGTCAAGCAACTATTAAAGAAGTGCTTCTTCAGAGTAATTGCAGTGAAATCTGCACTGAGCTATTCACCTCATGATAAACCTCGAATTGAAGAACCGTTAAAAGATCCTGAAGGAAAAGGTTTCGTCTGCATAAAAGCTGTAAAGATCTAATAAATCGGTAGATGCAGGGACCTGAGAAAGTGCTGCTTTTGAGGATTCGTGATAGTAAATTTTATTAGATAAGTTATAACTTGAATATTTTGGTGTCAAGATTGATCTCACTTGCCGGCTCAGTTCTGAGGCCTAAAGGCTTGAGAACTGAAAATTTTGAAAATATAGAAGTAACCCGAGGAACAACCCTCGTGAAGCGTGGCTTTGCTCACATGTTAAAACACGGAGTCATCATGGATGTTACTAATGTGGAGCAAGCTCAAATAGCCGAGGATGCTGGCGCAGTTGCAGTTATGGTTCTAGATGAGCTTCCATATGACGTCAGGAGAGCTGGAGGCGTTGCCCGAACAGCAAGTTTAGACGCTATTCAAGCGATACTTGATCACGTCACTATTCCAGTTATGGCCAAGTGTCGTATTGGACATACCTATGAGGCAAAGGTTTTGGAGGAAGCAGGAGTAGACATGATTGATGAGTCCGAAGTTCTAACGCCAGCCGACGAGAAGAGGCATATATGGAAATGGGACTTTACGACACCATTCGTTAATGGGGCTAGAAATCTCGGAGAAGCATTAAGAAGAATCGAAGAAGGAGCGGCAATGATCAGAACAAAAGGTGAACCTGGCACCGGAAATGTAGCGGAAGCCGTCAAGCATATACGTATAGTAAATGAGGAGATAAGGCGCGTAAAGGCGGCATATGAGGATGGAGATGACCAAGAGCTCATAAGAATCGCTAGGGAATTAGCGGTCTCTTACGAGATTATTTCTGAAACCGGGAGACTGGGAAGACTTCCAGTTGTGAACTTTGCTGCTGGAGGAATAGCGACGCCTGCAGACGCAGCTCTCATGATGACCCTTGGATGTGATGGAGTGTTTGTCGGTTCAGGGATCTTCAAGTCTGAGGATCCGGCTGAGAGGGCAAGGGCTATAGTTTTAGCAACGACATATTATGATGATCCATCAATAGTTGCGGAAGCACAGAGGATGATAGATGAGAAGAAGTCTATGCTCGGCTTGGATATAAAAAGTTTGGAGCTAAGGATGCAGGAAAGGGGTACGGATTGAAGCGTTTAAAAATAGGAGTTTTTGGACTGCAAGGCGATGTAGAGGAGCATATTGCCATAACGAGGCTTGCCCTAACCAATATGGGATTGGACGGCGACGTGATCTGGGCGAAGACGGTCAGTGACGTTAAGAAAGTAGACGGGCTTATAATTCCTGGTGGGGAGAGCACAGTTATTGGAAGACTTGCGGAATACAATGAGACCTTAGGGGTGATTAAAGACCGTATATATGATGGCATGCCGGTGCTTGGGACATGCGCCGGCCTCATATTGCTTGCAAAGAAGGTTTATGATAGGGTTGTAGGCGAAGTTGAGCAGCCGATACTAGGTGTTATGGACGTGGTGGTTGAGAGGAATGCTTTTGGAAGGCAAAGAGAATCATTTGAGGCAGATCTGAATATTCCGATTTTAGGCGAAAAGCCATTTAGAGGCGTATTCATAAGAGCGCCGATAATTCGAGATATTGGACCTAACGTAAAATCGTTATGCGATCTTAACGAAGCTATCGTTGCTGCACAACAATATAACCTTATAGGCGTATCATTTCATCCTGAGCTAACAAGCGACACGAGGCTTCATCAATACTTCATAAAGCACTTAACATCTGAGATCGGTAAATGCGAAGATTAAAAACAATTAATTTGATGCAAGTCAGCATACGATGATTATTATTTACGTTGGTAAAATAAAAAATGAGGAGATGAATAAGAAGCAATCATCTACTGTTTTTCCTTATATTTCTTGAGCGTTTCGATAACAGTTTCGGGCCATGTGACTAAACCTGGGCCTCCAGTCATTACCATTGTAACCGCTAATGTCTCGGCGATTTCTTCTTCAGATGCTCCCTGCTCCAATGCGCCTATCGTATGCCACTCCATGCAATGTTTACATCCTAAGGCTACAGCTATCGCCAAGCCTATCAGCTCTTTCGTTTTCACGTCTAAGGCTCCCTTCTCCATGACTGATCCATACATTCTCACGAAGTTCGCTACAGCTGCGGGTACCTTATCGCCAAGAAAGTCTAACTGTCCCGGAACGTAGCCTATGCGGCTCTTAGCTACCTCCTTTAGATGATCTACAAATTTCATGTATCTCTCTCTACTCATCATGTCACCTCCCCTTCGGATTTTATAGCATTTTTTGGCATTTTGGCATAAGCTTAAATATATTTATCTCTATTGTAAGAAAAATTTCTATCTATCAAAGAGTTTAGTAGATTACACAAATGGCATTTTAAAGATGGCCAAAAATTCATGGTAAAGAAAGCAACTTATCATTTTTCTTCTGCGAGTATTCTGTCCACAACGAGCTCTCTAAGGCTTTTGGATAGGCTTGCGAAGTAAGCGCTGAAGCCTGTGACGCGTACAATAAGGTCAGGATACTTTGATGGGTCTTTATGAGCTTCAAGTATCTTCTCCTTATCTATGATGTTCATGTTAATCATTGTTCCACCCATCTTGAAGTGGCCGAGAATAAGCGCCTCAATCTTCTCTATTCCCTCCTCGTCCTTTCCAAGAATGGGATCTATATCTAGCTGTAAAGGCGCCGTGTTACCATAGCCGCATTGAACAGAAGCAACTGCGACTGCAAGGGAGGTTGGTGTACCTCCAAATCCAGGTTCGGGGTTTGCTCCCTGAGAGATAGGCGCGCCGGCATGCCGACCATTTGGAGTAGCTCCCACAGTCTGCCCCATCGATATCATGCTTGCCCAAGAGAAGAGTCCTGGAATAATATTATATCCCTTTGGAGTTGGTTTTTCTTTCACTAAACGTGTGAAAGCCTTTGCGATTCTTACAGCCCACTCATCTGCACGTGTTCCTCCCTGGCCAAAACGAGGTATGTTACGCAGCATCAATCTGACTTCTTCAGCATTTTTGAAATCGTTCTTCAGATGCTCTGCTAGCTCTCGCCACGTTAAGCGTTTCTCTTTTTCAATTCTTTGCTCTATCGCAGCGAAGGAATCTGCTACGGTGCCTATAGCAGCGCCGTCCAGACATAAGTTATAATATTCAACTCCGCCGTGGGATGCATCAAGTCCCTTCTCGATAGGGCCGTAACATAGAAGATCCAGCACAAGCTCGGGGAAGACTTTATGCATATGCTCCATGTGGAAGTCTAAGCCTTCACGGACAATATCGATTGCTCTACGAAGGTGATCCTCGAAGCGGCGCCACAGCTCCTCTATGCTCGGCTTGACGGCGGGATCTTTCATCATCTCCCAAAAAGCAACCTCAAAAACCTTTGCGAAGTTTATCTTTACACAGTCGTTGAGGCAGTATTCTCTTCCTGGAATGGCAAACCAGTGGCATCCGGAGTATGCTCTTTCTCGAGCTAACTCGATTGGATAACCATTCTTAATGAAGCCCTCAACCAAGGCATCTCCACCCAAGAACTTCGGAAGCCCCATCTTATCCTCAAGCATTATTTCTACTCCCCGACGCAGAAGTTTTAGATCTAATCCCTTCCACACGAAGATGCCTATGTTAGCTGGAGCCTTGAGACGGTGAACAGCCTCTAAAACCAGAAATGATAGCTTGTTGGTTACATCTTTTCCATCAGCGTCGGGTCCGCCAAGCTGATAGTACTGCGTATCATTTAGAAAAAGACAAGCTAAGTGAAAGATTGCTTCCTCATCAGTTAGCCTACCCGCTGCTACGTCTCGTTCATAGAATGGCCGTAGCCAAACATCAATTCTCCCCATCGAACCGCTTCCGTTATACATCCGTGCAATCATCTGATACCATGCAGTCCATTGACAAGCTTCCTGGAATGTGCGAGGCGGCTCAGTTATTAACCGCTCATTCATATCAGCCATTTCCTTCAAGTTTCTACGTAATGTTGGGTTTTTCTCCTTCTCAGCCATTGCCCTAGCAGCCTCCACATGCCTTTGAATCCAGTCCTGTACTCCGAGAACTACTTGTTCAAGCCCATCATAGAAGTCGGATGCTTCAGGGTTAATCTTCCTGTAACGTCTTATCTTTTCTAGAAGGCCTCCCCAGCCGAGCTTAAATCCAATAGCCATGTCTTGACAGAAATGTTGCGTGGCGCCTATTCCCGGATAAATGCCGTATTTTTGATGCTCATTCTGTAGATGCGAAAAGTCAAAGTCTGGATTCCATTGAGGATTGCGATATGCCATGAAATATGCCATGTACCCGCCTAAGAGAGAACTGAATGGGTTGATATAAACGGGATGAGCCTCCAAAAATAGTCTAAAGTTTTCCCCACAACTCTTAGGTCCAAAAAACCCTCCGCT
>CAZEGS010000010.1:7650-37553 GCA_964512445.1 uncultured Candidatus Bathyarchaeia archaeon
CCAAAAATAGTCTAAAGTTTTCCCCACAACTCTTAGGTCCAAAAAACCCTCCGCTCGGATGATTACTTTTAGGCTTAAAATTATTCAGTTTTACATCAACCACGGGTTCTCCTGACGGACCCATATACTCAACCACATTCCAAAGCTCCTTTGGGGGAAGAAGCCTACCGTGATCATCCTGATCCATAACTTTAAGAACTCTCTGCTTTTCCCGAGTATGCTTCATCTTTATCTCGCGTAAAATTTTCAATCGCTCATCTAACGTCAATTCATTACACATCTTATCTTCGTCCAAGAAGGCTCTTGGATCTTCGTAAACTACCCATTCCCTCTTCATCTCTTAAATCTCCTTGCTGGATTGAAAAATGACCAGTTGAAACATATCAGTTTTTGGTTTTTTAGAATAAATGTATTTACCGGATCACCAGGATTCTCCCAATGCTATGCATCATCGCCATGTAGGCGAGCATACTATTCGTCTAACCTACACGTGTGTTAGGCACAAATTTTTTAGCGCTCTCCGCGAGTTTCTGCATTTTCTCCTTTGACGGAGAGGTTAGATGGCTTGCTGGATAATCAAGTCCTAGAGCCTTATATTTTCCCTCGCCAAGATGATGGAAAGGTAGAAGTTCAAGATATACTAGGTTCTTGAAGGGCTGGACAAATTTAGCGATTGCTTCGATCTGCTCGGCTGCGTCATTCACCGTTGGGATTATTGGTACACGGATAATTAGGGGCTTACCGGTTTCAGCAAGCCGCTCCGCATTCTTAAGGATCAGTCTATTTGTTACTCCCGTCACTCTCCGATGCACCTCAGGATCCATATGTTTAATATCCATCATTATGAGGTCGGTGAACTCCAGTAATTTTTCAATTATCTCCCATTGACAGTTAGCCGCAGTCTCAATGCCCGTATGTAAACCTTCAGATTTACATCGTCTAAGAAGCGCATAAGAAAAATCGTGTTGTACAACAGGGTCTCCACCAGAAAGCGTGACCCCACCGTTTGATACTTCATAGAACTTTTTATCCATTAACACTACTTTCATAACTTCGTCCACTGTCATCCATTTACCAGCGATCTGAAGCGCACCTGCATGGCAAGTCTCCACGCATTTCCCGCATTCCAAACATCTGTCCCGAAGATAGATATGCACGCCGCTCTTTATCAAATGGGCATTTTGGGGACATACAGATACGCAATGGCCACAAGCTATGCATCGCTCTGGATAAAACATTATCTCTTGCTTATAATTGATGCCTTCAGGATTCTGGCACCAAAAGCAGCGAAGCGAGCATCCCTTTAGGAAAACCGTCGTCCGTATACCTGGACCGTCATGAACTGCGAAACGTTTTATATCAAAAATCAATCCTTTCATCATTTTAGGCAAATCCTAGCAATAAAAGGATTTGTGCAAGTTTGAAGATGCGCCAACATCTGTAATCAAAGGTTATCATTATTTGTAATTGTGGAGAATCTCAATTATCCCGCCGAGCTTGGCGGTTGAATCCATATAAATGTAGCATCCGCCTTCGTAATTGCCCTTCTGCTCCACATTAATGCCTGCTTCTTCGAATCTCTTTAATGTTTTGTCGAGGTCGGCGACGTGAAAGGCGATATGATGTATGCCTCCCTCCTTTTCATCGGCGAATTTTTGCCATGTGCTTGGGCCTCCTATAGGTTCAATAAGCTCCAACGTAATGTTTTCAAAGTTGAAGAATGTTATCTTAGCTCGGGCCTCAGATGGTTTTCCTCTGAACATCATTTTTGTCTTTTCCCAGTCTTCAGTCTCAATTATGGGATTTTCCTTTACGCCTAGAATCTTTGCCCAAGCCGCCCGCGCCTTCTCAATGTCTTTCACAACAATCGCGATTTGAGATATCCGTTTAAACTCCTCATTCATCATTATCTACTCCATTTTTAAATCTGCATATGCAGACATCTCTACTCAAGCATTTAAATGGCTTTAGAACTTTCTATTCGCACATATGCCTCTTTCAAAAATGGTACTTTCTAGAGTCCATAAAGGCTCATTTTTAATTTGCCCGCAAAAATATTATTGATTATTGATTAAAAGAAAATTAAAGCACGGTTTCTTTTAGAGTTTCCATGGATTAATCACCGGCTTATCAGTTCTTATGTCTTTATAGTTTGGTGTGCCAACGAAGATCACGTCAGATTTTTCTATGCATTCCTTTAGTGATGGGCAAAGGTGAACTTCGCCTTGCAAAACTTCTTTGGCTGCCTCCTCGGCAAGCGCATCATAGATATAGACTTTGTAGTTTTGATTCAGTAGCTCCTGCGCTATCTTTATGGATTGAGACTCATAGACGTATGGAACGTTGGGTTTATACGCTACTCCTAGGATGCCTATCCGCTTCTTCTTATGCTTCTTTATCTTTTCAAGCTGCTTCTGAACTACTATGTCATTCATCACTGAGACCGTGCTGGAAAGAATTCTCCCAAGCTCTAAACCGTGTTCGTTGCATATCTGCTTGAAACACTTCACGTCGCGGGGGAAGCATGGCCCAGCATATCCGAGACCCGGCTTATAGTTTCTCCTATCCTTATACATGATATCCAAGACTACATTTGAATCTGCGTTGAATCTCTCACAGATCTCTCCCATCGCATTTGCGAAGGAGATTGCAAGTGTAAAGCTAAAGTTTAATCCGAGCTTGATTATTTCTGCTTCAACCGGTTTAACAATATATATTGGACTATTGTGGAAGTTCTTCCAGATATTTGCTATTTTTTGTCCATCTTTTTTGTTATAGGCTCCGATCAAGACAAATTTAGGATTGAGGAAATCGCGTATTATTGAGCCTTGCCTTATAAATTCCGGGTTGTAAGCTATCCTTGGATGAATTTGTCTAAGTTTTTCCATATCTCCGATGTTTATGGTGCTTGAAACTACGCATAAACAGTACGGATTTTCCTCGTGTAGCTTTTTAACGGCATTCATTACGTATTTCAGATCGAATTTTCCGCTTGGCAGAGATGGTGTTTGAACGATAACAAAGACTACACTGCATTCTTTAAGGATCGTGTAATCTGTAGAGAGGCACATTCTGGAGATGTTTCTCGACAAATATTCGTTTAGTTGAGGTTCGTAGAATCTTTCTTGATTGATTATCTGTTTTATTCTGGCTTCGCTTAGATCTACCGCATATACCTCGAATTTTTCTGCAAGCACGGATGCTAATGGCAATCCCAATTTTCCGAGACCAATCACTCCTATTTTCATTCTAACCACTTTTCAATAGCCTCCTTTCTTTTACTGTCAAAACGATAATTTTCTTCGATGAACGTTAAACTTTCAAACCGAATCTTCTCCTTTTCTTTCTCATTGTTCATTAAATCTATGAGTTTTTCATTAGCTTCATATATCGTGTCTACCAAAGGAATTGTTCCTTCAAGGAATTTTATTCCTTCGTGCCTTCGAGCTATGCATACACAACCGCAGGCCATAGCTTCGAATAGAGGAAGACCGAAAGTTTCTCCTTTAAACAGTTTTATGTGCGGACTTGGGTACGGATTATGGATGAAGAAGTCCGCGAGATTCATTTTTTCTATTACTCTTTTGTATTTTCCATTACAGATGATCAGAGAACGCTTTTTGAATATGGCGTAGTTGTCCCAACTGTGCAGTTTAATCCCCACTTTTGACAACGCTCGTGCCACTTTGTCGATGCGACGTTCCAATTGAATGCCGACGGAATTTTGCAACTTGAAGCCTCTATATTTCACGTCATTTCGTATCCATACGTCTAAGTTTATGACATCTTTGAATCCCAAGGAATTGTAATAATGATTTAAATGACTGTGAAGATTAGCTATTTTGACTTTATTTCTCAAAAGAAAGGCTCTTTCGCTTTCATGCCCCTCTCTTAAAAGCTCACTACTCTCTAAGTATCGTAAGCTTTCATTTCTGAATCTGTTAGGCAAAGTTCTAAGCCAAGCTGTTATCAGTCTGTAATTCTTTGGATTATCTTTCAAGACTTCTTCAGCTCTTGCGATTTTAAAATGCGTTTCAGGCAAAGACAGCCAGTCAAGCCTTTTAAAAGTTAGTTTGTTCAACGGATCAAACAAATAGACTTCCATCCCCATTTTTCCAAGCTCGTTAGCAAGGCTTGTAAGAACTACGAATCCTCCATTACCAATGTATGTGCTGAACGAGTCTATATGCACAAATACTTTCACCTGTTTTCCCTCCAAGCATAAATATGCTTTTCATCCAGCCATTTAGTAACATATCCTTCCAAAGACAATCTATCCTCAAGCTCCTGTTTTCTATTTATATCGTGAATTTCGATAATCCACGATTTGATTCTAGGCATTACCTTGCGCGTCCCGTCTAGCACCTGCAATTCTGCACCTTCAACATCTACTTTTATTAGATCTACGCATGGTTCGTTTTTCAAAAGGACATCGAGTGTAGTCGCTTTCACTTTAATAGCTTTAATAAATTTGTTGTAATCATTTTTTTTGATTGAGTGTCCTCCAGAGTGCCTCGCTATATACAGATCCACAAAACCATTTTTGTCTGAGATTGCCCTTTGGATTAATTTGATGTTCCTCAAGCCTACTCGTTGAATGTTTCTTCTTAGGTATTTAGTATTGTTTGGCTCTGGTTCTATTGCTATTACTCGTTTATAGTTTGGACTAAGCATTACGGTATATCTTCCAAGATTAGCTCCAACATCTACAAATAACTCTCCTCCTGTTTTTTTGAGGAAACTGGAAACCTTAGGTTCATAAAGATCCGGGTTCTGGAAGAGAGTTTCCTCAATTTTGAATGACAAACAGTCTGGAATATGAAGAAAATGCGTTATGCCCCATAAATATTCATGATATGAAAAACCATAGCTTTTTGAGCTTTTACCAATTAATTTAATCACTAGCCCGCGCATTTTATACGGAAGGCTTAATAAAGACCATAAAAAGAAAAGATGAGCCCCGAGGCTTCTAAATTGCTTTATCTCCCACAACATTTCTGAGCCTCATACCGTATATGTAGCCGCACAGATAATATGGCTCAAATCGTATAAGAGATCTTGCAACAGAGACTAAAGGCTTTCTACCTTTAAGTGCAAAATAGATCCCCTTGCAGTACTGTATGTCTGGATGTGATTCCAAGGGATTTGAAAGAACAGTAGCTCCTATGTCAGGAAGATAAATGACTCTGTGTTTTTTCTCCATACAATCTCTTAGGAATGTATCTTCTCCAACTGGAAAGGTATCTTGATAAACGTCAAAGTTTCCAGATATTCTTATTCCCACTCTGAGCTTCTGCTTCGGATTTACAAGATTTTTGATCCCTTCTTCTGGTTCGCTGTCAAGCCAGTAAGGTCTGTAGATACAATATAAACCAGTAAAGCTAGTTACAGTTACAACCTTACCAAATTTATGGATGGCTTTTAGTATTCCTCGACTTATCATTCTGATGAATGAGGATATGCTGTTTGGATATTCGAATTTAGAAAGCGATACCAACCCGATGTTGTCTTTTCCAACCATCTTAACTGCTTTCAGAACGTTTCTGTTTATTACCAAATCGATGTCAGTTGTTAGAATTATGTCATTTTTCGCTTTTCTGAATCCGCATCTTCTTACCCAAGCTTGATGAAACTTATATTCTGGATTTCGCTCAACTTCAATTATTCTTGTAATGTCTTCTGCATCGCAAGCCTTAGCGACCTTTCTTATTGTTTCGACCACATTTTGTGGCGCTGGCTTGTCAAGACATAGAATTACCTCTGATGGATTTACAGAATAGAAAGAGGGCATAGTGAAAGGAATGAGATTTACTTCATCTTTTATTGGGCATACAATACTAAACTCTGGCGTTCCCTCATGACCATCTCCGCGATCCATTCATATGTCCTCCTTAACCCCTCTTCTAAGCTTATTTGAGGCTGCCATCCGATCACGCTCTTTATCAGCGTCAAATCTGCGTTTCTTCCCCTGACTCCCTGCGGCTTTGAAAGATCATGCTTGACCGTCAAGTTTTTACCGCTAATCTCAATGATCATCTGGGCTAGCTCATCTATTGTGACCAGCCTGTCAGAACCGATGTTTAATGGTTCATTATAGTCCGACTCCATCAGCATGTCTATTCCTCGGAGGCAATCATCGATGTACAGGAAGCTTCGAGTCTGCCTGCCATCTCCCCAAACTACAATTGAATCTCCATCACGTGCTAACGCGACTTTTCTGCATAGGGCGGCGGGTGCTTTTTCTTTGCCTCCCTTATAGGTTCCGTAGGGGCCAAAGATGTTGTGGAAACGTGCAATTCGAATCTCAAGCCCATAATCTTTCATGTATGCTTCCATCATCTTTTCCATGTACAGTTTTTCCCAGCCATAATACTCGTTTGGATCAGCCGGATACGCGTCGTTCTCCTTTAAAGGCTCTACATGCGGCTCGGTCTGCTTATAGTTCGGATAGACGCATGCGCTGCTTGAGTAGAAGATTCTCTCTATCCCGAACTTCCGGCACGTCTCTAAGGCATTTATGTTCATCAAGGTGTTATCGTGCATTATTGCGGCGCCCACAGAAGTTATGTATCCTATCCCTCCCATATTCGCGGCTAAATGGTAGATCCTGTCTATTCTACGTGAGGCTAGGAAGGTCCATGAGCTCCATTCTCTCAGATCCAGCTGATAAGTCTCATCCGCTTCGAGATCTAGGAAACATTCTGTTTTCGGCTTGATATCAGCAGCGATCACGTAGAATCCTTTACGCTTCAAATAATTCACTAAATGGCTTCCTATGAATCCGCATGCTCCAGTAACTAAAACTCTCATCTTTGTCGCTCCTCTAAAAGTTGTCTTTTTAGCAAGATAGAAGAGGCGGTTAAGAATGCTCCAGACAGATTCGCCTCTAAACAACCTTGAATTTTCAGTGTTCGTCTGTTTGAAAATATGGATGTCAAATACATATTTTGTCTATTCATTTTTTATCCCTTGCATCTTTTCTTTAGGAAAGATATTTAATGCGTGTGAACGGAGAATTCGATTTTATGAAATGGACTGGAAATCTAGATTACGAGAATCATCACTGCCTAAGTGAACAAGGTATCTTAATAAGTAGTTAAGTACATCACTATTGTATTATGCAATTTCGTTTATTAGCGGAATCTTTCAATAGATATTTATCTCGTCTAACACAAAACGCCTTTCTTCTAGGATTTTTGAGTCTCATCTGATTTCTGTTTCGAACGGGTACAAAACCCACAAGAGCTATTTATCCGTGTCAAAGAGCTGCGGCAGCAAACAATTATCTTTGGTTACGATCTATATGCTTCCATTCATACAAAATTTTCTGAGAAGAATCTCAAATGTAATAAATCTCGGCCGAAAAGAGGTTCGAGTACTTATCATTCTAATGATCATTTCGGTTGGATTCACGATGTCTTGGAGATTATATGAGATGGCAAGTAAACCTAAAACGGGCAATCTTAGCCCCGGCTCCTTCGGAAACTGGCTGAGACTTTCGATGAACGAAATTGTTCGTGCTGGTTATCAATCGACAATGGATGAAGACCACATGATTGTCTACATAGCCAATCTTGAATCTAACTCTCAAAGAAGAAGTTATCTTAAACTAATAAGGGTAGTATAATTTCTATAATTAAATGTGAGGGTATCATGAAAATCTATATTTTAACCGATCTTGAAGGTGTCTGTGGAGTTTATAGGTTCGAGCAGACTCGAGAATATGGAACGCCAGCTAATATCGAAGCTCGTCGTCTACTTATGGGTGAGATAAACGCTGCGGTTCGCGGCGCCTTTGATGGAGGAGCTACACGCGTCGTTGCTCAGGACGGCCATGACGGCTCAAAGAGCTTCATCCTAGAAGAGCTCGATGAGAGAGCTGAGGTTGTCATGGGAATCTTCAGCCCCTACGATCTAGTCTTACGTCAAGGATTTGACGGCGCCTTCCTACTTGGTTATCATTCGATGAGCCATACTAAACGCGGAATATTATGTCATACTCAAAGTAGTTTAACGTGGGACAACTACTGGATAAACGATAGGCTTGCTGGCGAAATATATCAAAGCGCTATTTTACTTGGGGCATGCGATATTCCAGTATTGATGGTGACTGGTGACGATAAAACCGTTAGAGAAGCGAGGGAGTTCTTAGGCGACGATATAGTGACGGTTCAAGTTAAGGTTGGGTTAGCCCGTGAAGCGGCGCTTATGTACTCGCCTAAAAGGGCTCGCGCTATGATATATGAGGGCGCTAAGGAAGCGATGAAGAGAATAGGAAAGATAAAGCCTTGTAAGCCGAGATTTCCCCTCAAGGTTAGATGGCAATTTAAAGACAGCGGCATTGTTGACAGATACAAAGGAGATGCAAAGCGAATAGATGCTACAACTCTTGAAAAGATTGTGAGTAAACCTGAAGATATAATTCATCCATAAATCTAGATCGAATCGCTTATCCCCATCCTTTCTATCTCTTCAGGCAAATTATACAAGAGAATATTGATGACGGAACGCCGTGAAGTAATCTAAAAAGGTATTTTTTTATCGGATAATTATAATAGAATTAGTTAGTTGAGAATCGCCGAGTTTCGAAAGAATCTAGACTGGAATAGTGAGATTATGTCTCAAAAAATTTCTAAGATTCGTAAAAGAGATGGAAGAATCGTGGATTTCGATCCGCAAAAGATAGCTAATGCCATCAGTAAGGCTTTCGCCGCCGTGAAGATGAAGGACGGGGAGCTTGCAAGGAGGCTTGCAGGAGAAGTTGTAAAGGTTATTGAAGAAAAATTTGAGGATAGAATCCCGTCAGTTGAAGATGTACAAGACGTGGTGGAGAGAATTCTAATAAAGAAGGGATATGCTGAAGTAGCCAAGGCATATATATTGTACCGTCATAAACGTGCGGAGCTGAGGGAGAAAAAGAGCCTTTTAGGCGTTAGGGACGATCTTAAGCTTACACTTAACGCTTTAAGTGTTCTTGAGAGAAGATATCTCCAAAAAGATGATAGGGGTAATGTTATTGAGACGCCTGCTCAAATGTTTAGAAGAGTAGCTAAGACCATAGCCGTCGTAGACGCCCTCTATGATAAAAGTGTAGACTTGAAGAAGATAGAAGAAGAGTTTTACGGGGTTATGACCAGACTTGAATTTCTTCCGAACTCTCCGACATTGATGAATGCTGGAACGGAGATTGGACAGTTATCCGCATGCTTTGTACTGCCAGTGCCTGATTCCATCGAAGGAATATTCGACGCTTTAAAGCATATGGCTTTAATTCACAAGTCCGGAGGGGGAACAGGTTTTTCCTTCTCTAATCTCAGACCCAAAGGAGATGTTGTGCAATCAACAAAAGGCATCGCGAGCGGTCCCGTTTCATTCATGAGGATCTTCAACATAGCTACTGAAGTGATCAAGCAGGGAGGAAGAAGAAGAGGTGCAAATATGGGTATACTTCGGGTCGATCATCCCGACATCTTCGAATTTATAACAGCTAAAGAAAAAGAGGGGGTTTTAGATAACTTCAACATATCCGTGGGAGTGACCGACTCTTTCATGGAGGCCCTCGAGAAAGGAGAAAAGTACGACCTCATAAATCCCCGAACTGGAGAGGCCGTGAAGAGCGTTAAAGCTGAAGAGGTCTTCGACCTGATAGTTATAATGGCTTGGAGAACGGGAGATCCGGGACTAGTTTTTTTAGATGAGATAAATAGGCATAATCCAACGCCACATGTTGGAAGGATTGAAAGTACAAATCCATGCGGAGAAGTTCCGCTTTTACCATACGAGAGCTGCAATTTGGGATCAATAAATCTTTCGAAAATGGTTCGTGACGGAGAGATCGACTGGGATAAACTACGTAGAACTGTTAGAATCGGAATACACTTTTTAGACAATGTTATTGACGCGAATAAGTATCCGCTGCCCCAAATAGAAAAGATGACGAAGGCCAATAGAAAAGTGGGATTAGGCGTCATGGGATTCGCTGAGATGCTCGCCAAGCTCGGCGTCCCATATGATTCTGATGAAGGCATAGCAACAGCTGAGAAGGTGATGTCATTCATCTCTGAAGAAGCAAGAAAGAAATCAGTTGAGCTTGGTGAGGAGAGAGGATCATTTCCCAATTTTGAAGGTAGCGTCTGGGATAAGAAAGGATATAGTGCCATGCGTAATGCAACGGTTACCTCTATCGCTCCCACAGGCACAATAAGCATAATTGCTGGTACGTCAAGCGGCATAGAACCCTTCTTTGCAATATCCTATGTTCGAAACGTTATGGGAACACAGCTCTTAGAAATCAACCCGGTGTTTGAGGAAATAGCGAGGGAAAGAGGATTCTACAGTTCAGAGCTTATGACGAAGGTTGCGAGGAGCGGATCGATTCAAGGAATAAAAAAGATCCCGCCTGATGTTAGAAGAGTGTTTGTCACAGCCTTAGATATAGCTCCCGAATGGCATGTCAAGATGCAAGCGACGTTTCAAAAATATACAGATAATGCCGTGGCAAAGACTGTCAATCTCCCCAACGAGGCTACACTTGAAGATGTTAGAAAAATCTTTCTTTTAGCTTACAAACTCAAATGCAAGGGGATAACAGTTTACAGGTACGGAAGTAAAAGTGAACAGGTGTTGACTATAGGCTCAGTTTTAGGAACAACCTCCCAAAATATATCTATGGAACGTTACGTCCAAGTTAACGACGAGTATTCCGGGGGATGCCCAGAGGGAACATGTCCATTTTAGCTCTTAATTCAAATATCTCCTCTAGTCTCTTCAAAAACCGCTAGATAAAAGATTAGGTCTGAGAGAAGATTCAGATAGGTGACTATTTCTCTGCTGAGTCGGCCTTCACGGCGTAGCTTCACAGATACTCGTTCAGCCCTCCGAACTATTGTACGCGCCAGATGAAGGTTTGCTGATGAAAGAGAATTTCCTGGAGTGACAAATCCTTTAACAGGGGCTACTGACTCTTTCATTTCTTTATACAACTTCATTAGGGACAAGATTTCTTCTTCGGTTACTCTTTTTGGTAGTTTATGGAGATCCTCCATGGGAGTGGCGCACTCTGCACCGACGATGAATAATTCCTTTTGTATTTTGTAGATTATATCTGAGACTTTTTTGCTTTTAACAGTCGCCCTTGCTATTCCTAAGGCAGAATTCGCCTCGTCAATATCTCCGCAGAGCTCGACTCTGAGGCTGTCCTTAGTAACTCTCTTT
This sequence comes from uncultured Candidatus Bathyarchaeia archaeon, assembly GCA_964512445.1. Taxonomy (GTDB): domain Archaea; phylum Thermoproteota; class Bathyarchaeia; order Bathyarchaeales; family DTEX01; genus B63. The sequence goes on from CAZEGS010000010.1 coordinate 18,865, forward strand.
CCTCCGTAAAGATCCGTCCATATCACTTCTTCATTCTCATTCATAGAAACCACCAAAAACAAATTATGAATAACGTTGGATGCCTATATATCTTGAATACTCATTCATTAAGCTATGAGATGGATGTAATTCTCTAAATGTTGCTGTCAAGATCTTTTAAGAAATCTGCTTGACTTGAAGAAATCTAGTGCAGAAGCTTCTGCATTTTTAAATAAAGTTTTCTTGCATATTCTTCAGGATCCTCTAGACTCTCTCTTGTATTCTATCCTGATGTTTTCCCGAATATCCGATGCTTTTTAGACGTGATAAAAACTCTTTTAAATTTAAGTCTCCATCACTTGGATCTGCATTGGATACTTGCCTATCTGAGATATTATAGTCAAACAGATGTGTATGATCATCATCGCCCATTTTGTAAAAAGATTCCAGAGACCATTCTATGATCTTGCCTAAAAATCTTTGTTGTAAAATGAGCATGTTCACCGGATCTAAAACAGCATCAATACATTTTGAGTTTATGCTTCTAATTATCTTAAGAATCGGTTCAGAACTTTTTAATAATTTATTTTTTACAATTTTTTGTCTATTTCGAGATAAGTATACAAGTGTTAACGAATTGTAAACTAGAAGTTTACAATTGCAAAACATAAAGCGTGAAGAAATGTTGATATCAAATATTGATTTAAAACATAGACAAAAAATACTGAGTGTAAATAAATGTCCCACATAAGCTCAGGCAAGGAAAGACCAATGTTCTCACATGCAGCGATTCAGCTCGCATTCGCATTCGTTATGGCCCTCTTCCTTGCCTCAGGCTATGCTTGGGACATGATTGCCCGTGCAGCTGCAGGCATTCTACAAGCAGCAGGAATACAAACAGCCTATGTAGATAAATTCTTCCTTATGTATGTCCGGCTGCTTGATGGAAGAGTTGTCGGTTTTCAAGTTCTTATAGAATGCTCAGGTCTAGTCACTCTCTTGATATTCACTTTCATCTCTTCGCTGACAATAGGCTTGCTTAGGGGAAGCTTAAAGGTTAAGACAATATGGTTTCTTCTAAGTGTGTCTGTAGGATTCATGTGGAATCTTCTTCGTCTTGTATCCGTAATTGCTGTAGCTCATAGCTTTGGAATTCAGGCTTTCGAGTTTATGCATTATGTTCTAGGCCCTACTATAGATTTCGTTTGGATAGTCTCAGCGTGGGCAGTTGGCATGTCCCTACTTCGGAGGGAGGCAACCGCATGATCTTCACAATTTTAACTGGAATCCTCACGTTTTTTATGATTGCATATATGATTAGGCACTTCGCTTTCACTTATCAAGCCTTATTCATAAAGCCCCAGCAATTCGTGAAATCGTTCAGAAGAATCTCTGGAGTTTATACGCCTACGGTCACGATTCTCATTCCAGCTAGAAATGAAGAGTTTGTTATAGGTAAGATTCTTGAGCGGATGACCGAGCTGACTTATCCGAAAGATAAGCTTGAAGTTATAGTTATAGATGATGGATCGACTGATGCGACTGGCAAGATAGCGGATAGCTACGCTGGGAAGTATGATTTCATTAGAGTTATTCATCGGCCTAGAGGAGGAGACGGGAAACCCGCCGCCCTAAATGAGGGCTTGAAATTTTCTAATGGCGAGATAATATTGACCTTTGATGCTGATTATTACCCACAGCTGGATGTTGTTGAAAAACTTGTGGCGCCATTCGTTGATCCTGAAGTTGGAGCCGTCCAAGGCAGGGTGACTGTTCTAAACGAGGATGAATCGTTAGTTTCTAAGATTGTAACGCTTGAAAGAATTGGGGGTTACAGGATCGATCAGCAAGCAAGGGATGAAATGACGCTTATCCCTCAATATGGAGGAACGGTAGGTGGCTTTCGAAGAGAAGCATTAGAGAGGGTTGGTGGTTGGGATAGCAGCATGCTTACAGAGGATACTGACTTGACGATACGATTAATCTTACATGGATACCAGATTCGATACGTAAACGACGCTGAAGCTTATGAGGAGGCAGTAACCACTTGGAGAGCGTACTGGAAGCAGAGGTATAGATGGGCTAAGGGACATATGCAGTGCGCGTTAAAACATTTAAGGAGTATTCTTAGTGCAAAGCATCTGTCTTTTTATGAGAAGGCTGAACTAAGCCTTCTCCTATGTGTTTATTTCATGCCAATCATAGTTCTGGCAGCTTGGCTGGTAGGTGTAGGTGCATATGTAACGCGTGAGGCGCAATTCCTCACAACTACAGGCAAATACTACTTCTTGGTACTTTCAATCTTCACCTATAGCGCTGTGGGAAACTTTGCACCTTTCTTCGAGGTTGGATCGGGAGCCTATTTAGATAATAGAAAGCATCTCCTCTGGATTTTGCCTCTTCTCTCTCTTTCATTTGCTATAATGACGTTTTGCTGCACAAAAGCCGCTATCGACCTTCTTCTGATAAGAGATAACAATTACGTGTGGATCCGCACGCTTCATAGAGGAAACTCACACAATAATCTAAACGGGAAAAATGGGAAGAACGGTCATTATACTCGCTGTTTAAATGGTAATGGGAGGCGGATACTATGAATCCACTTCTAATATTGCCAATAGTTCTCTTGACAGTTCCATTCATCCCAGCGTTCATCGGGATCTTTAGAAAGAAAGATAGAGGACCAAGAGAATTTCCTGAACAGACAATCTACGAGGAGATTCCCGACCTACAAATTTCAAGGCTTGAACGCGCCCGAGGCCAAGCACGCTCAAAAATTTCTAGTGAAATCATTCGAATAACAGGGAACGTCAGCATTCCCGAGGGCACCGAAATAAAGAATCACTTGATGGTTCAAGGAAATCTGGTATTAGGGAAAAATTCGCGGGTGCATGGCAGTATAAAGGCATTTGGCGATGTAGATTTAGGTGAATCCTCAACCGTTGAAGGTCACGTATTGTCTGAGGGCAAAGTGATTATTAGACGAAACTGCGTTGTGAAAGGCATAGTAGACTCCCTTAACGATATCATTCTTGAGGAAAACGCGGTTGTAGAAGCGGTTTCGACGGAAAGAACCGTTAGACTCAGCCCGAACGCAAAAATAAATCGAAGAATACTCTCCGGCGCATCAATAATCACGGTTCCCCAAGAAACCTTAGAAGAGCATCCCTCTCCAGAACATGTAGTAAAGGAAGAAAAAAGCGGTGTGGAGACGTCGATCACCACCTCAATTGATGAGCATACAAGAATAACTGACAGAGTCTTTGAATATTTGGAAGAACGCATAAGAATGCTTGAAGAATCTAAAGCAGCCCCACTTAAACCAGCTGACCTTAAAGGTTTAACACCTACTGAAGCCAAAGTTTTCGAAGCAGCTCACGAATGCAATTCTTCAGAAGAAATTTGCCTAAAGCTCATGATGGATCCCGCCGAAGTTGAAGAGGCAATAAGTAGCCTTAGAAGTAAAGGATACTTGGACGAGGATCTAAAACCGAAGGTTCCTCCAGAGCAGCTTCATAAAAAGATGCTGACTGATAACAGGAATGCTTCTCCAACCCCTTCAGGCTCAAAGACGATTATGAAGGCTTCAAAAGAGAGGTCTAAAGAGTCCATGATTTCAGAAGATGAGATTATTGAGAGGTTGATTGCCTCAAAGATACGTAAGGAGCTAAAAGAAAAACTGGAGAGTCTAAATAATAAGAGAAGGATGAAAAGCAACAATTTAGACTCTCTAAAAAGCGGCATAAGAAGCCTATTGAAGGAATGGAAGAGAGTCTCATCCATCCTTTGGAGAGCCAAAGAAGAATCAGATAACGAAAGCAATTCTGAAGCTGGAGGAGCATGAACCGAAAGAATCTTAAGAGGAGAGAAGAAACCGATGAATTTTCAAAAAATTACAATTAAACATCTCCTCTCTGTATTCTTGATTTTAATAATGCTTTCACCGGAAACCATCTTCTCATCAGCAGAGATTTTGGGGATGCTGCTCGGAGAAGATCCGAGAGATGCTGAACCTGCATATATGGATATACTAGAGGTCTATATGACAAACAATGGTACATGTTTGCAATTCATCATAAATTGCCGTGAAAGGCCGAAGCCTTCGCATAGTAGACTATATGTGGTTTGGTTAGATACAAAAGGCGATGATGAACCAGATTATTGTTTAGCTGCATCAAACATTAATGGCCTTTACAAGGTTACCATAAAGCGTAAGTCTGTAAGACTAAAGTATGTAGCTCCGATAGAGGTTGAGGTTGAAGGCTGCTCTATATATCTGACGGTTAAGCTATGCGACATTAAATATCCTAACGGCGTGAAAGATACCGTAGGCATAATGGTGACGACACACAAGCCATTACCCAAAATTGTGGATAGAGCGCCAGACAGCGGTAGATACCTCGTGGATCATAAGGTCGTATCCGAGCTACCCAACTTCACAATTCTTATCTTTATTCCATCACTCATACTTTCCATCTACGTGATTTACCAACGCAAATTCAAGAATGGATAGCTGCGCTGAGAAATGTTGTTTTTAAAGTCTTTCTCATAGTTTGCATGTTTCCAATCTAGTTTGTCTGCATAATATATAAAAAGATCATATCTCTAAGTGCAGGTTATGTTAGAGTATAAGCTGGGAGCGAATCCAGATTGGTTATAGACGCAATAAAGAGAACCTTTATAATCGCTCTTTCAGCGTCTTCTTCCTATAAACCTGTCAAGTATTTCAGGCTGAATCTGCTCTGGAGACTCTGCAATTGAGACTTTTAGATTTAGTGATTGGCGGGATCCATGCTAGATTAGCGAAATTATGGGCTCTGATCGGCCTACATCTTAACGCGGATAGGATAACTGACAATATATGGATTGGCGGCTTGAACTCTCCTAGAGTCATCTTGTCTGAAGGATTCAATGTAGTGATGGATCTTAGAGAAGAAGCCACAGATGATTATCGTAGTTCTCTGGAAAATCATGGGATAGACTATTTGAATGTTAAGATTCCTGATCGAGAGGGCGCCTCAACCAAGCTTTTGTCATGGATTATCAAGCAGATTGATGAGAGAGTTCAAAGAGGAGAGAAGATTCTTATACATTGTAATTTAGGTCGTGGAAGGTCAGCTCTTGTCGCTGCAGCATACTTGGTTTCTAAAAATCATGAACCTGAGGAAGCTATAAGTCTTATTAAGAAAAAGAGGCGGGTTACTTTCCTCAATAACCAGCAGAAACAAGCATTATATGAATTTGCAAATGCATTATCTTCTGCACATAAATGCTCTGAGAAAGATGAGACGGGATAATTCGGTGAATAAAAAAAGCGTAGAATGCCGGTGAATCTTTATTTTCAGCCTTCCGGACCAGTTAGGTCTCTACGGTTCTGAATCTTAAATTGAAAAGGAGACAAAGAAAATTTAACATCTCATTAAGATCCATCTTGCTTTTTCCTCTGATTCTCGGCTTGAAGATGTACGGCACCTCCGCAACCGACTTATAGTTGCCCTTAACAAGAATCTCGAGAAGAATCTTGTAACCTTTAGAATTAACCTTCACTCCTGAAAGTATGCTTTTCCGCAACATAAAATAGCCCGACATTACATCCTTAACTTTTCTCGTCTCTGGAAGTAATAGGTGCGCCGTTGCTGTCGCACCTCTAGAAATGATTCTTCGCCATGCGCCCCAACCTTCTATTCCAGCCGACCTAATATATCGGGAGGCTACAACCAGATCATATCCCTCCATAAGCCTGTTATACATCTCTCTCAAAGTTTCCGGAGGATGTTGAAGATCAGCATCGATCACCGCTACAATCTCGGAGCTGGAGAGACCTATTCCCTCCATAATGGCTGAGGCCAGCCCCATTTTGCCAGATCTCACATGAACCTTTACATTTCCATAAATCTCATTAAGTTCCTTCGCCACGTCAGCAGTCCCGTCTGGGCTTCCATCATCGACAACTATAACCTCAAATTTGATATCTTTTAACGTTGCCTCTATCCTTTCTATTAGCTCAACTATGTTGTCCCTCTCGTTGTATGTTGGAACAATTACGCTTAGCATGTACCTATCCGAGATTCGTCTCATCTTCTTCATATTCCTTTGAGAGGAAAAGCGTTAATATGAATTCTGCCGAATCTTGAATGGAAGAGACCTTGAAATTCTCGGCTTTTTAACATTGACGTTTAAGGTTCGATTAATGCTCAAGCGGTCAGGAAGGAAAATATTGTATGTTTGTTCAGATGAACTGCAACTAGTAAGCGAGATGTTTCTTGATGTAATCCGAATATTCCACGAATCTTTCGTAGGTGAACTCTACGTGGATTAGATGGTCTGCTCCAGGTATATAGCCGCCCATCTCCTTTAGCAGCGGCACTTTTGAGTCAACCTCACGTCTCATTCTCTCCCCTCCCAATGCAAGTTCTCTTTTGTCTAGATTTCCTATGAGAAAAAGCTTTTTTCCATATTTTCTTCTAATTACACGTGCATCCATTCCAGCATTCACTTCAAGAGGCCAGAGTCCAGTAATTCCCGCTTCAATTATTAAGTCCAGAATAGGATTGATGTTTCCATCACTATCCATCAAGATTCTATCTATGTCATTCTTTTTTAGGAAACTTGTAACTCGCTTGTAGTGTGGTAGCAAGAATTCCTTGTAAAGTTTTGGGGAGATGCATGGTCCATGCCTTTCCGCCATATCCTCCCACCAAAAAATTAGATCTATCCTGCTTTTTAATGTCTCAACAGCGTCTCTAAGCGTCTCAGTCACAAAGAATTCCCAATGCTCCGCCATATCCTCGATTAGTTCCGGATCCTTATAGAAGGTCGAGATGAATGTGGAGATGCCCATCAGCTGCGCTCCGAAACCATAGAAGCCGCTGATCGCTATGAATGTCCCGCCTTCCTGATATTCTTCAAATATCTCAATATATGCGTCTTTATTCCAATCTTTTGGATATCTTCTTGGATCATCTGGGTTAAGTCGCTCCTTATATTCCTCCCAGCTTCTCCGATCCTTAACGGGAAAATTTAGGAACATAGGCATATTGTACCATATATATCTGGCATCTTTAAACCGTCTTGCAATCGCACCTGTCTGTGTTAAAACATCCATGTATCTATCAGTCTCCTTTAATACTCTCTGCTTGAATCTGGGTATTGGGCCTAAATCAAGAGGAACCGCTAAGCTCGTAAAGTTGCTACATCCAAAATATGAGTAGGGGTTAAAACGCTTCAGTATAGGCCAATTAAGCAGGGAGACTCCTCCCTCCCTCACCTCCCAATCGATTACGGTCACCCTACTGGCAGGTAAGCCTTCCCCAAGCCACTTAACAATCGTTTCATCATAAAATTTTTCACACCAAGGAAGAATATCGGGCCTTTCAAAATTGATAACTTTCTTAATCCTTTCTCTCGGCGTCATCAAATCCCCTACACCCTTAAGAGGCTTCTAATAATAGTCATACCACTCAATATTCATGCTTTTTGTCTAATCAAGCCTTTTTATAATTGTATGACGCGTCTAAAACAAAGGCTAAAACAGGTTCTTATTGTTAAAAACATAAATCGAGAATATTCTAATCATTCTTGAGTAGGTTTAAAGAAGATGGACTTCCGCTTATCATTCAGAGCCTCTATTGCTCTTTCAGTTGCAGGATTCTTAGTCTTTGTGCTTTATCTTTACTTCTTTGTCGGATTTGAGAGTATGTTTGAGATTTTAAGACAGCTGAATCCTGTTGAATACTCCTTCTATTATTCCCTGACGATCGCAGCTATCCTACTGAGCCTCGCCTTTTATTCAATGACTTGGCATGAATTATTAAAGGATCTTTCATTAGACCTGAGTTATAGAAAGGCCTTTCTATACAGCTTTGTGGGAAACTTTGTGGATCTTGTGCTTCCTTTAGAGACTATAAGCGGCGAAGTGACCCGACTCTATCTTATCAGACGCGATGTTAAAAATGATATTGGAAAGGCAGTTGCATCCTTGGTTTATCATAGAATAATCTCGATTTCAACAACATTAATCGCCTTGATAGCAAGTTCGATTTACCTGATTACAGCTTACAGCATTCAGGTTGAAGTAACCCTTTTCCTATCCCTAGTGACAATAAGCACTGCAGTCACAATTACGCTTCTTCTTTATCTCTCATTAAGTGATAAAGCTGCTGGGAAAATAGTTGATTTACTGATTAGAATGGTCTCTTTCTTTGTTAAGGATGAGGGGAAGATTCTTTATCTAAAAGAAAGGGCTATGAGCGACCTCTCAGTATTTCATTCAGCGGCTAAGTTCTTCGGCAGAAATCCGCGAAGATTAGTTAAGCCTTTCACTTACAGCTACTTTTCATGGTTTTTTCAGCTAATTATATATCTGCTAGTTTTCTATGCTTTAGGGATTCCATGGATCCTCCGATGTATACCCCAAATGGTTGTGGTCTTTTCAATAACACTGGCAGTTCAGACGATTCCGATAGGTTTTCCAGTGGGACTTGTAGAGTTCGTCATGACTTATCTTTACAATATTCTGCTTGGTACATCTCCAGCAGTGAATGGACTTGCAACCTCGCTGATACGTCTTGTGACGTTCTGGTTTCAAGTTCTTGTAGGGTTTATGATAGTTCAATGGTTGGGAATTAAGCGTGTTTTGCAGACAGATCGTGAAGAAACACAGAAATCCAGTTCTGAATGAAAAGACTTTTTTGTTATATGCCCCATATCTCTTGACGGGGAAAGGAATGTTACGTACTCCGCTAGCAGAGCTTGCCATCGAGTACTTCACACGTAGAGGATACTCTATAAAAAAGCCGAAAGATGATGAGATGTCGCCTAGGAATCCTAAGATAGACTTCACTGTAACCAAGCAGAATAAGATTCATCCGGTCATGATTAAGGATTGGAACCGCACGGTTGGAGTTAATGTTGTTATAAGTCTTGACAAGGCAGCTCAGGACAAGATGTTTTCAAATCCAATATTGATAGCTGAAAAGTTTAGTGAACATGCGAGGGCATATGCCAACCGTAGGGGAATAATGCTGATCACGAAGGCTGAGATTATCAGAGGTTTAAGGTAACTAAAAATCTTTCAAGTAGTCATCTAGTTCTCCCTCAGCCTCTAACATTCCTAACCAGTCGACAATTCCAACCTTAGGCTTCTTCTCACCCTTAATAACTGATAATATTTCTTTCATCACTTCATGCAGGCTCTTTGCAGTTGTATCTATCTCAGACACCTTTTCTTCGCCGAATATATTTACAGCATCGAAAAGACAGACATCCAAGATCTCTGCAGCTAAATTTTCTTTAATCTTTTCCTCATGATACCCTCGACTCTGCAGAATCTTTTTTAGATCTCTAGGGTCCTTTCTTAAAACAAAAACAAAAGCGACCTTTTCGGGTGGAACTACATGAACTGCATAATGTCCCTCAATTATCAGATTCTTTCTTCCCAGTTTGATGATCTCTTTAAGTCTCTTCGAGACCGCGTTTAGATCCGCGATGAAAGTCTTTCTTTTATCGTCCCATCCGAGATGAAGATTCTCTTTTTCAACAAGTTCTCCGATGGAGATTATCTCAGCATCAATTTTTGATCCAAGAAGTTTTGAGATTGATGTTTTTCCTACGCCTGGAGTGCCTGTTATGATGTATATCTTTTGACTTCTTCGGGCTGAGCTTTTATGCTGCGCTTTTCATACGCTCCTTCTTTTTTCATGTATTCTAGAACGTTATTTCCTATGTGTCTTTTGGAGAAATATACTTGCAGCTTAAAGATTAAATCTTTATTTGAGTCTCCTCCTTCACACATCGGAGAACAATAGCGGTCTCAGTTCTTGTGACTCCGTCAATCATACCTATACGATCTATTATTTTTGCAAGGGTCTCCCTATTTTCAGTTCGGATTTTTGCGATTGCATAGTATGATCCTGTTACGTCGTACACTTCATATACGTCATTCATCTGGCTGAGTGTGGCGAGGACATCCTCAAGCTTCTTCGGTTCAGTGTTTATGAGGACAAAGGCTGTGAGGGCTTTTCCTAAAAGTTCAGGGGAGACGAGAGCCGTGAATCTCTTTATAACTCCCTTTTCTCGTAGCTTCCTTACTCTTACAAATACTGTCGCCTCGCTTACTCCGATCTTCTCCGCGATTCTTTTGAAGGCTGTTCTAGCATCCTCTTGAAGCATCCTCAGAATCGTCTTGTCCGCCGAGTCTAATTTCGCGCTCATAAAAGGCGCTCTCCATTACGAATTTATAAATGAAATTGTTTTATAAAATAGTTAATTAAGGAAATAATATTTTTTTCGGTAATATTTTAACGGATCCTAAGTTTTCCGAAAGATTTATAAGAAAACATTCAACATGCTATAAAAGCACTAATAGGAGGTAATAACCTTCCTGCTGAACTGTCCTGAATGCGACGCAGAGATTGAGATTCCTGACGATGTAATTTCAGGCGAGATCGTTAGCTGCCCGGAATGCGGAATGGATTACGAGGTGGAGATCATGGAGAATGGCGAGATCAATCTTAAACCAGCAGAGATTGAAGGCGAAGATTGGGGCGAATAGATCTTTATGAAGACGGCAGGGTTAGTAAGTGATAGGATTCGATGGGATGAAAAGGCTCTGATTAAAGCTGCGTCTAGCGCAGGAATAGATCTGAAGATCGTTGATCCTAAGTCAATCTTCATAAGCGTCTCCGGAGATCTTGAAAAGCTAAAAGACATTTTTGGAGATGTAGTAATCGAGAGATGCATAAGCTATTTCCGGGGACTACACATTGCGGCTGTTCTTGAAAAAGCAGGTTTAAAGGTGATTAATCCATTTAACGTGTCACTCATATGTGGTAACAAGATGTTCACAACCTTAGCCTTGATTGAGGCTAAGGTTCCAGTTCCAAAAACACTTGTAGCATTCACGAAGGAAGGGGTTTTTAAAGCATTAGATGAGATAGGGGTTCCCGCAGTTATGAAGCCCGTCGTGGGGAGCTGGGGGAGACTCATTGCATTAATTAAGGATCGAGACTCCGCGCAGGCGATAGTTGAGTCGAGAGAACAGATACATAATGCCTTGCTTCAGATCTATTATATTCAAGAGTATGTTGAACGGCCGCCTAGAGATATACGTGTCCTTGTAATAGGCGACGAGGCTGTAGCAGCATCTTATCGCTATTCGCCTAAGGATGATTGGCGAACAAACGTTGCGAGGGGAGGAATAAGTAAGCCGTGCCGCCTAACAGAAGAGTTGAAGGAACTGGCGTTACGGGCAGCTGAGGCTGTTGGCGGCGGGGTCTTGGCTGTTGATTGTATGGAGTCTCCCTCAGGAATTCTTGTTCATGAAGTCAACAGCACCGTAGAGTTTAGGGGTTTGTACTCCGCAACCGGAATTGACATTCCAGGCAAGATAATAGAATATGTCGTTGAGTTGATGAAGAGATGAAGGTGGGGATTATAGGTGCCTCTGGATATGTTGGCGGGGAGCTGCTTCGTCTACTGCTTAGACATCCCCGAGTGGAGGTGAGCGTCGCCACTTCAAGTAGAAGGGCAGGAGAGTTTGTCTATAGGGTTCACCCAAACCTTAGAGGGCAAACAAGGCTGAAGTTTGTTACTCCGGAGCCGTCTGAAATAACTAAGAAGTGCGATTTTCTCTTTGTAGCAACTCCACACGGAGTCTCTTCAACTTTTATGCCTCAGATCCTTGAGACGGGGATTCGAGTGATCGATGTAAGCGCGGATTTCAGACTGAAGGATCCCAAGGCGTATGTTAAATGGTATCGGTGGGAGCATAAATGTCCAGAGCTTTTGGAGAAGGCGGTTTACGGGCTTCCAGAGATTCACAGGGAAGAGATTAGAAAGGCTCAGCTTGTGGCATGTCCAGGATGTATGGCTATAACGGCGATATTGGCTCTTGCTCCAATAGTGAAGTCTGGGAAGATAGAAAAGAATCGTATTATTGCTGACTTTAAAGTAGGATCGTCTGGAGGAGGAGCTCATCCGACAGAAGCGTCTCATCATCCCGAACATTACAGCGTTGTTAGACCATACAAACCTGTAGGTCACAGACATACTGCTGAAATAGAGCAGGAATTGAGCCTCCTAGCCGGCGAGAAGGTCTCAGTCGGCATGTCTGCCCATGCCGTTAATATGGTTCGAGGGATCCTAGCGACCTGTCATACCTTTCTCCTTGATTCTATCTCCATAGTTGATGTCTGGAGGCTTTACCGCCAGTTCTATCGTGATGAACCGTTCATCAGGCTTGTACGTGACAATAAAGGCATCTTTAGATATCCCGATCCGAAAGTGTTGGTTGGATCAAACTATTGCGATATAGGATTTGAGATTGATGAGGATAATAATCGTCTGGTTTTGCTCTCCGCCCTAGATAACCTGATGAAGGGGGCTGCTGGAACAGCCGTTCAAAACATGAATATTATGCAGGGATGGGATGAGAGGGAATCTCTTTGGGATTCGGGTCTGCATCCGGCATGAAGGGTGAAGGGCATGATTGTTCTAAAGCTGGGCGGGGACATCTACAAGAAGGGGATCGGCAGTTCCCTTTTGAATGATATAAGGAATCTATTTCTCAAAGAAAAGATGGTTATAGTTCATGGGGGAGGAGACGAAGTTACAGAAATAGCTGAGAAGCTGGGCAAGAAACAGACCTTCATCACGTCGCCAAGCGGAATAAGAAGTCGATATACAGATAAAGAGACTGTTGAGATCTACACAATGGTGATGGCTGGCAGAATCAATAAGGCGATAACTCAGCAGCTATTAAGTCACGATCTTCCAGCAGTTGGACTTGCCGGCATTGACGGTCAAATTCTGAAAGCGAAGCGTAAAAAGAGGCTTTTAATAATCGATGAGAGGGGTAGAAAAAGAATAATTCCCGGAGGCTTCACTGGAAAAATAACTAATGTAAACATTCACCTTTTGAATCTTCTGCTTGAAAATGGATATTTACCGGTGATCGCCCCCATCGCCTTGAGTGAAGAAAAAGAGCTGCTTAACGTCGATTCTGACAGAGCCGCAGCAAATATAGCGGGGGCGTTAAAGGCTCATAGCTTAGTCTTTCTAACAGATGTTCAAGGAGTTCTGGTGAATGGGGAATATGTGAAGAGAATACGGATGCATGAGGCTGAAGAGCTGCTACGTGAGATGGGTCCAGGGATGGAGAAGAAGATTCTCGCCTCGATTGAGGCTCTTAGATTCGGCGTTAAAGAGGCGATCATATCCTCAGGCTTTGTGGAGATGCCTGTGATGAACGCTTTGAATCACACACTCGGGACAGTGATAACTGTTGAATGAGAAACAGATAAGAGAGATTGAAGATGCATATCTCGCAAGGGTCTATCAGAAATTTCCTCTAAGCATAGTTCGCGGGAAAGGCGCCATCATATACGATGCAGAAGGTAAAGAATATATCGATTTTATGAGTGGCTATGGAGTTGCGCTTGTAGGCCATTGTCATCCGAAAGTTGTTAAGGCGATACAGGATCAATCTCAACTTTTGATAACATGCCACGGTTCATTTTACAATGACAAACGAGCTGAACTTCTAGAAAAGCTAGTTAAGATCAGTCCTAAAGGTTTGGATAAGATCTTCCTATGCAACAGCGGTGCAGAGTCCGTGGAGTGCGCCTTGAAGGTGTCATTAAAATTCACTGGAAGAAGAGAGATCGTAAGTATGGTTAGAGGGTTTCATGGAAAAACGGCGGGTGCACTCTCAGCCACTTGGAACCCTAAGTATAGAGGCCCATTCCAGAATCTAATATCTAAGAACTTTAAGTTTATACCATACGGAAAACTGGAGAAGGCGGAGGAAGCGATAACTGAGGAGACAGCCGCAGTTATCGTTGAACCCATACAGGGAGAAGGAGGGATACATGTAGCGCCTGACGGATACCTGCAAGGCTTGAGGGAGATCTGTGACAGCAAGGGAGCAGTCCTGATCTTCGATGAGGTTCAGACAGGCTTCGGCAGAACCGGACGGATGTGGGCTTCCGAACATTGGAATGTAGTTCCAGACATTATGTGTGTGGCTAAAGCAATGGGGGGAGGATTACCTATAGGAGCGACTATCGGCAAGGCTGAGATAATGGAATCCCTGAAGGTTGGCGAGCATTCAAGCACCTTCGGAGGCAACCCACTATCCTGCGCCGCTGCATGCGCCACGATCGACGTGATTTTAGAGGAGAATCTCCCTGAGAGAGCTCGAGTCTTAGGAGAACAATTCAAGGGGCTTCTTCAGAAGATGGTGGATGAATTCCGTGTTCTCCGTGAAGTTCGAGGTTTAGGTCTCATGTTGGGGCTTGAATCTAGACTTTTCATATATAACGTTCTCATGAAGGCTATCGAGAAGGGACTTATACTTCTCTATTGCGGCAGAAACGTGATCCGTTTTCTTCCACCCCTCATTATAGAGATGCGTCATATAAAAGGAGCCGTCGAGGTTTTGAGGGAGATCTTTATAGAGGAAGAAAGAGGCTTATCTGAAAAGTGAGGAAAATAACCTTCCAAAGATGTTTCAGCCGTGAATATGAATGAAGAGTGAAGAATCTGTAGATCTGCTTCGTCGGATGCTTGAGATCTATAGTCCCAGCGGTAAGGAGGGAAAGATTGCTTCCTTTCTAATGGAGGCGATGTCGTCCCTAGGGTTCGAAGATGTTAGAATGGATAGAGCTGGTAACGTTTACGGCGAGGTAGGAAGGGGAAAATTCTCCGTTCTTCTTTGCGGACATATGGATACAGTTACAGGATGGATTCCAGTAAAGGAGGAGAATGATCGTCTTTATGGACGTGGAGCCGTAGATGCGAAATCATCATTGGCGGCGATGATCTCCGCAGCAGCTATGCTTAAGCCGAAGATTCAGGATGCAGGAAAGATCGTTGTGGCAGGGGTAGTTGATGAGGAGGGGAAAGCTAGAGGCATTCGCCAATTGATAAAGGAGAATTTGACTGTTGACTGCGCCATCTTCGGCGAGCCCAGCGGACTGAAAAATATAACGTTTGCCTATAAGGGACGAGTCTACCTGCAGATTCTCTGCGAGTCTTCAACTGGGCATGTCGGCGCTCAGCATCTCTTTGAAAATGCTATTGAAGCGGCGTATGATTTGTGGAGTCATCTTAAAGACTTGTCTAATAGATATAGATCCCCGCATGGAATATTTTACTCCCTCTCATTATTGCTGACAAGAATATCTAGCAGGAGAACCTATGGCGGTGTTCCTGACAAGTGCCTTTTAGAGATCGATATGAGGCTGCCGCCGACATTCAATTCGGAGAGGGCTGTTCAGCTAATCAAGGATGCAGTTGAAGAGTTTCTGGGAGAGAAGAGCGGGATCTCAGTCTCTATGCGTTTAATTGACCAGATTGAACCATTCGTCGCTAGAAGAGATACAATAGTCATCGAATCGTTGAAGAGGGCGATTCTTGAGGTCACCGGAGAACCTGCAAGGCTTATAAGAAAAACAGGGACAGGCGACATGAATATCTTCGGTAATGAAAAATGTGTTCCCGTCGCTACTTATGGACCTGGAGACTCCCGTCTAAGCCACACCCGCTGCGAATATATAGAGATATCCGATTACTTAACAAGTATTCAGATATACAAAAGAGCCCTTGAGGAAATTCTAAGCATAGGTTGAAGATCATTCCTCTTCTTGATGGATATTTGAGGTCTCTACGGTTGAGATATATCGTCTTCCTATGTCCAAGGTGTGGCATGCCGAGATACGCTAAGGAGGGCCAAAAGACTGCGAAATGCTTCTTCTGCGGATTCCGGATTCCGCTTGACCCGAGGAAGACCCGTATTCTTTTTAGGGTGGAGAGCTCAAGAGCCGCTAGGGAGATTGTTGAGAAATATAAGGAGAGAAACCGCCGTTACCGAAAAGGGCTTAGGTAACTTCATGAAGTATTAAAACCTTATTAATCGAAGCGTTATGTAAAATCTTGTGGGCTGTCCCTTGTCTGAGAAAAATGAGAAGATCCAATCTATGGCTGATCTTCTTCGATCTGGAGCTACATTGACGAGTCTATCATGTCCATCATGCTCCTCTCCTCTCTTCAGATTAAAGAATGGGGATCTATGGTGTGCTCAGTGTCAAAAGAAGGTGATTGTTGTTAGGGAGGGACAGGAGTTTGATGAGGCTCAGCGTCTAACGGCCTTGACTGCCTTGAGTAGTCTAGAGCGAACTCTTCTGGATAAGGTGATGGAGATTAATGAGAAGATTCAGAGCACAAATGATCTTGATGATCTTCAAAAATTAAGCATGCTTCTCTCCTCTTTGCTTGAGAACTTGAAAAGCCTTAGGAGTCTGGGAAAGCGTAGAAGATAGTAAAGGATGCTGATCTGCGGGAATGAAAGGCATATTCGAGAATTTCCCCGATTTATATCATGGCGTTGCACTCTTCTCTTGCAGAGCCTCCGCAAAGAATATTCAAAGAGTCATCATTTCCATCTTTTACAGAATCAACCGAGGAGAAGCCTTAAAATTGCCGATACTTTCTAGTCAGGGCATCCAGCTCTTTCTTGAGGTGGGGATAGCTGAGGGCCTTGCATTCAACTTCATCGATGATGAAGAGAAGGATAGATGGTTAAGCCTATTAGAAAATGCGAGTTTTAAAACGCTTGATTTTCTCTGCATAGCAAGATACTATATATCCGAGGGGGAGAAAAGGAAGCCTTTAAAGTTTGATTATTACATGCTGAGGTTTATCTTCGGATCAGAGACGATTGAGCTAATAATATATCATGAAAAGGGGACAAGACGGCTCTCAATAGAGGACCTTATTAAAATGTTAAGTGAGAAGATTAATGAGGAGCTCATAAAAATGGGGGAGGCCCCTCTCAAGATAGAGACGCTAAGAGCCTTCTAAAGATTTAAGTCTATCAAGGACGATCTTTTCTATCTCTCCCGCGGTTCTCTCCACGGGTCCGTCGCCATCCACCAAGATGAGTTCTCCCTCTCGAACCATCTTCATGTAGACCTCTCGAACTTTCTCTTGGATCTCCCTCTGCTCCATAACGGATTTTTCACCCTCACAACGCTGCAGAATCACATCTACAGGAACATCAAGATACACGGCTAGATCAGGCTTCACCGCGGCTTTGTTGATCTCCCTTATCCAATCAATGCTTACACCAGCCGCGCCCTGATACGCAAGCGATGAGAAAAGATAACGATCTGAGACAACGATCTTTCCATTCTTTAAATTAGGCTTTATGACCGTTTCAGTATGCTCTACCCTGTCAGCTGCGAAGAGAAGGGCCTCAACATACGCGTTTACACGATTCTTTCGGTTAAGAACGTACTTCCGTATGAATCTTCCAATATCTCCTTCGCTTGGCTCAGATGTATAGATTGCATCGTAACCCCTTCTGCGAAGAGCTTCAACCAGAAGTTTTGACTGCGTCGTCTTTCCACTCTTGTCTAACCCTTCAATGCAGATGAAGAATCCCCTCATTATCTGATTTATCCTCCAATCGCTTGGCTTTATGGTTCTATGAGATTTTGATTCTGATCTAATCTAATTTCAGTCTATATATCTTATATTGTCTTTTCACATAGAAGGTGATGAAAAGATATTTTATGCTCCAGAGAGATTCTCTTTTATCTTCGCAAGTGATTTATCGGGCTGCGAGAAAGATATGTCCACTTATGGATGAGAGATTCGAGGTGATGATGCTGCATGTTCAAGTTTAGGAAGGAGCAGATGACCTTTGAGATTGCAGGTGTCAAGGTTGGAGGATATATAGGGGAGAACCCGACGGTTATGATTGGAAGCATCTTCTATAAAGGCGACAAGATTGTGAAGGATGAGCAAAGCGGTGAGTTCGATCAGGAAGCTGCTAAACGGCTCATCGCTAAGACTGAGGAGATGTCGCGGAGGACGGGGCTGCCCGCCATGCTTGACGTCGTCTGTACAAGTCCAGATTCCGCTGAGAAGTATCTGAGATTCGCCTCTGAAGCTACGGAGATGCCTTTGCTGATAGATTGCGTCTCCGAGGAGGCGGCTGTAAAAGGTTTAGAGGTTGTTAAGGATCTGGGAATAAGGGAAAGAGTCATCTTTAACTCGATCAGCCCCGAGACTAAAGATCCTATTTATCAGAAGATTAGAGAGGTAGGCCTAAAAAGTGCGGTTGTCTTGACATTCAGCACGAAAGCGATAATCTCATCGAAAGAGAGAATCAGACTCTTAGAGGATCTGATACCTAAGGTTGAGGCTGCTGGAATAGAGAACATTCTAGTAGACACTGTTGTCGTAGATATATCAACTCTCGGCCTTGCCTGTAAAGCAGTATATGAAGTGAAAGACCGATTTGGCTATCCGGCTGGATGTGCCGCGCATAACGCTGTATCCTCATGGAAAGCTCTTAGAAAAAAGAAAGATTCCCTCCTTACTTCTGTATGCTCATCTGTTGTAAGCGTCTTTCCAGTAGTGGTAGGCGCTGACTTCGTGCTTTACGGCCCGATCAAAGACGCTGAATATATATTTCCAGCAGTCTGTCTCATAGATGCCGCTTACGGTCAAATATTGATGGAGGAGGGTAAACGTCCAAGCATCTCTCATCCCAGATTCAAAATAGCCCGCCTATACGCCTGATGCCTCCATAAAATTTAATAATGCTTTAATTCATGCATTTCTCTCGGTTAAGACATCGAATCCTATATGCGGCCGTGGTCTAGCCTGGTTAGGACGCAAGCCTTCCAAGCTTGCAATCCCGG
>CAZEGS010000011.1:0-36456 GCA_964512445.1 uncultured Candidatus Bathyarchaeia archaeon
GACATTTTTTCTTCTAAAGAATCTGCAGATTTCTTGAACTAACCTGCTTCCGATACCTTGTCTTCGGAATTTTTTATACACAAAGATATTTGCTATACTTCCGATAATAGCGGGTATGTGCGTTGTTCTGTATTGAACTTCTGCGTGAGCAAAACCAACGATCTCCCCCTTTACTTCCGCTAATAGAATCAGGATGATCGTCATCCAATAAACTGCTTCTCAAGATCATGCTTTAAAAGTTCCTTCTTCTCCCTCGTATATCTCCATATTGAAGGATTAGAATTCTCAAGATGCTCCTGTAAAGATAATTGCATTTCAACGATCTTGTCAAGGTCGGAAGGCTCTGCTTTGCGGATCTTCAAATCTTTCACGCCGGTCACCCGGATCATCTTTGTATGAAGCAGCATTTCGCATATACGCTGTAATCTTCTATTATCGTTTCTGGAGTTCTAAGTTTCTTCGGCACGTACTGAAAAGTTCGAAGCATCGAGTAGATAACGATTTAAAATGAGATCGTCCTTCTCCTAATCGATGTCGGAGAGGATCCTTTTGAGTAGATCCGGAGCTCTTCTAGATATAAGGGTTCTTGACTTGAGTAGAGTTTTAGCTGGGCCATTCTGCTCGATGATCTTGGCTGATATGGGAGCCGATGTAATTAAGATTGAGATTCCCGGCAGAGGCGACGATTCACGTGGATTCCCACCTTTCAAGGATAGTGAAAGCCTCTACTACATTAACCTTAACAGGGGCAAGCGGAGCGTCACTCTTAATCTTAAGCATCCGGAAGGGAAGCGTATATTCAAGAGGCTTGTAAAGCAGTGCGATGTGTTAATAGAAAATTTTAGGCTTGGCACTATGGAGCGGCTAGGCTTAGGTTATGATGTTCTTAGGAAGCTGAATCCACGTCTAATATACGCTTCAATTTCAGGGTTCGGCAGAACTGGGCCGTATAGAAATAGGCTTGGCTATGATATAATCGGTCAAGCGATGGGAGGCTTACTAAGCGTCACTGGATGGCCAGACTCGCCTCCTACAAGAGTTGGAACGGCAATAGGCGACATTCTAAGTGCACTCTTCTGCTGCATCGGCATTCTAGCCGCATTGAAAGTGCGGGAGCAGACGGGAAAAGGACAACTTGTAGATGTGTCGCTTGTTGATTCGGTCTTCGCCTCCCTAGAGAATATACCGCAGAAATACTTCGTAGAAGGTGAGATTCCAACGCATATAGGAAACCGCTATGAGTTTGTCTATCCATACGATGCTTTCAGGGCGGCTGACGGCTGGGTAATAATCGCCGTTGCAAATGAAGCTATATGGCGGCGATTCATCGCCGCGTCGGGATTGAAGCATCTAGCCTCTGATAGAAGATTTGCTACGAATCTGGATCGAGTGAAGAATCATAGGGCTCTCAAAGATGAGATCGAGAAGTGGACATACAAATATGCTGTTATGGAGATAGTGGATCTCCTAAATAGTCATGGTGTTCCTGCATCTCGGATTTACTCCGTTAAGGACGTAGCGGAAGATCCGCATATAGCAGTTGCTAGGGAGATGATGATTGAAGCAAAGCATCCGAAGATAGGCTCCATAAAACTTTTAGGCTCTCCAATAAAGATGTCCGAGACGAGGCCTCAGCCTAGAGGCTCCGCGCCAGCCCTGGGCGAGGATACCGAAGAGGTTTTGATGGGTCTCTTGGGAATGACTAGGGAGGAGATAATCTCTTTAAAGAAAGATGGAGTTATCTAATCAGTCTGATATTCTGATCGAATTTGCTTTTTGGTGTGCAGAAAAAATTTCTTTAAATAGTTTATATAGTCGTGATCTTTTCTTCTTTATTCGATTCGGGTTTGGAAGAGTCTCTTTATTGATGGTGATTGTTGATTTGAAGGCAGAGCTTATATTATATATAAGGGATAAATGAGATATCGCTTGGATTCCATGAGGGTGTGAGTTATGTCTGGGGAGGCTTCTCTGTTTGGTCCTTGGCGTGGCTTTAATCTCTTAGAGAAGTTCACGTATCAGAGAAATTCGCCTTTCCTTGAGCTTGACTTTAAACGTATGGCTGAGTGGGGCTTCGATTTTGTACGTTTACCAATGGATTATAGATGCTGGATCATCGATGGTGACTATTACCGTATCAATGAGAAGACATTGAAAGAGATCGATCAAGCAGTCGAGTTTGGCAAAAAATATGGAATACATGTGGACATCAACTTTCATCGTGCTCCCGGCTATTGCATAAACCCGCCTGCAGAGCCTCTAAACCTATGGAGAGATGAAGAAGCCCTAGAAGCTTGCGAGTATCATTGGAGACTCTTCGCTGAACGATACAAGAATATTCCAAGCAGTCAGGTTAGCTTCAACTTAGTAAACGAGCCTTTAGGAAGCGACGTGAATAAGGATATAGGCGCTGACATGGAGACATACAAGCGGTTCGTTGAAAGGATGCTGAGGGTTATCAGAGAGGTAGATCCAGATCGGCTTGTTATAGCCGATGGTTTAATCACGAAGGGACATTATGAACCTGTGCCTGGAATTGACGATCCGCTGTTTGGACAGAGTTTTCACATGTATGAGCCAGCGTGGCTTACACATTTGGGTGCAAGCTGGACTTATCCATGGTACATATATGAAGAGCAGCCGGAATATCCTGGAATCGCTCCGAACCTTGAAAAATATCTGGAGAAGCTTCCGAGAGATTCGCCGCATAGGAGATCCTACCTGAGATATCTGAATGTACGAATAGATAGGAAGTGGCTGAAAGACTGGATGAAACCTTACCTTGACTTGAAAGAGAAAGGCGTATTCGTTCACTGCGGAGAACTCGGAGTATATGCTAAGAAGGTTCCAAGACAATCCCAGCTTAACTGGTATCGAGATGTTCTAAGCCTTCTCAGCGAGCATAAGATCGGCTGGGCTCAATGGAACCTTCGAGGCCCATTTGGCATAATCAATACGGGTCGTGAAGAATTTCATAGTGAAACCCTGCCTAACGGAGATCGACTAGATAGGGAACTGCTCAACCTTATACGGAGCTACCTGTAAAAGGAGAAGACGATTAAAAAAGGCTTTCCTTCATCGAGCTAACGATTTAACAGACTATTTAGGTTCCTCAATCAAGATTGGCATATTCACTTTATATACGGATGGAAAGATTTGAAGGCAATTTTTGTTTAAAGGAGACTATGCGAGGTAATCCTTTCTATTTTAGAGCCTTGAAGTTTGTAATTGCTCAATTATCTCCTCCACAGTCCGGTTCATCGTCACCTCAGCTATGTCCCTGCTATATTCTATGATCCGTCTAGAATTGTCAATGATCAGCCGAAGAATCGACGAGACATTCGGATCCATCTTCTTCGTAGATATCAAAGTGATAAGGTCGCTCTCTAAAGCAGCGAAGCTCTCTATCTCAGAGAGCAGCTTGTCCGCCCGATCGTAATCTCTCTTGAAAAGCGCCTTAAGAGACTCCTCAAAGAAGAGATGCACTTGAGAATTAAACTTCAAGATTTGAGAGTAAACTTCCTCATCGACTGAGGTCTTCAGAAATAACATCTGATCCCTTATCATCTTCTTTAGTGTCAATATGTTATTCACCAAATTCATCGCGTTAATCGCTATGCTTCTTATATCATTTGCGACGATTCTGTATCCGAGAAACTCCTTTCTCGTCTTAAATCCGAGCTCCCTAAATAGGTCCTTCTCTAAGCCATATTTGAGCTGACGAATCACGTAAAGATTTAATCGATTTACATCATTACAGGTCTCAACTACACTGTTAATCCTATTTTCATCAAATTCCCTTAATGCAAGAACAGCATCCTTATTAGCTGAGAGAGCTAGGATAGCCATTCTCCGAATGGCCTTCTCTACAGGAAATTCAGGATGATCTACAAGAACCTGAATAGTAATCTCGTTGGCTGTCTCATCTATGATCTCCGAGCCTAGAAGCATATTCTTTATAAGATTGTTTATAGCCGTTTTATGCTCTGGAGGAATCTCCCCGTTCAAAAAACGGATGCGTATTATATTTGCGCTGACGACATACAGAGAGATGATCTTCCGACATATTGATTGTGGATCGTCATGTGATCTCGCAAAGATTCTATACTCCTTAAGGCTAGGCTGCTTAGTCTCTTTTCTCCCCTCAAGTATTTTTCTCGGAAGTAGGAGCAAAGTAGAATCCCCTCGTGCCTTAAAGGCTATCTCTTCCCCTCTCTCAAGTTTAAGTTCTTTAATCCACTTTTTGGGCAAAGAAATGATGTAGGATCCTCTTCCTGTGATCTGAATTTTTCTATATCCCAGATCCTTCTCCATATATCTCACTATATATATTATATCTTCATCTATCTGAATATAAATTATTTTCAATAAGATAAATGAAACATGAAAGATTTCACTATGGTTACTATGCTAGAACTCCAGAGAGCAGTGAAGAAAATCCTAGTGAGAGATGAATTCTGCCCAGATTAGACATTCCAGCGTGTGTAGCTAACTGTCCAAACGGAGCTCTAATCTATCAGGAGGTGTCCGAGTGTCAAAATATGTGATCATTGGGTCAGCGGCGGAATAAACGCTGTTGAAGCGATCAGAGAGGTAGATCAGACTGGAAAATACTGCGTGAATTGATTTATGAATACTACGAATACTTCAAATTCGACGCTGACAAAATTCTCGAATTAGAATTTAAAAAGATCGTTCCCCTCTCGCATAGACCCTACGGCAGGTTATATGCTTATTAGAGCCCCCTTCTTTTGACTTAAGTGTATGCTTGAATGCGAAACGTTTACATAGTTTCCAATAGAGAGGTTTAAAGATGTACGAGCATTGCGGAGTAATCGGAATATTCTCCTTTGAGAAGGATGACGTAGCCCCTATGCTTCTTATGGGTTTAGAGGCTCTACAGCATAGAGGACAGGAAGCCTGGGGCATATCAGTCCCTGGAGCTCCACCCTTCAAGAGAACCGGAATTCTTTCCCAATCGGTTGAGAAGGAATATAAGAGGATCTCCGCGCTGAAAGGGAAGGCGGGGATAGGTCATGTACGCTACTCCACAACGGCAAGGTCGACTCTGAGAAACGCCCATCCCATCCAGATCGATTCTCACAGTAACGAGTACGGTTTCAGCATAGCGCATAACGGGACTCTTGAAAGGGAGCTTATAATCGAGTATTTGGCGAAGGAAGGGTACTCTCCGCCTCAAGGCATGACTGATACCGAATTGATGGGTCTAGCGCTTCACAGAAACATTAAGAAATGTAATAGCTGGGTCAGATCATTCGAGAATCTGAATCCCTACTTGAACGGCTCCTTCTCACTCGTCATCCTAACATCTAAAGGAGAGCTTATAGCTGCAAGGGACGAGAGGGGATTCAGACCGTTATGTCTCGGATGGCATGAGGAATCCTCCTCCTACATCATCGCCTCCGAGAGCTGCGCTTTAGATATCCTCGGCGCAAAACTTATCAGAGATGTTGAACCTGGCGAGGTCATAAGAATAGACAAGGAAGGCTTGAAGTCTGAGAGATTCTCATCTCAAAAGAGACATGCACACTGTCCCTTCGAATATACCTACTTTGCTAATCCAAGTTCACGTATAGAAGGAATCAACGTCTACATGGCTAGAAAGAATATTGGGCGTTTACTGGCGGAGATCTATCCCCTAGACGGAGACATAGTTGTGCCCGTTCCCGACTCTGCGAGGCCTGCGGCTCTGGGATACTCGGAAAGATCTGGAATTCCATTCGAAGAAGGCCTAATGAAAGATCGCTACAGGAGGAAGGGAACCTGGCGAAGCTTTATTGAACCTAAAAAGAGGGAAGACGTTGTCTCAAACATCTTGGCGATAAAGGAGGTTGTAGATGGGAAGAGGATAATTCTCATAGATGACAGCATAATAAGGGGGACGAGCTCCAGAATAATCGTTGGGAAGAAGCTAAAATTCGCCAAGGAGGTCTCCTTCCTTCTGACTTTTCCACCAGTCATGTATCCATGCTATGCTGGAATAGACTTTCCAACACAGAACGAGCTCCTAGCATATAGAGTCTGCAAGGGCGTGAAGGACCTTGATGAGATAAATCGGAGAGTTGGGGAGCATATAGGCGTCTCGTTCTTAGGATACAATGACGTTGAGCATCTTAGCAAAGGCATAGGCATCCCAGCGTCTCAGCTCTGCCTCTCATGCACCACAGGGGATTATAGCTGCTTAAAAAGAAAACCGAGATTTAAAACGAGAAAAGAGATGAAAGGGTAAGCGGCGGAAGATGCTAGATACCGTTCTAGTCGTCGACTTCGGCGGCCAATACTGTCATCTCATAACAAGGAGGATAAGAGAGTTAAACGTATACTCAGAGATTGTTCCATCCGACATCAGCGAGGAAGAGATCAAGGATATTAATCGTCACCTCCACGTTAAAGGAATGATCCTCTCCGGAGGGCCATATAGCGTTTATGAGCAGGAAGCTCCAAAGATTAATCCTCGAATTCTCAACTTGGGAATCCCCATACTAGGATTATGTTACGGTCATCAACTAATCGCTCATCTTCTTGGAGGAAAGGTTAAGCGCGGAGCAAAACAAGAGTATGGCATAGCCTACGTAAATATAGATGAGCCAGACGAGATCTTGAAGGGATTGAAAAGCGTCGAAAAGGTGTGGATGAGCCATGGAGATACTGTTCAGAGCTTACCTGAAGGCTTCGAAGTCCTAGCCCATACTGAAAACTGCCCCGTAGCCGCTTTTCGTCACAAGGAAAAGGCGCTATACGGGCTGCAGTGGCATCCGGAAGTGATACATACAGAGCATGGAATGGATATCCTAAGAAACTTCATCTTCGGAATCTGCAGATGTAAAGCGGAATGGAAACCATCCTCGCTTATAGATGAAAAGATCAAGGAGATAAGGAAAGAGGTTGGAGATGGAAGAGCAATCATAGCATTAAGCGGAGGAATAGACTCCAGCGCCTCCACGCTGATAGCCGCAAAAGCTCTCGGTGAAAAATTAACCGCAATCTTTGTAGATCATGGATTCATGCGAGAGGGAGAACCAGAGTTCGTCAAGGAAACCTTTGAAAAGCTAGGCGTGAAGGTTATCGTTGTTGACGCTCGCGAACGATTCTTCAAGAAGATGAGAGGGGTAGTTGATCCTGAAGAGAAGAGAAAGATAATTGGAAGAGAGTTCATCCGAGTCTTTGAGGAGGAAGCGAAGCGTGTAGGAGCAGAGTATCTTATCCAAGGAACAATCTACCCCGATAGGATAGAATCCGGCTTTAGGAAGCATTCAGACAAGATAAAAAGTCACCATAACGTAGCAGGGCTTCCAACAAAGATAAAATTCAAAAAGATCATCGAGCCTCTAAAAGATCTCTATAAGGATGAGGTGAGAGTCATAGCTAAGAAGCTCGGATTGCCTGAGGATATTGTTCATAGACAGCCCTTTCCAGGCCCAGGTTTAGCAGTACGAGTGATTGGAGAGGTTACTCCGGAAAAGGTTGAGCTGCTCAGGAAAGCCGACAAAATAGTCTCAGAGGAGATTGAGAGAAGAGGGCTTAGCGGCAAATTATGGCAATACTTCGCCGTCTTGACGGATACGAAGAGTACAGCCGTCAAAGGCGACGCTAGAGCCTACGGTTTCGTCCTCGCTGTAAGAGCCGTTGAAAGTAGAGAGGCGATGACCGCGAGCTTTGCAAAGCTACCATACGATATTCTTGAAAGAATCTCCACAAGAATAACCAATGAGATCCCACAGATAACAAGGGTCATATATGATGTTACACACAAGCCTCCAGCAACGATAGAGTGGGAGTAAACCTTAAAATAATCTGATTAAAATCTTCAATGAACCGTTAGAGAAATACGTTTTCATTCCAAAAAAGGAGAATATTATACTCCACACTACTTAATTCTCTAAGGAGCATCCTCTTCAGGAAACGGCTTTCAGATATCAATTTAAAGTGTGGTCTTACTTATTCTGTCAACTAGCTGGTTTAGTGTTTTATGAATCTCCTTAAGCAGCCCTTGCAGCTCTTCTCTTCGCTTCTTTTCTTCCTGTAATTCAGATTCTAAACGTGAGATCTTCTCCGAAGAGACTGTCCTTGGTAATGCTATGCTTACGCCTTCCCTAGCTATCTTCTCGTAAGTCTCCCTCACGATCTGTCCAGCCCTAGTCTTTCCCTGAAGATGATTCCTTATCGTAGCCTCCGTTCTACCGAGTTCCTCAGCTATCTGCGACACAGACATCTTTGCCTTTTCTCTAGCTAAAGCTGCGGCTGCAACTGCGAGGCTGTCAACCCAGGTTATCCGCTCCTCTGAACTTCTTAGCTCCTCAAGAACCTCTGACCTCAGGATGCTGTTTACTAGAAGCAGAGATTCAAGCTTATGTATCTCTTCTCTTCCGATCGGAGATAGAGGTATCTCACTCAACCTGACTTTCCCTCCTATGAGTTACCGTGATAGTCTCTTCCGGTTTAATGATAAGACCCTTATCAGTTATCTCGAATGGATGTCTCCTCATAGAATGAGATGTTCCACGCATCTTCCAAATAATGATGCTGCGCTTAAGCTCACCATTTATCTCGTCCAGATCAAGCCGGACTATTCCGTCAGCCGCATGCTCAACACCTGGACCTCCAAAACCCCTCTCTGTAACACTCACCTGTGAAATAAGAATGGATGTACAGCCCAATCCGGAAAGAACTTTCTTAAGTTGAAGAACCATGCTCCTAGCTAATGCAGGCTTTGTTATGTAAAGCGTTGTAACGGAATCTACCACAACCCTCTCCGCATCAATATCCTTAATGGCAGATCTCAGAACATCCACCAACATCTGAAAATCATCAGGCACCTTAACGAGATATTTTTCTCTTTTAGCAGCCTCTCCTATTCCTGCAGTGAAGGCATCGACTAATGCAAATTTACCTTCCTCCTCATATTGTCCGACTTTCCAGCCGAACTGAGCCATAGAGATCCTTATCTGAACAGGATGCTCCTCTAGGGCTACAAGCACGCCAGGCTGATCTTCCATTAATCCATTAAAGAGATATTGATAACCAAAAATCGATTTTCCGGTTCCCGGGCCTCCCGACAAGAGAACAGTATTACGCTTTGGTATTCCACCATTCAATATATCATCGAATCCGGGAATTCCAGTTCGCACTTTATCAACCATATTATTAACACTCTCCTTAAATTTCACGAATGATTAATCACGAGATTCTAAATCAATTATCTCATTCTAGTAAAAATCATGCAAATTAAATATTCTTTCTTTTTTAAATATCTTTTTCCTTACTTTACAAAACTACATACCTTAAAAATAAAATGAAAATATTCCGTAGCGATTTTTTCCGCAACAATTCAACTTTTTCTTTCCATAGTCACATAGACGTCATAATGTATCTTAATTTTAAGATGCCTCCTCATAAAGAGTTGCGGTCCTTTTAGCAATTGCATCCCAGCTATAAACTTCCTGAACCTTCCTCTTAGCATTCTTCACCAGCCATTCTGAAAATGCAGAGTCTGACAAGACCCGATTGACGCCCCAAGCTATGGATTCTGGATTTCCGGGATAGACAAGCACTCCCGTCCGTTCATGCTCAACAATCTCCGACAAGCCTCCCACGTTAGCAGCAACTACGGGAACACCTGCAGCCATTCCCTCAAGCGCAACTATACCGAAAGGCTCGTAAATTGAAGGGACCACTAAAACATCTGCACTTACCATCAGCTTGGCAAGTTCAGAGTCTGGTACAAAGCCTAAGAATCGTATACGATCCCTAAAACCAGATGTTCTTGTCAGTTCCTCAAGGTAACTTCTAGACCATCCATCACCCGTTATTATAACCTTTACATTTCTATGTTGCTGAACTATGAGGGGAACGGCTTTAATAAGGCTATCAACACCTTTTTGAGGAACAAGTCTACCTACGAAAAGAACGATCCTCTCATACGGGGCGATTCCATAACGCCTTTTAACATCCTCCTTGTCAGTGCTTAATTCAAATGTAGATAAATCAACGCCGTTCGGAATGACTGTGATCTTCTCGGATGGAAGATGAAAGTGATTCTCAAGATCCCGCTTAACAGAGTTACTACACGCAATTATACGTCTCGACTCATACGTCATCCACCATTCAATCCCGTCAATTAGAAATGAGTCTGGATTATGAAGTCCCTGTGAACGGCCAATCTCCATGCTATGAACTGTTGAGATTAAAGTTCTGCCTAGAAAGTGTTTTGCAGCTATGCCGGCTGGGGCGGTCAGCCAGTCATGTATGTGAATGATGTCAAAATCAACCTCTCTACTCAAAGCCGCAACCTTCTTCTCCATGAAATGATTAAAAATGAAGGTCCAGAGCATAAAGTTGGGATGGCCAAGCTCGATCAATACACGACAAATCTTAACTCCATCCATCTCTTCGAAGAGTGGAGCTCCCGGAAATTCCAGCGTTACCAAATATACCTCATGACCCTGCTTAGCTAACGCTCTTGACAATCCTAGGCAGTGACGAGCAATCCCCCCAACAATTCTCGGAGGAAATTCCCATGAAAGCATGCATATTCTCATTATATCCCTCATAATAGTTGTTGGGAAATTACGGATTAAACGTTACGTTTATAACAGTCAGGTCTGCCCCGTTTCATCCTCTTCAACCGTTATCACCACATCGCTCTCTTTTCAGCCTCATTCATTCTTT
Organism: uncultured Candidatus Bathyarchaeia archaeon; assembly: GCA_964512445.1. Classification (GTDB taxonomy): domain Archaea; phylum Thermoproteota; class Bathyarchaeia; order Bathyarchaeales; family DTEX01; genus B63. The sequence goes on from CAZEGS010000011.1 coordinate 10,690, forward strand.
TTTCTATCAGCTCCAGTAGGCTTCGGCGCAGCAGCTTCCCATCCTTTATCTTTCGAAGCTTAGAGATATCCTCTGCCAATTCTTCATATCCCACAATTTGAAGTAGCCACCGTTCGAAGTCTCCCCTCGCCATATGAAAACAGATAGACTTCTCATCTATTATTTTGAGAATCGAATAAAACTCACGTAGGCTGCGGGCGGTTAATCCTGAAGGTTTAGAGAAGTCATAGTAGAAGGTGAAGCCCATCTCGGATGGAAGCCTCCTAAGTACGTATACATGACGGAGCTCAGGCCTTTCAAGCTCCAAATAAACCCTTGCTTGGAAATCCGAGAGTATCCGAATGAAAATTATGAATGCCTCTACCGAGCTGAAGTAGGGATTAAATGTGCTGTGAACATCTCCCGATCCTCCCTTCTTCGTACTCATATAGTAGAGATGATCGCTTGTCTGGAGGTAGCGCCAGATCTTGATGAGCTCCTCATTCCTGATACTCTTTAGGAGAGGCTCCGCCTCCTTTAAAAGGCTGAATGAGCTCTTCTGAAGAGTATTCCCAAGCCAAGCGCTAAGATCACGCTCCAAGTCAGCCCATGACACGGTATTATTCTCTGGTACATCCAAAGTATCTACCGGTTTATGATTGGTGATAGCTTCGCTTGATGTGCAGAACGATAAATTCTTCCATTTCAGTATCTCCTTTGGAAGCCATCTTAAGAATTCGAGTATTCCGCTTTCACGTCGGTAGTGCTCTCCGAAGGTTTCATAGTCTATGAATATCACTATTACGTCTCCAGGAGTCGAAGCCAGCCAGCAGGCGTATTTATCCGCGGTAAGAGGCCATTCTTTCCAGCCTTGAGAGACGAAACGGAATCCTATATCATCAGAGAGCTGATAGTTTCGGAGAAGAATATTGACGCTTGAATCTTTCGCCTTGTAAACATAGTTTGGCCTTCTCCATCCCAGAATCCTCTCAGTTCCCTCCGTAACCACAGCCTTAAAGCCTAATCGCTCAGCGATTCTCGCCACATTGTTGTTGTATATACATTCTGTATTTTCGAAGACGCACGGCTCATAATTGAAAATATCCTTAATTGTCTGTCTATGCATCTCCACCTGCTCAACAAATTCGGATTCTGAGAGAAGTAATGCAAGCGAGTGATAGTATGTTTGGCATAGAAGTTCAACGCATCCGGAACTAACCATCTCTTTGAAAAGCTCTAGAATCTTCGGATTCCACATCTTACATTGTTCTATAAATATCCCTGAAAGACTGAAGGAAACCTTAAATCTCCTATCCTCATTTTTAAATTCTTCGATTAGATCCAGAATTATCCTATTTGCAGGTAGGTAACATTCCTTTGCGATGCGATTAAAGACTTCCCTATTTAAATCCATGTCAAAATATAGCTCAAAAAGATCTTTCGTGTTTAAATTTGAGAGTAGATCCTTCGGAAAGTTACGATTAAGCCTGAATGGTTGATGCACCTCAAAAATAATGCATATATCAGTCATCTTCTAGTTTTCCTCGGTTCATTCAAGTATTTTATACGGAACCTTCTTTTCAACATTACAGCGCATTAACATTTATTTCCTCCGCTACAAATCTCAAGAACTTCCCTTTCATGCAGAGGTCTAATGAACAGGATATCTTCAATATAAGCTCTGAGAGGCTCGGCTATACTCCAAGCTTGAGAAATACAGCCCCTTGGGGAATGTGGAGGATCACCATCAAATATTTCACTTAATGATCCAAGCCCGGCTCTAAAGAGTTCCACATAAAAGAGAGGTCTAAGAAACCTCTCAAATGCGAATCTCCGCCAATAAGCATCATACCCTTTTATCCTAAGAAAAGATGTGATAAACGGACCTATCAGCCACGCCCATACAGTTCCATTATGATAAGCTCTGTCACGGTTAGAAAAACCACCCGAATATGCTCCGATGTACCTTGGATCATCAGAAGCTAGACTCCTTAAGCCGTAAGGGGTGAGAAGATTCCTTAATACCATTTCCACCACCTTTTTTCTCTGCGATGATTCTGCAACTGGAAAATCCAGATAGGCAGCGATTATCTGGTTAGGTCGAAATGAAGAATCTTTCTCATACGCATCCACCACATCATAGAGATATCCTCCAGAGAAGAACCAGAACTTCTCGTTAAAGCTCTTCTTAACGCGATAGGCTAAGGAACGATAATTCTCAGATTGGCTGCCGGAACCAAACTTGAATGAGAGAATCTCCATTATTTTCAGGGAATTATACCATAAAGCCTGTATCTCAACAGCCTTTCCCTCACGTGGAGTGACCGGGACGCCATTTACGGATGCATCCATCCATGTAAGTCTTGGACCGTGAAGGAGAAGCCCGTCATCATCCATGCGGATGCCAAACATTGTTCCATGAATATAATGTTCAGTTATATCCTGCATTGTATCCCAGAGATTCTTGTAGACGAATCTTAAATCTCCAGTATATTTCAGATACTGGAGAACAGCATTAAGAAACCAGAGAGAAGAATCAACAGAGTTGTATTCCGGCGTTCCGCTAGCTTCATCTGGAAATCTGCTGGGCACCAATCCATCCTTAGAATACTCCGCGAATGTCAGAAGAATCTCCCTAGCATCAGCGAATCTTCCAGTGACAAGCGTCAAGCCGGGAAGCGAGATTAAAGCGTCTCTTCCCCAATCCTCAAACCAATGATAACCTGCAATAATAGACTTTCTGCCAGCCTTTCCCCTTAACACTATGAATGAGTCTGCTGATAGAATCAGCCAGTTAAGCCAGTCCTCACATTTTACCCCTCTTCTCTCCCTATAGAAATCTTTTATCAGTTTTTTCCGGCGGTTTACCTCCTTGAAATATAATTCCTCCAGAGCCTCTTCTCGGCCAAGCTCCGAATAAAAGGAAAGAGCCTCCTCTTTTTCAGCTCCTCCGGAAGCTGATATGTAAAAGACGATTTTGCTTTTCGGATTAAGATTCGCATCGAAGAATCCCGGCTGTAAGCAATCATCTAAGCAGCTCTCCCCTCTTAAATCGTCTCTTCTAAAGTAGATTCTCTCAATCCATACGTCTCCATCATCGATAAAGGAGCCAGTTGTGGAAGAAAGTATTAAAGATCCTCTTTTAGGGAAAAACTCGAAAAGTATTTTTCCTCTCTCTTCTTCCCTAGATGCTTGAAAATCTCCCTTTTTTGTAGTTTCGTAGAAATGACGTATATTGATGAGGGGATAAATACGTAACGTGGCAGATTCATCTAGACCGTTAAAGACGTCGTAGCGTATCACAACGGCATTTCTGAGATGCGGCATAAAGACCTCTTTTCTTAAGTAGACCTCACTGGTTTGATAATAGAATGTGGGGAAGGGGCTTATCTCGAAGCCTCGGAGCTCGCGGTAGCCTTCAGGATAAATGACATCTTTAAACTGGTTTGAGCTTAGCGGATAGCGTTCCTTTCCTATCCACACCTCTTCATCAAGCTTAGAGAGTAGAAGATGACGATTTACAGGCGGATTAAACGCGGCGAAAAGCAAGCCGTGAAACTTCCTAGTATTTACATTTAGAGTGGTTGAGGAAGCGTATCCGCCTAAACCGTTAGTTACAATCCATTCATGTCGAGACGCATCATCAAAACTAGAAAGAGTCTCCGGGCCAAAATATATGTACGGCATAAAATGATCCGACCATATCCGCTTTAAGGCTTAAGCAAGAAAAACAATTTTTCATTACAATTTAAGTTTTTAGATTGATTCAAAAAATCAGCTATAAGTACTCAACACCTTCCTTATGCCCTCAACAGTTACGTAGTATCTCTCCACACCTCCGCTGATGAGTATATCTACATATCTATCATTAGCTAGTTTTGAGAGCTTCTCCTTCACTTTTTGAGAATCAATTGCTGCCCATCTTGAGATTTCCTCGATCGAAAGCGATCTTTCAGGGCAGGTAGCTCCGATGTTATGTAGGAGCGTTAGAAAACGTATATCCTCTGGAAACTCGTCCATGTTTTAAGACACATCCCCTAATCTTAGTTTAGCCCCGTCACATATATGCTTACCAGTTTTCCGTTTTTATATTTAATAGATTTTCTATTCACAAACCCCATAAAGATAAACTCTTAAATTATAAATGAGAAGCCTTTAAATTCTCTGAGAGGATCATTAGACGCTGGATGAGACAACTATGGTAATCAACCTAAGAGTGGATTCGTATGAGGCAGGGGCGGGCTCAATAGGCGGCTTAGCATCTTTCCATAATAATCTTTATCCTAGACTCGTGAAGAGAGGATTCGATGTTAAAACTTTCTCGATGCATTTCAGAGCGGATCTCCCAGTCCGAGAACACTATAATGGAGTTATTATAAGAAGGCCGTCGTCAGACGTTGATTTAGACGTGGCATATGCATGGACCTACGATATTCTCCATCAATACGGAATAGATGTTGGATATCTTTCTCCATCAGAGATATACCTTGTTCCTCGATACTTCACAAACTTCGCTGTGGTTCCCTCCCCATATAGGATGGCGCTGGCAGATATATTCGCCCCTCACGATTGGATGTCCTTTCTTAGAAGCGCCCTTTTCGCTTGGCTTCATCCAGATCTAATTCAGACAGTATTTATTCACTCGACAGAGCCGGGAAGACGAGGCGGCCTTCAACATATGAATATAAATGGAACATCGAAAAGGCTAACATTAAACGATTTTGATCTTGGCGGTAAAGGCTACCCGGAAGCATTTTATCAGGGGTTAAGATTGCTCAGAGACCTAGAGTTTCCCCTAACCTTTAAGGTTCTGCATAGGCTTCCATACTCCGCATTATTCACTGTGAGCCAAATTCATAGAAAAGAGTATCTGCTTGGTTTAAGGGCGCATGGAATGAGGTTTGGAGAGATCGAAGATAGAGTCTTCGCGATATATCACGGCGTAGACACTAAGGAGTACAGGCCGATGCCCGAGATGAAGGGGGACGGATTCAAAATCGGATTTATAGGAAGATGCACGGCAGTTAAAGGGATGGATATAATACCGGATTTGGCCTCAATCCTCGTTAAGAGAATTCCAGAAGTCAAGTTTCACATAGTCACGAAGGCCGATCCGCATAATCCAGTATATCTAGAGTTGATAAATAAGATCCACCAAATGAAATTGGAAGACGTCATATATCTCGATAATACGTTCTACACCGGAGAAGAGAAGATTAGAGTTATAAATATGTGGGATGTCCTTCTCGTTCCTTCAAGATACGAGCCTCAGGGACAAGTTGATCTGGAGGCTATGGCCTGCGCGGTCATCCCCGCGGTCGGTATGGGGGGACTACGTGAAAAGGTTGAGGATGGATTTAATGGTGTATGGATAAATCCATACGATGTTAGGGAGACCGCTGAAAAGATAATTCAGATCTATAAAGGCGAGTATAAGGGTAGAAAAACAGAAGAGATCGCGCAGAACGCTAGAGAATCCGCGGTTAAAATATGGGATTGGGAGAAAAGAGCAGATGCCCATAAAGAGATCTACTCTTATCTTCTTGATGGACGTGTAGATGACGTTGAAAGAGATCTCCACGATCTGCTATTGCCAAGCATCTCCCAAATCTAATTAATTTTTACCCGAACCTTTATAAGAGGACAGACAAAATCTATTTTCTGAGGCAATTAAATGAAGAAAAAGGAAAGTAGGGCGGATTCTCCTGAATCCGCAGCGAAAATTTTGAGAATCACCCCAATAAAGGAAGCATTTTACTTCTTTAGCGATATTGGCCAATACACAGGCATATTTGCACGTAGCCTTGAAGAATTCTATGAGAAGATAAGCAGCGTACCCTTAAAGTCTCTCGAATTTCACTTTGCAAGAGGCGACTTCGAGAAATGGATAAAAGAGATTTTAGGCGATATGCACCTTGCAAAGACGATCAATTCCATGGATAAATCGCTTAAAGCCGAAAAATTAAGAACAATGCTAAAGAGAAACATCCGAAGACGAATAAATCATCTAAAAAAGATAATTGAAAAACATAGCTAGGACCATTCCTCCCGACAATCTTGAAAGAATCTTTATAGGCTTCCGCCTCATCAACAGATTAGGGGCTTTCTTATGCATCTAAACGAGTTAAGAAAGGACTACATTCTGGATCGTTGGGTTGTGATCGCGACTCAGAGAAAAAGAAGGCCGACAGACTTCATAAAGGTGAAGAGAAAAGAGAAGCCGTCTTCTTGCCCTTTCTGTCCAGGCAATGAAGATATGACTCCGCCTGCGACGCTGGTTTATTTAAAACGAGATGGAGATCTAATTAAAGATCACGACTATGATGACTTTCGCCATACTGGATGGCTTGTTAGATGCATCCCTAATCTTTATCCAGCATTTACGTATAATTTCCGCAAAGAAGAAAGGTCTAAAGGGACTGAAGATTTTAAGTCTCTCCCAGCCATTGGGCATCATGAAGTAATTATAGAATCACCTAATCATGACGAGCATCCAGGCGTTGCAAACATTAAGCAGCAAAGTCTCGTCTTAGAGGCTTATCAAGATAGATTAAGGGATCTATGGTCAAAGGAATATGTGAAGTATGTCTCGATCTTTAGGAATCATGGATCTGAAGCTGGAGCCTCCCTATCCCATGCTCATACACAGATTATTGCAACTCCAATGCTGCCTAGAATCGTTAAAGAAGAATGGGACAGGTCTGAAGATTATCTCGATAAGACGGGGAGATGCATCTTCTGCGACATCATCGAGAAGGAGAGGAAGAGCCGCCGTTTCATCTGGGAGAATAAGAGATTTGTAGTCTTTGCTCCTTGGGCAAGCATACATCCATTCGAGTTCTGGATCTTTCCTAAAAGGCATCAGTCATCAATCTTAGAAATGAATACTGAGGAGATCCATGACTTAGCGGTAACCATAAAGGTATGTTTCGGAGGCTTAAGAAATCTCTTGGATGATCCTCCATATAATCTGGGTTTCCACATGATCCCGAAAAGTTCTTTCCATTGGCATATCGAGGTCTATCCCAGACTGACGATCTGGGCTGGATTCGAAAAAAGCACAGGGGTCTTCATAAACGTGTTTTCTCCAGAGGAAGCCTCTTCAAAGCTAAGAGAAGCTATTGATAAAGAAAAGTCGTGTTTGGGAGGATCATAATCTAATAGATTTACTCATCTCAGAAAAACGAACGGTTAAATGATCGGAACGTGACAAGAAGATTCAAATTGTTCCCTTTAGCGGTGACTGAGAGACTTGAAAGATCATGTTAGAGCATCTATGGTTTTGAACCGAAAATCTTCCTTTTTGGTGAACGCCTGCTTAATGTTTCTTCTTATCGACACTTTAGGAAATCTATCACCACATTTATGATACACGGCTATAAGCCATCCTTCCTTTTTCAAGAGAATGCCTGTTCCCAGAGTTCGGATCAATAATGACCCCTTCCTTCTAAAGCAGATAGCGCAAAGAAGATCTACGAGGTTCTTTATAACGGATCTGTGCAATCTGAGGGAGGGGGTCTCAGCATTCGAGAGAAAGTGTTGTAGAGAGATTGACCGATAAGCTTATTGCCGGCTAAGAGTATTTTTAATTGTGAAAATTATGTCTGAAATTTTTGAACATGTAATTCACGGATTCATTAAGAAACGAGGCGGTTCAGCGTCAAAGAATGAGATTTACGCTGCTTTAGGAAACGACGCGGATTCCAAGAGGATTATCGATGAAAAACTAAGAATGATGGAACGCTTCGGACTTGTCATTATAGAGGATGACGAAGTAAAGATAAAAACATAGCTCAAGAAGATACAAGATTCTCACCGAGATACATGCGTTCCTGCTTAAAAATCGGCTATTGCATGAGCTACAAAATTGTCTTAGGGACTTTTATGAGGCATTAAGTCAAGCGATGCTGAAAGCCTATTCTTCCAACAACATTTATTTATGGTTCGGCTAGCTATAGGGAAATCGCTTCTACTCCTTGGATAAATTGAATCTTAAAAGAGGACTCTCCATCTAAATAAGCTTTGAGCTCAGCCGAATAGCCTCCATGCACATCCCCACCACATGATAATCAACTTTCCATTCGTCACCCTTACTCTCATTACGGCCTCTCGAGTCCTCTCCGATGGATATGTACCAGCCGCCAAATTCAGAATCTATATAGAATCGCTTAACGAAATCTAGGGTCTTTTCTAAGGGACCCCAAAGATTCTCCTTTTTTCTAACCACGGCGAAATGCATTAATGCCCGTATAGCCTCGCACTGCTCCCACCAACCCTTTCGTCTTTCCAAAATCTCTCCGTCAGGAGTGGCTGGGGAATATATGCCTCCATTCTTAGGGTCATATCCTATTCTGAATCCGTACTTTAAGAGATGATCCGCGTAGGAGAGGTATCGCTCCGGCAAGCCTCTCTCCACAGCACTTGAGAGGAGATATGCCCATTCAAATGCGTGGCCAATATCGATTCTTCCTCCACGTTCGGCTGGAAGCTCCTTCCAGTCATGCGTGTAAAGTTCAGGCAGTATCCCATCGCGCTTACGTAAAAGCCTATTAATGACAAATTCAGCGATGGCCTCTGCGTCTCTATGGATGTGTCTTAGTCCATCCAGATCGCCAAGGGCAAGGAGAGCTTCAAAGGTATGCATGATCGGATTCTGGGATTTGATCTCTTCAATCTCTTCAAATTTCCGATTCATTCTCCACGAGAAGCCTCCGTACTCGTCCCTAAAGCGAGTATTCATAATCATCCAAGCCTCAATGGCTTGATCTTCTAGATTTTCATCGCCAGTTACGCGGAATGCGTGAGAAAGTCCAAAGATGACAAATGCGTGACCATAGCTGCTTTTGTGTGCATCAAGAACTTTCCCTTCCCTATTGCAGGACCAGAACCAGCCTCCATATTCTCTGTCTTTGAAGTTCTGAATTAGGAAGCGAGCTCCCGACTCTACAGCGCGTAAATACTTCTCCTCTCCTGTGAGTTCGTAGCCTTTTGCGAAGTTGTATAGGAGACGTGATTGAGAGACCAGTGTTCCGTAATCCTTACCCGTAGGATTCCATTTTCTATCCAGATGGGGAAGGAACAATCCTTCCTTCGTAACCGCGTTTTTCACCCAGTTTGGTAGAATATCCTTAAGCAGGTGATCTCTGAACCATTTGAAGTCGAATCCTCTATGTGAGGATGACAAGATTTAATCCTCCACAAAGTGATTAATAGAGTCCTTAAAAAATAAGGCTTTAATTACAGCAAGGACGTGTTTCATGTGAAAATCTAAATGTTGTATTATCCCATGGAGATTCTGTGCAACAGATTCCGCTGCATTGGTGAATCTAAATTCTTATTAATAGAAGAGAGGCTATGAAGAAGCCGTATGACGGCATCTTTCGAAGGATCGTTTTCTTTGGATATTTTATGGGAGTGTTCTAATGAATCTAAAGGCTTTTGAATGCATCGATCTGCTAATCTTTTGAGACCATTACTTCTGTAGCTTTAATTATCGCGGTAGCTCTATCTCCTTCCTTTATTCCAAGATCTTCAACTGCCTCTCGGGTTATAAAGGCCGTTATGATGCATGGGGTGTCTACTCTTATCTTCACAACGGCTGAAACATTATCTTTTTCTACAGATATGACCTCGCCCTTAATTCTGTTCCTCGCGCTGATCTTTAAGAATAAGTTTTGCCATTCATACTCGTCAAGAGAAGCCTTAGAAAATGTTTTTTTAACTCTTAAAAACTCCTTCAGCATTCTTAAACCAGTCTCTGTTAGCTGAGCTCCACCTCCATCTTTTCCTCCCTTCCGCGTTTTCAGAAGGGGTTCCCCTATGAGTTTCTCGGTCCTCTTTATCAAGCCCCATGCATGCCTGTATGACATTCCTAAAGCCCTAGCAGCATCGCTTAATGTTCCTAGCTCCTCTACCTTCCGTAAAAGCATGAAGAGCCCTTCGCCGAAGGCATATCTCCCCTCTTCATTCTCAAGCCATACCTTAAAGGCCGGTTTAATCTTCTTCGTTGAAGGCTCACCTCACCCTCCTAGAAACGTGAGTTGCAGTTGCCTTAAATGACGCGTAAACCTTATCACCCGGCTTTAGACTCATCTCCTCAACTGACTGCTTAGTTATAAAGATCTTTAATCCATTATCAAGCTCCACATTCATTATAGGACCCAAATTAGTCAATTCAACCACTTTTCCCTCGAAGACGTTTCTCGCACTGCTTTTAATGAGTCTCTTCGAAAGAATAATATTCTCGGGACGGATAAAGACATCCACATCGCCTTCCTTAATCTCCGTGACTGCGTAAATCTCGCGTCCTCCCACATCTATAATCGCTATTCCATTCTTATTCGATTTAATTCTTCCTCTAAAGATATTCTCGATGCCTACAAATCTCGCTATACTCTCATTTAAAGGCCTACTGAAGAGTTCATCTGGGCTGCCTACTTGAACAAGTTCGCCGTTCATGATTAAGCCTATTCTATCTGCAAGAAGCAAAGCTTCCGTCTGATTATGCGTAACATGAAGAATTGTCGTATTCTGTGTTTGATGTATCTTTTTAAGCTCCTCTATCAAAATATTCTGGGTTTCCGGATCAAGAGCACTTAAAGGTTCGTCGAGAAGAAGGATCTCTGGATTCACGGCTAAAGCCCTAGCAAGAGAGACTCTCTGCTGTTCACCTCCAGAGAGATCAGCGGGATATCTTCCTGCTAGATGGGAGATTCCCATAAGACTCATCATCTCTTTAACCCTCTCCTCAATCTTTTCCCTAGGAAATCCGTGGGTCTTTAAGCCGAAAGATATGTTCTCCTCAACGGTCATGTGAGGAAAAAGAGAATAATCCTGATAGACAAAGCCGACCCGACGTTCTTCCGGAGGCATGAAAGTAACATCCACACCGTTTAATATGATGCGTCCACTATCAGGTACATGGAAGCCTGCAATCAACTCAAGCAGCAAAGTTTTTCCTGAGCCGGTGGGACCCAACAATACAAAATACTCATTCTTCTCGATTTTAAGGGAGATATTTCTAATAGAGAAATCCTCAACATTATATGTTACATCTTCAAGGATTATCATCGCGAACTCTCCCACCTCTTAGTTATCATACGTAATGATATGAAGATCGCAAAGCAGATCAGCATTAAGAATACTGCTACTGGCCGTGACCCCATAAGCCCGTGAGTAGTAAACCTATAATAGATCAAGGTAGGGGCGACCATGGGATAGAAGGCTATAAAGATTATAGCTCCAAATTCGCTTATTCCTCTAGCCCAAGCCATCAAGGCTCCAGTGAATAAATGGCGGAATGCGAGGGGAAGAGAGATCTTAAAGAAAGTCTCTAATGGCCCTGCACCAAGGGACCTAGCAACATATTCAAGATGAGGATTAACGCTTTGAAACCCCTCTCTGGCGGCATTCAGATATAGCGGAACACTCACGAAAAGCATCGCCGCAACTATCCCCCAAAGAGACTCCTCAAAGACTATTCCGAGGCTCTCGAAGGCGGATCCCACAATTCCCCTACGCATCAGCAAGGCGTATAGAGCGATTCCTGCGACGCTGTGAGGTATGATCACTGGTACATCTATGATTGATTCTATAAAGCTCTTTGCTGGAAAGCGATGTCTAGCAAGAACATAGGCAAAAGGTGTTCCCAAAATCACAGCTATTAAAGTTGCCAGAAAAGATGCGTATAGGGTGAGCCCAACAGATCTCAAAACATCCACATCTACCATCACATCTAATAGATCTTGAGGGCTTAGGATCATCTGTTGAAGCAGCATGTTAAAGAGAGTCGCCATAAGGAAAAGCACTATGATCGAGCCTATTATGGAGAAGATGATGGATAAGTAATTCCGCTTAACCCATACAAGAAGTCTTCTTTTCTTAAACATCTGCTATCCTTCCTCTACGCAATATGATTTGAGAATCTCTGGGATTTTATCAAGATCGCTGGCAATCGCCGGCGCTATCGGAGGCTGCCCCATCTCCCTAAAGATCTCCTGACCAGCCTCGTCTATCATATACTTAACAAATATCTCAGCTAGTTCAGGATGCGGAGCGTTCTTAGGTATAGTTACTCCATAGTGAATGGGAGTTGCTGTAAGGTTCTCTTTAAGTAATGTAGCTCTCATATGACTATAAATCTCCACATGGCTCTGCTTCTCGCTGCTCAAGTCAATAGACTCAGGCAGCTCTACGTATCTTAGATTATGCTGTATCGCTACGCTGAGATATTCAAAAGCATAATCTAATCCGCCGGACTGCAATAATGCAATAAGTTCAACAGATTTATCTCTGATAATGAGTCGTCCCGCCTTGGGTTCAATATCTTCCGGAGCTTTGTATACATAAGCGTCCGATTCTTCATTCATCGTTATAGCTGAATTTGCCTCAACAAGATCCTCAAAGATTCGGTCATCTCCATATTCAAGCTCAGCTAGCTGTATAACCCACAGGGAACGGTAACCACAAGGATCCATGTTCGGATTGGCGAAGCCCCACCGCACATCCGGTCTTCTCAGAATTTGAAACCAATTTGTCGAGTTAATCTCATCTGCATATCGGCTCTTGTCGGTGTAGGCTAAGACCATCCTGTTTTTGGCGAATCTTAGATACCAATCAGCATATCTCGGCATCATCATCTTTGGTATCAATGAAAAATCGGCCACTGCGAGTATATCGGCTGCTTTTCCGATGTCAGTAATCTTTCGAACGCACTGTACGCTTCCAGCCGGTTCTAATGAGACCTCAACCTTGTAAATAACTAGGCTTCCAGGAGGCCTGTACGAAGAAAAGTCCTTTTCAAATCTCTCTTTGACCTTTTCTAAAGGTAAGGTTAGGCTCCCCGCGCAGAATACTTTTAATGTTATAGTGTTCTTCCAGAAGATTCCTGTGTAGATGCCTCCGATAATGATTATAGAGATTATGGTGGCTCCCAACAGTGCGTATGAGGTGTTTCCTCTCAAGGCTTCACGACCCTTATGCTTTTTTGAGCATATCGCTCATAAATTAAAAAGGAATATAAGCCTTATGGTGTGCCAACAATAATTGAACCCCTTCCCCCTTCTAATTCATTCAAGGCCCTTACAATAAAGAAGATGAAGGCTACAAGACAAGAAGGCTCAGATACATTAAGATGCGAAATCTTAAAGATCAAATCCATTTAGAGAAAAATAGGGACTAAATTCTCCAGCAAAACTCCAATATTTAAAGGTTACTTCTTAAGCTCATCTATGTTTTCTTTCACTTTTTCGAATGCATCTAATATATCATCCATATCCTCCTTTGACCCTAGAAGCACATACTGCGGAAGCCATAGGCCCTCAACATAGCAAGCTTTCTCAGCATTAGGCAGCCTCACCTTTGAGTAATCGACCGCTTTACCATAATATGGACATGACAATGGACATCTCTTGAAATGCTCCAGATACGGCTCCTTATAAAGAGGTCTGGAGTAACCTACACTTGCAGGAATCCCCTCCGCCTGTAAAGCCTCAGCAAGAAGACTCTTTGAAATCCCTCCGAAAGCTTCAGGGTCAAACCGGAAAATGTATAAATGATACGCATTTCTCGTTATGCGTTCATCATCCTTCAATGGCTTTATACCATCTATTTTAGAGAGACCGCTGTTTAGGTAGCGGGCATTACTCATACGTCTCTCCGTATGCTCATCAAATCTTTCAAGTTGAACCAAAAGTATGGCTGCTTGAAACTCGGTCATTCGATAATTTCCCCCTGGAAGATGATGTTCATACCAAGGACCCTTTGGAAGCCTACCGCAATTATGGAGAGACCAGGCCTTAACGTAGAGGTCTTCATCGTCAGTCACTATCATTCCACCCTCACCGCTAGTGATGTTTTTGCTAGACTGGAAGCTGAAGGCGCCTATGTCGCCTATTGCCCCAACCCTTCTGCCTTTCCATTCGGAGCCCCATGCTTGACAAGCGTCTTCTATAATGTACAGATCATACTTCTCCGCGATGGATAGAAGCGCATCCATATCGGCAGGTCTACCCGATATATGAACTGGCATGATCGCTTTGGTTCGTTCCGAGATTACGGATTCTACACTTTTCGGGTCAATAGTGTATGTTTCCGGATCTATATCGGCAAAAATGGGGATAGCATTAACATAGAATATGGTTGTAATGGTAGCCATGAAAGTATATGGAGGAACTATAACCTCATCGCCACAACCAATTCCAAGAGCCCTTAAAGAAACTTCAAGAGCCGCCGAGCCGCTCGTTACCGCTACGCCATATTTAGCGTGTTGATAAGATGCGAATTTCTCTTCAAACTCCTTTTTGCGTGAGCCTCCAATGCCCCAAACGCCACTCTCTAAAACGTTTCTTAAAGCTTTCAGTTCTCTTTCGTCAAATATTGGCCATTTAGGGAAAGGCTTAGTTCTAACAGGTCTGCCTCCCTTTAAAGCAAGTTTAGCCAGGATAAACCCTCCTCCTAATCATCTTAACACTTCGCTATAAAGTAATTAAAGATTTAGCATCCAAGAACTGTTTCATTAAAGCCTGTTTTGAAGATTCTCTAAATTTCAGTCTCCTAGCTGATCCTTAGCAGCCTCTCCGCATTCTTATGTGTTATATTCTCAAAAGTTTTGTCTTTTAATCCTAATGACTCAAGTAAATTCAGGTGTAGTCGGTCAACTCCATACTCGCCCCCATAATTATCTATGCATGGAAAATCGGTTCCATAAAGTATCTTAAACCTATGATTCTCCAAGAATTCTCTAGCGTAATTCTTATCCCTTTGAAGAGCGTTAAGACCCGACGTTGCTGAGATATCTGCATAAACATTCTCGTTCTCTAGAAGCTTGTCTATAAGCCCATGAGGCTTTACTGGACCCTTAGGATAAGGCTCCGAGCCTGGATCAGCGGATATGTGACGCCACCATCCAGGCCCATGCATTATAAAAATCGTCTTGGAGTATTTAGCAGCCAATTTCGGAAAGGCTTCTTCAAACCTATAATTATGCGCATCATCTACATGCATCAATACTGGTATACCAATAACCCCGCAGGCTTCGTATATCTCTAAAGATCTCGGATGATCTATGGGAAGTCCCACCTTATGCTCGCCATATCCCAAAGCGCCCTTAGAAACGTATTCTTCTAGAATATCTAAAATTTCATTTTCTATGGACCCGAAGTTAAGACAACAGAAAGGCAGAAGCTCCTCGTGAAATCGGCAGATCCTTAACACTCTTTCAGAGGAATAGATGTATTCTCCTGAACTAGCGTCTATCTGGGGAGTAGGCAGAACTACAGCCCTATCTATTCCCACATCAGCTAGATAGTTTAATAGATCTCCCTCTGAGACAAAGATGACCCCCTTGAGGCCTTTATACCATGATTTAACCCCTCCTATGTGGGTGTGGACATCTATCATCTCGCTTCCCTCCAGATCTTGAACAAACCTATCTTGATGGTAAACGTTCATAAAATCTTCATTTTATCTGATTAATCTCATCTAGAAATCTTTTGCATCCGAGATTGAGAAGTCCTAGGTCTCCACCAATATTTATGAACTTGAAGCCTTCATCGATTAGCTTATTAACGTACTCTACACCGAATTTTTCTACGCCTGCTCCAGCAGCTATTCCAGGAGCAACACCGGTATCCTCGCATGCCTCAACCATCCTCCTCATTGCTTTAATCACTTTTGGATGGAAGAATTGCCCAATCAGCCCCATAGAAGCGGAAAGATCTCCAGGGCCTAACCATGTAGCATCAATTCCCTCCACGGAGACTATTTCTTCGATTCGGTTGATTGCCTCTTCACGCTCTATCTGTATGGCTATTAGAATCTCCTCATCGGCTATCTTAATGTATTCTTCCCATGTGATCCCCCAGGCCTTAGCAGCTCTTCCCGGACCAAACCCTCTCAGTCCCCTCGGAGGATACTTACTGTAAAGGACGGCTCTCTCCGCATCTTCTTTGCTTGAGACCCAAGGGACTATTATTCCAAAAGTCCCCGTATCCAAAGCCCTCTTTATAGCGTTCATGTCGTTCCAGACTACTCTTATGATGGGACTTGCAGTTGAACCTGCTGTACGCTGAATAATATCATTAACGGTTTCTATGCTCCATGGACCATGCTCCGTATCGTATAGGACCCAATCGAACCCGGAATTGGATATCGTCTGTATCAATTCTGGATTCATCACTGATATAGAAACTCCAAGCGCAGGCTTTCCAGCCTTCAATTTAGCCTTAACATAATTTCTCAAATTAGCCTCTCCCCAAGATTCGGATTTAATCTAAAGCGAGTGATTCATTCTTATTTATCTTCCCATATTCTAAACGATCTTTAAGATCATACTCGTTAGAAAGCAGCCTCATAGCATATCTATAACCATCAGTTAGAGAAAAACGAAAATAGAAAGGGATCCCTATAAGAAAGAAAAGCTGGGAGGACTCTCAAGTGGGTAATCTGGCTGAACGTGCAATCGTGATTGGAATGGACGGCGCGGGGATGGAGCTCGTCAAAAATATGGCTGATTGGGGACATGCACCTAACATGGCGAAGCTAATGGAGGAAGGAGTCTATGCATATATGATCGGCGTTATGCCCACGCTTACCCCTCCAGGATGGACTTCGTTGACTACAGGAACATGGCCTGGAACACACAAAGTTATGGACTTTAACATTTATGCCCCAGGAAGACGACTTGACGATCCTGTTTGGGGCATAAACACAAAGCTCTGTAAAGCCGAATATATTTGGAATCTGGTGGAAAAGGCAGGGAAGTATCCGATCCTTGTAAAATGGGAGATGTCTTGGCCGCCGACCATTCGAAAAGGAGTCCAAGTTGAAGGAACAGGTCCCGGAGTCTCTAATTATCATCAGATAGCAGGTTACCATCTATTCGTCGCTGGAAAATGGAAACCTCGAACAATAGGCGGCTATGTAGATTCTGAAGAGGTAGATCCAAGCATGCTTCAAAAGGTGGGAGCAGTAGACCCCGTTAAACTTAAACCAGCATCAAAAGAATGGAAGAATCTTCCCGCTTCAGATCCTCCTTGTCTAGAAGTTGAATTGATTATTGAGCCGCTTAAACGTGGAAGACAGAATATGCTGAGAGGAAAAAAGGGAACTCCAAAGATCTATTATGGACTTATCTACGCATCCAGCGATAATGGCTATGACCGGGTTAAGATTTGTCGAAGTAGAGATTGTAAGGATGAGATAGTTGAGCTTAAAGTAGGAAAATTCAGCGAGTGGTGGCTTGACTCGTTTGAGATTGACGGCTCTTCCATTGAAGGGTACGTTCGCATGAAACTTATCTCCCTTTCACCAAACGCTGATCTTTTTGAGCTCTTTGTACCACAGATCTGGCCCACTAGAGGATATACATTTCCAGAAGAAGTAGCTGAAGAGATTGAGAAGAGAGTAGGTCCATTTCTGCAGAATCCGGCGCGTGACGCCATCGGCCTGATAGACGACGATACATATTTTGAACTGCTTGAGTATCATCATGAATGTTTAGCTAATGTTGCTAGATATCTCGCCGAGTCGCGGCCCTGGCATCTGCTTATGGTCGAGACTCACGCGCCTGACTATACGAATCATTCCTTCCTCTCCCTTGCCGATGAGATCAGCGGTGCATCTGAAGAGATCATGGCTAGATGCAGAAGGGGAGTTGAACGTACCTATGAGTCTATAGATAGAATGGTCGGAAAGATCATGGAACTCATGGATGAGAAGACTGTGATTCTGCTCTGCTCGGATCATGGAGGAACACCAAGCAAGTTCAGAGCTGTTCAAGTCGACAAGGTTCTGGAAGAATACGGCTTTCTCGTGTATCGTAAAGGCAAAGGCGGCGAACGAGAGATCGACTGGTCTAGAACCAAAGCAGCGCCAGTGGGAGTCTCCCACATCTTCATCAATCTAAAGGGACGTGAGCCTACAGGCATAGTTCCCCCAGAAGAATATGATAAAGTAAGACGCCAGATAATCGAGGCCTTATATGACTATAGGGATCCGGAGACCGGTAGAAAACCATTCGCTTTAGCTTTAACAAGAGAAGACGCTGAGATGCTTAACCTTAAAGGCGAACTGGTTGGAGACGTGGTTTATGCTCTACGGCCGGAATTTGACGGTGCACATGGCCGACAGCTCCCAACAGCAACCCTAGGAATTAGCGGGCAACACTCCACATTCATAATGGCCGGAGCCGGAGTTAGACGAGCCGGGCTGCTTAAGACAAGAGTGCAAGTTGTAGATGTCATGCCTACGCTATGCTATCTATTGGGAATTCCTATATCTAAAAACGTCGAAGGAAGAGTCATACATGAAGCTCTCGCTGAAACTTAAGATGAAAAGATTGATTTATCTCTAGAATATTACTTAAAGAACAGTCATAATCCTTTTTTAGACAAGAGTACAATTCAACATTAAACCAGTGAAGGAGACAATAAATTGATAACTACTTCTGAACATGACGTCATTGTTGCAGGTGGAGGTACCGCAGGAGTAGCAGCTGCAGTCGCGGCGGCACGTAACGGCGCTGACACAATTCTTATTGAAAGGTATGGTTTCTTGGGAGGAACGATGACTGCTGGCCTAGTTAACCCCTTCATGACCTTCCATGCGGGTAAAGAGCAGATCATAAAGGGAATATTTCAAGAAATAATTGATCGTCTGAAGGATATGGATGGCTATGACGAGAAGACCAAAGCCTTCGACAACGAGGTTATGAAGATCGTTCTCGATCAGATGATAAAGGAGACGGGCGTAAAACTTTTGCTGCACACGTATATTGCCGATGCTCTCGTAACTAAAGGGAACGCTATCAGAGGTGTGGAGGCCTATAACAAGTCTGGCAGACAAGCCGTCTTAGGTAGAGTCATAATTGATGCTACTGGAGACGGCGACGTAGCGGTTATGGCTGGAGCTCCATATGAAAAGGGCAGAGAAGAGGATGGATTAACCCAGCCTATGACCTTAAACTTCAGAATGGGAGGCGTCGACGTTGAGAGGATGCCCTCAAGAGAGAAGATTAATAAGCTCTTTGAGGAGGCGAAAGCTAAAGGCGAGATAAAGATTCCCAGAGAAAACGTTCTATATTTCCTCACAACTAGGAAAGGCGAGATTCATTTCAATACTACGAGAATCGTAAAGGTAGATGGAACTAAAGCTGACGATCTGACCTACGCTGAGATTGAAGGCAGAAGGCAAATGGTTGAGCTAATAAAGTTTCTTAAAGAGAAAGTTTCAGGCTTCGAGAACGCGTACCTAATGATGTCTGCTGTTCAGGTAGGAGTACGCGAAACAAGAAGAATAATCGGAGAGTACGTATTAACCGGGGAGGATATAGTGAAAGCCAGAAAGTTCAGCGATGTCATCGCGAGGGGGTCATACCCCATAGATATACATAGCCCTACAGGTGAAGGTACAATCATAAAGAGGCTGCCTCCCGGCGAATCCTATGATATTCCATACAGATGCATCGTTCCAAAGAAGGTTGAAAATCTGCTTATTGCTGGAAGATGTATATCATGTACTCATGAGGCCCAAGCTGCAATTAGAGTTATACCCATAGTTGTAGCGATTGGTCAAGCAGCTGGCACAGCCGCAGCTTTAGCAGCGAAGCTCCATGTTTCTCCCAGAGAGATGGATGTTTCATTACTGCAAGAAACCTTAAAGAAACAAGGCGCTATTCTAAGATGATCACAATAAAGGAAAAAGAATCGATTTTTTAGTTAAGCCTCTCTATTCTCCTCGTATTAGTTCTATTTCGCTTATTGAATCTACATATTTCTTGTACCATGGCGTGGCTTTCTCGTCAACTATATCCACTAGCTCGTTAAGCCGTTTGACTCCGGTTGTGAGGAGAAACTCGTCCATGTCGTCTCTTCCAATAGCCTCCTTCCATATGGCCCGTCCACAGAGAAAGCCTGAAGCTCCGCTATCAACAGCATATTTAAGGTTCTCTTTAAACTCTTCATAGTCAACTCCTGCGCTGAGAATCACCCATGGAATCTGGCTGGCTTCATTAAGCTCCTTACAAGCCTCAGCCGGGTCTTGACCGAGCTCTTCTGCGTACTTTAGGTTAAGTGGAAACTCTGCCTTAAGAACGTCTACGCAATATTCTGGTTTCGTTAGTTCCCTCGCCGTTTCGATCACGATTTTCGGTTTAATCTCAGAGAATGCTTTAGGATCACGCTTTTTATGAGGGCCTCCTTCAAGAGAGTGCGAAACAGGTTCTAATAGAAAGGCAATGTCATACTTTTCGCATGCTCGCCCCACTGCCTTAACCATAGATTCCTGATACTTTCTTGTAGGGCTATCTGGACGATAATACACCAACATCTTAACCGCGGCGGCTCCCCTATTCTTAATCTTTAAGACGGCTTCTTCCACCTCTAATCCGCCAAAGATCTGAACCTCAGGCGCATATTCCCCTTTACCGCCGTATCCGCTGGCCTCAATAGACATCAATACGCCTACATCAGCTCGAATATCACAAGACTTCAAGAATTCCCTTTCATAAGAGTATTCGGGATCCACGAGTACGCCGCTTGCCCTCCCTGGACTTTTCTTCCCCACCAGATTCTTTATCAAAGCTCTTTTAGCTTCCTTCATTTGCTTAGGCGTGACGCTGTCCGGGTTCTTGGGATTTATCATCCTTTTCAAGGATCCTCTTTGATCAGTCGCCAAGATCGTGAATTGATTTTTAGAATTAGCTATGTGTATCAGTCCTTCGAATTTTCCGTTAGTCATCACTCCATTTTTTCTCATGGAGATATCCCTCTAACTCGTCTGGATGCAAGATTATCAATCTTGTTCTTCACATTTAAATCTTTAGAATAGGCATATAGCCTGGAACATTCAAGTTACTTAGATCGATTTGAGATTATTCGGTTTGACAATGATTTGATCATTTAGTATAAAAGAATAGGCTTATTAAAAACGAATTTCAGCGTTCCACTATAGCAGATTCTCAATTCTTACGCTTTGCTCCCATATTTCTTTTCGAGCAAAATAGTAATCGTATCTTTTCACAAGATCTATGAATCTCTCGATGCTGTACACTGTAAAATGGAAATGTTTATTCTCTATATGGTCATGAATCTCTAAGTCGTAAGATTCTTCCGGAGTAAGCTCTTCCATAAGTTTTTGGGATAGATGAGACTCTACAGGAAGCTCCACTCCATAGCCGGGAATCCCCTCCTTTGAAACCATAGCTCTAACGGTCCATCTATCTTCGCCTATAACCAAAACCATATAGACAATGAAGCTGTCGAGACTCCTCTTCCATAATCCATGGTCTCGATATTCCCATTCTCTCTCAAGTTCCTTAACTGATATAATGAAATCGTTTATTTCATCCCGGGTTATCACTTCGTTAATCGACAATTTTTGAGGCATGAAGATTCCGGGATGCATAGACTTTAATATTAAAAGCTTCGATAGCTGATTTTTTCTTGTGATATACACGTAGAAGAGGGTTCCTTCATCTCCAGAAATTCTTCGGGTCATCATGGAGCTAAAGTTTCTCTTTCTGAAGTCGATGAAGAATGGCGGGACTTCTAATGTTAGATTTCTATTTCCAAGTCTGAACTCCACTCTTTTCATGATGACGTCCTCTAATAGCTGAAATTCATCTTTTTAATCGACGCTAATCATATTTCAAGTTTGAAGAGCTTAAAAATCAAATATAAGTCGTTACTTATCTTACTTCGTAAAGAAAGATGCTTATTATAATTTGTGGCCTTCCTGGAACTGGAAAAAGCACACTAGCGAAATATCTCTCCTCCAAATTAGGGGGAAAGGTGCTTAGAACAGACGTTATAAGAAGAGAACTATTCAAAAATGCCTCTCTTAAGGAAGTTTTGAAGGCAGATGATCCGATGCAATATGACCTTGAAAGAATATTTGACGAGCAAGAGAACATACCTGAAAGATATCAAGAGATGATATGGAAACAAAAGGAGATGGTTTATGAGAAGCTTCTGAGACGTGTGGAGGCTCTGCTAGAAAGGGGAAGCAACGTAATACTTGACGGTACCTTTTATAAAAAAGACCTTAGAGAGAAGATTTATTCTATATCCGAGAAAGTGGGGGTCCGTACATATCTAATTGAATGCAGATGTCCGGAGAGAATTGTTAAAGATAGGCTAATAAAAAGACAGGGGATTCTGAATGAAGTCTCTAATGTAAAGAAAATGCAGATCTATTATACCGTAAAGAGAGCTTATGAATCTCCAGTCTCAGATCCCGTTCCCATAATAATCTTTGAT
Organism: uncultured Candidatus Bathyarchaeia archaeon; assembly: GCA_964512445.1. Classification (GTDB taxonomy): domain Archaea; phylum Thermoproteota; class Bathyarchaeia; order Bathyarchaeales; family DTEX01; genus B63. The sequence goes on from CAZEGS010000011.1 coordinate 32,925, forward strand.
ACATTCTCAGAGAAGATCGAAGTTCAGAATGTCAAATCAGAAGACAAGAATCTCTGTAAAATTTTAGAATCCATCAATGAATTGATTCAGAAGATCAGCTGATGTTCAAAATGAGCTATTAATATGTCTTCCCCTCCATCTGAAAATATCTCTCATCGTTGGATTATTGATCATCTCTTTTTGCGTTTTATAGCGATGAAAGCTATCCCGCCTGCAGCTATAAATGCGCAGGCCGCTTCAATCACTATATAAGTCAATAGATTTATAAGTCAATAGATTGTCTCCGCTTGTTAAGGGAGATAACTGAACATAAAAAGAGATGCCGTTAAAATTAAGCATATAAGTCTCATTCTCAAAGGTGTTGCCCCATTTTTTAGCTAAAGCAAAGCAATATGGTTGTAAATTGTTTAATGCTTTTAAATAATTAGTGCTTTTTATATACTCACGTCATCGTAATGCAAGTAGAAGATCTAAAAGTTCTAGCTTCCATTCCAATAATCTATGACAAGTTTCAAGAGAAGATTGAATATGTAATGAGATTTTCTTAGAGACTTTAAAGATCAAATAGAATGATTGTTTAGAAGACATCTGAAGGCTTCAAACCATCTGCTCTGCATATTGTCTGCTCATTTTAAAGTATTTCTCAGCTATCCTCTTTGAGGCTTCTTTTTCTTCCTCTGTTATGTTCGGATCATTCAGCTTGAAGCTTGTTACTTTTCCTCTCACATAAGCCCTATAGCATTTATAAAAAGGCAGTATTTCTAGAAAACTTTCATCTTCACCACTGTATTTTATATATCTTTCCAAGAAATAACTGGAAAGGTTCTTTTTAGATAGGAATTCTAGATCCATAACTAAAAATGCTATATCTGAAGCAACATCGCAGTACCTAAATCTCTTATTAAATTCTATCGCGTCGTAGATGTAAATTCTATCGGCAATGAAGATGTTTCCAGAATGCAAGTCGCCGTGGCATTCTCTTATTCTTCCATTTCTCCGCCTCACCTTGAAGAGATCTTCTCTATCCTTCAGAAATCTTTGAACTGTTCGATAAATAAAGGAGTATTCTTGGCTTTTTATCGTTCTCTCAATGAACTCTCTTGTTTGCTCAAAGTTTTCATCCCAATTAAACTTCACAATACCTATTGAGCCGTATCTCTCAATCTCACTATTTGTCTCAGCCTTATTATGAAAGTCAGCAAGTATCCTTGCGATCTTATCCATAATGGACTTGTCGACCTTGTCTTTACGCAGCAGCTCAGACATTAAAGATTCTTGAGAAAGCTCCTTCATCTTTACGGTATATTCCACAATCTTTCCGGATCCATTTATCTTCACTAAGTTTCTTGAAAGAGTTATTGGTAGAACATCTATGTACATGTCCCCGCATAATCTCCGATTTAGCCTAAGCTCCTCTTCACAATAGAACTTTCTCTTTTCAAGGGTTGTAAAGTCTAAAAAGCCGAAGTTTACAGGCTTCTTGATTTTATATGCGTAGCGTCCCGTCAAGAAGATGTATGAAATGTGAGTTTGAAGAAGCTTTATATAGTCAACTTCCTCATCGTATGCTTCTGGATTCTTTAAAGCTTCTATTATCGATTCCTGTAACATATGTCTGCTCACACCTCAAGAGATCCAGTCAGCATAAAAGAGTCTAGAAAATTTAAGGCTAGTGTGTCTTATAGGTTTTAAGAAACGCTTTGCAAAAATTTAAAAGATCCATTTATATTTAAAGAGAGGAGCATGAAAAGTCTGCTTTTTGTTTTAATTCTTCTTCTCTGACTTGTATCTGTTTTATTATCCTCGATAAGATCGTCAAGGTGTTCTGAAGACTTTGCCTTAACCGACGTAGCGCTTCAATCCTTTCTTTTACGGATGCATCTTCTTTTAGAAGTAGAATCCTCAACGCGGATTCCCTCATATGGGGAAGATCAAGCTCTTCAATTAGTTCTAGGCGTGCTAGTTCCCTGAAGAACCATCTTCTAATGGAGGATGCCAGTTCAAAATGTTTTTCAACCGCCTCTTTAAAGACATCCTTTCCTCTCTTTGTTATATGATATATTTTTCTTCTTTCTTCTGGTATCCACTCGCCTTTTATTAGACCTTTTCTTTCAAGTTCTTTTAATGTTGGATATACGCCTCCGGCGGTAGGTGCTATGATTCCAAGAGTCCATTTATTAATGTTCTTCATTATCTCGTAGCCATGTAGGGGCTTACGCATTAAAGCGAATAGAATAGCCATCTTCAAATATCCTTTTTGCATCTGATCTTTCCATTTAGCAGCTATTTCTGCTGGTGTTGATTCCACAATGTTCCCCCTCATAATGATATTAAGAACTCAAACATATATATGAAACTTTAATATATAAAAAATAAAAATGTGGTTTCCTCTAAGAGACTCGAGAAAGTCAGCGAAGAATGGAGATCAAGGATATGTCCGAAAATATGCAAAAAAGCTTCTTCAGAGAGGCTGCAGCTGTTTTCTTAGCCGCCTTCATTTTTCTCGAATTTCTTTCCTTTTTAAAGATGCAACTAAACGGTTTACATCTGGATCTTTTAAGAATTAATGAGATCATAACTCTTGCGGTTATAGGCTCAGGTCTTGTGGGAATATGCGGATTAATCATGAAGAAAAAGGTTGGAGGCTATTTCAGCCTTCTAAGCATTACTTGGGGAATCATCCCAAATTGCTGGAATATAATTAGAAATCTCTTCTCCTCACAGAATAACCTAGAAGTATTCACTTTGCCTGTTATAATGACTATCTTCGGCATTTTAGCTATGATTTTCCTTTTCAAAAATCCTCCCGACTCGTTTATCAAAGTTAACCCGCGGATCTCTGATCCGCATGTTACGGACCCTATCTCATCCAAAAATCTCTATACAATAGAGGCAAAGGACGTGACAAAGAAGTATTTTCTCGGCCCCAACGTAGTCTCGGCGCTTAATGGAATAAACTTGAAGATACGGAAGGGAGAATTCGTTTCTATAATGGGGCCTTCAGGAAGTGGAAAGTCGACGCTTCTAAATCTCTTGGGTGCTTTAGATAAGCCTACATCAGGCAGAATTTTGATTGATGGCGTGGATATCTCTAAGCTCAATGATGAGGAGCTTGCAAAGCTACGTAACGAGAAGATCGGATTTGTTTTTCAAGCTTACAATTTGATTGCTCGATCCACGGTGAAGCGGAATATGGGGCTTCCAGCCTTGGTTAAGGGATACCCGAAAGAGGAACGGATGAGGAGAATTAAGGATCTACTCGGCGTAGTGGGGCTTAGCGATAAATTATATCGGAAGCCGAAGACCATGAGTGGCGGAGAGCAACAGCGCGTCGCGATAGCCAGAGCTTTGATTAATGATCCTGAGATAATTTTGGCTGATGAGCCGACGGGAAACGTCGACTCGAAGACGGGACAAGTGATAATGAGCTTCTTTAGGAAACTAAACAAGGAGAGAGGAACAACGATAGTGGTTGTAACTCATGATCCGGAAGTAGCTCAGATGACTGACAGGATAATCTACATTCGAGATG
>CAZEGS010000012.1:0-34808 GCA_964512445.1 uncultured Candidatus Bathyarchaeia archaeon
TTCTTGGGCGCCGCCTGTTATGCTTGAGATCATTATTGGCGCTGAAAATTTATGGTCGAAAACCTCTACTGATAAGTCGATATCCTCGAGATTCAGCTCTGGTAGAGCTCTATGAATAAAGAAGACATCCTCGAAGCCTGTCGTTATCTTTCTCGCTTGAACATCTTTGTTTATACATATACGGATGTGATCTGTCTTTCTCTCTACGACTCTTCTATCTTCTCCCTTATCGCCTAATTCTTGTCCCAAGAACAACTTCTCCTTTAAGAGCCTTGTAAAGATTATTCGGTTTTAGAGCGTTTATGATGAGAGCCTCAATGCCGTTTTCAACAGCAGCTCGGAGCTCCAAGATCTTTCCCAGCATCCCTCCAGTCACATCTGGAACGGAGCTTTCACCTATATTTCTTATCATCTTTGCAAGATCCCCCAGTGAGGCTTCATTTATTAATTGTGCGGATGGATCTTTTTTCGGATCAGAATTGTACAGTCCATCTACATCTATTCCCATAATAATCTTCTCTGCTCTCAGCTTGATTGCAAGAGCAGAGACTATCTGATCCCCTGAAAGAATCGCGAATCCACGTTTAGTGTCAAATACAGTATCTCCATATAGCACGGGAATCAGATCTAACTCAAGAGCAGCCCTCAAAATCTCATCGTTAAACGTTTGTATTCGGCCGTCTTCGGTCATGATGAATGATGATGGAGAGAAGCTGAAAGCTGGAAGATGATGCTTTAGAAGGCTCTTGATGAGAAGCCTATTCAAACTTATCATGGCTTCATGCGTCTCTGAGAATCCGAAGATTTGAGAATAATCCTTGAAGCCTTCTGCTATGCCATATTTTTTTGCTAATGGATGGCCGTAGCTCCCACCTCCATGAACAATGATAAGCGGCTTAATGTCGGCTCTTGATATCTCTTCCGCTAACCTTTCAATTACTTGCAGATTTGGGGTTAATGGCTTATCCTTTTCCGTGATTACGGAACCGCCGAGCTTCAGAATTATAGGATTATTCTTCAATAATAACACCTACATCTGTCTTTCTAGTGATAAGCGGCTCTCCACCCGCCGCCTCGATAGCATATGCAACATCCCTAATCTTTTCCGGAGAAACAAGCGCAATCATGCATCCTCCACCTCCAGCCCCGGTAAGCTTTGCTCCCAACGCTCCAGCTTTTCTAGCCGCATGAACAAGTCTCTCTAATTCCTCGCAGGATACACCCAAAGCGCAGAGCAATTCATGATTGATATTCATTAACTCACCTAGAGTCTTTAGATCTCCGTCACTAAGAGCCTTTAGGCTTCTTTTAGCAATCTCTCCTCCAGCTTTTATCACCTTCTCAACGATTGTTGGATAACGTCTATGTAGGCTGCTTACTTTGCCAACTAGCTCGCCGGTCGATCTCTCCTTTCCAGTATTTCCGATTATAAGTGGAAGGTCAATATTGATCTCAAGTCTCTGTATAGGCTTCGATTTCTGATACTGAAGTATGCCTCCATAGGTCGAGATGGCTGGATCTATTCCTGAAGGATTTCCGTGAACAAGTTTCTCAGCATCTAAAGCCGTCTGGAAAATATCATCGTTTGTCGCGTCATATTCGAATAGAGAATATAGGGCTGCGGCTGACGCGGCTGAGACCGCTGCGGAGGATCCCAAGCCCGCAGCTATAGGTATCGAAGACTTGATATCAATATTCACGCCGCTATTCACGTGGCATCTCTTAATTATCTCCTTCGCAACAGCGTATATGGGTTTAAGTTTCTCTTCTGCTTCGCTTCCTCCCCTCTCTGGAAAGAATAGTTCATCTTTAAAGAATCCTGAAATGCTGATGTCTTCGGATTTTATGAAGATCTTCTGGTCCGATCTAATATTTGCGGAGACTGTGACTCTCTTGTCAATCGCCAGTACTATTGCAGGCTCTCCGTACACCACGAAGTGCTCTCCGAAAAGAATCACCTTTGCCGGAGCTGAAGCTTTCGCCTTCTTCTTCAATGAGCCGTCTCCATAACGTCTAATTCTAAATCATGCATATGGAAACTTAATGAATAAGTCGAAATAAGAAAATATAAAATTCTTCGTCAATTAGTATTTGATGACGTTTTAAAAGATTTGAATCTCAGCTCTGTTGAGGCTTCTCCGTTATCTTCACTTCAAAATCTTCGATTGAGAATGCGATGTCTCCGTCAGGGGGAATCTCGCCTCTTTCACGCATCACTTGTCTCGCTAAAAGCCAGTAGATCACAGCTAATGCCCTTCTTCCCTTATTATTCGTCGGGATGACGAGGTCTACATAGCTGAAATTATTGTCGGTGCTGCAAAGTGCAACTACAGGAATTCCGAGGATGGAGGCTTCTTTTACAGCTTGAGAGTCAGCTCTGGGATCGGAAACAACTATTACGTCTGGTTCTATCCTGTTAGGATATAGAGGATTTGAAAGCATGCCTGGAATAAAGCGTCCAGTTATCGGGATGCTTCCCACGGTTTTACAGAACTTTTTGGCTGGTTCACGGGCATAGAGCCTCGCAGCTACCACAGCTATCTTGGAAGGTTCGAAACGTGCAAGAAATTTTGCGGCTATCCGTATCCTCTCATCAGTCTTATTTAGATCGAGGACGAATAGTCCATCCGGCCTAACTCGATAAATGAAAGGCTCCATATCCTTCGTTTTTATCTTGGTTCCTATATGAATCCCAGCGGAAAGCAGCTCATCCTGAGGAAGCAGCAATTCTTTCTCTTCGCTTTGAGCCTCATTTTTCGGATCTTCCCTATTCTCTGACATCTTCCTCCTAATCTCCCTTAGATTCTTAATTTAGCCATATGAGCTCTCCCGCCTAGCTCATCCTCGATTCGTATAAGCTCATTGAGCTTAGATATTCTTTCTCCTCCGACAACTCCAGTCTTAATTATAGGCGCGTTCAGAGCAACCGCCAAATGAGCGATATGGTAGGCCTCGGTCTCTCCTGACCTATGCGAGACTACAGGAACATAGCCATTCTCCTGTGCTAGCCTAGCAGTTTTCCATGTGTCTGTAAGCGTTCCGATCTGATTCATCTTTATGATAATTGCGTTTCCGGCATGCATAGAGATGCCTTTCTGAAGCCTCTTTACATTCGTTACGAATAGGTCGTCTCCACATATAAGGCAATCATGAGACTTAGAGGTTAGCTCGCTGAATCCTTCAAAGTCATCCTCGTGAAGCGGATCCTCGACATATACGAGATTATACTTCTCTATAAGACTTAAAATGTACTCGATTTGTTCTCCGGGGTCACGTTCAACCCCGTCTCTTTCGTATATGTAAACTTTCTTTTCCGGATTCCAGAGAGAGGAAGATGCTACGTCTATGCCTACCCGACATTCGAACCCCATCTCCTCAGTAACTTCCTGGCATGCCTTCGTTACTGCTTCGAAAGCTTCATCGTTTGATATGTTTGGCGCCCAAGCGCCTTCATCGCCTTTTCCCCCAGTGAATGTAGCATCCATCTTTCCCAGAATATTTTTGAGTTTCCTATGAACTGCAGCGTTAGCTTCAACGGCGGCTGAGAATGACTCTGCGCCTAAGGGAAGAGCGAGAAATTCCTGTATATCTGTTGCTTTGCCAAATGCGTGTTTTCCTCCCCCTACAACGTTGCCTAGTGGATAGGGAAGAGACGAATTCATTGAGCCGCCGAGATACTGATATAAAGATAGTCCGTAGGAGTCTGCTGCTGCATCGGCGACTGCGAAGGATACCGCATAGGCTGTGTTTCCCCCTATGTTTTGAAAGTTTTCCGTTCCGTCAACCTCGTGGAGAATGGCATCTATCTCCTCTTGATCGTCTGCGTAAAGTCCAATTATCTCTGGAGCGATTTCTTCCTCGACCTTCTTTATCGCCTCTTTCACTCCGCCTTCAGGAAAAGGTACGGCTTCAGCTCTTCCCGTACTTGCTCCGCTAGGAGCGGATGCTCTTCCAAAACCATCGATGGTGAATACGTCTACCTCTATCGTTGGATTTCCTCTACTATTCATGATCTGTCTGGCTTTAATCTCCTCAATTATAGTTGACATTTCACTTTTCAGCCTTCTTCCTCAATCGTTTTTCCGCCATAAAATCTTATGACTTCATCTATTATCTCGACGTGCGAGAGGAGCATGCGGCGGCAGCAGTAACGGGTTATACCTAAATCATCCAGCACTTTGCCTGGATGTTCACCGTTTTTTACTCTTCTACTGAACTCCTTCCATTTATCTCCTATTAGTTTGCCGCATGTGAAGCATCTCACGGGTATAATCATAAAATTCAACCTCCTAATTTTTTACCTGTAACTCTTCTGAAATCTTGCCCTTGCTCCTGGGCCTCCAAACTTTTTAGGTTCTTTACGTCTAGGATCCCCCGCCACCATCGTCCTGTCATATTTCAAGAATACTGTTCTGAGATGAGAGCTCTTTGTCCACTGGATCAATCCTCTGGCGAGGGCTATTCTGCTTGCTTCGGCTTGTCCCATAAAGCCTCCGCCTTTAACTTTTATCTTTATATCTAGTTTTTTCCAGATTTCATCTCCAGCAAGCAGCAGGGGTTCACGTATCTTCTCCCGAGCTATCTCAGGCTGGTAGATCTCAAGGGGGATATTGTTTATTCTTATCCTACCCTTCCCCTCTCTAATTATAGCCTTCGCGATTGCGGTTTTTCGTTTTCCGCTGACCACCAAAACCTTCTTAACAGGCAAGTCTTTCACCCTTTAATTTCTTTCCAGCCTATATTACGTGCAAGCTCTGAGACTTCTATATGTGGGCCTCTTAAATCTCTACCGTTTGCTTCAGGTATCTTCTCCATCTTTTTTCCTTCATAATCTTTAGGTACGCCTATGTAGACCCTCAGCCTCTTAATCGCCTCTTTTCCACGAGGTTTCTTCCGTGGAAGCATTCCCCTAATAACTCTCTTCACAATAGTGTCGGGTCTTCTAGGATGGAAAGGCCCTTTACGGAAGTGACCTATCTGGAGAAAATCATACTTCTCTCTAAGAATGCTCAGTCTTTTCCCAGATATTATCGCCTTCTCAGCGTTTACAATAACTATCTTTTCACCATTAAGCAGTCTCTTAGCTACTTGGCTGGCCATTCTGCCGAGAATAAGTCCCTCAGCATCAATTATCACTTCGTCTGGTCCCTTCCCGCTCATAGTCTTCACCCAATTATCTTAACGTTTGAACCTTTAGGGTTCATCTGAACTAGTTCAGGAATGCTTAGGCATTCTCCCTTCGCCTTTATTATTTTGGATTTAGCTTGCTCCGAAAAGGCGAATGCTGCTACTTTGACGGGATGATTAATCGTTCCGGATCCTAGGACCTTTCCGGGAACCACTACTTCATCGTTCTCTTTTGTGTAGCGGCTTATCCGGCTTATGTTGACTACTATTCTTCTCCTTTTAGACTTTGAAAGTGCCTCCGCTACTCTTTTCCAGATGGCAGCCTCATTCTCTCTAGATTTCTTCCTTAAGAAGCGAATCAGGCTGATAAGCTCCGGATTAGTCATTTTAGTTCTTTTCGGAGACATTTATCTTCACCAAGAGCTGATCTAAAAACTCTGAATATTTCTTTTCGTAGATCTTGAATGCCTCGCTTATTATGCGTTCTACGGGTAAAACACCTGTGGATTCTACATAGAAGATGAATATATTCTCGTTTCCTTTAACTTCGATGGCCGGAGGATCCTTTGGGCATTGTCTCATGCAGTCTCTACATAAGATGCATTCGTAAAGATTTGTAACATTAATTTTTCCTTCAGATTTTTCTAGAACTTTCCTCGCACAGATATCTACGCATTCGCCGCATAGATCGCATCTGTCCGTATCAATTTTTATCTCAGGCATATACCTGTAAGTGCATGCTGAGACAGGCTGCCATTTCGCATGCTCCCTTCCTCTACCTAACTTTGCATAGGCTTCAAGTCTGATTCTTTGGCCTGGAGCCAGCTTTACAATGGGTATCTCGCCGCTGACAGGCGCCACATTTGGGTCTTCCGGAACCAAATCTTTAGAGTAGACAATCTTTACGTCATCTTTAGCTTCCACATCTAATATCAGAACAGCACGGCATAATCTGCAGCCAAGCTCACTTTTACAGCTGCATTCCTCTGGGAGATTATAAGAATCAAGATCTGTCTTAAGAGGAATCAGCCCAAGCCTTAGGGCTAATATCTCATCATGAAGAACCGAGTTGTTTTCAATCACCATAATATCATCTATAGCCATACATGGGACTTCTGACAGGATTATCCTCCTAAGCGTGTTTGCGAGAGAGGCTGTTATTCCCTCCACTATGAAACGCATGGATTCCTCATTTTTCTCAAGGATTTCAACTTTCATCATGAGGTCCTCTCTGTTAGAATTAGCAGTCCATTATTCACTTTTCTCTGATAAACAGATGAGAGTTCTATTTCAACTTTTCCCTCAATAAGGTCATGCGGCATAAAAGCCCTCTTTGTTTTATACTCTTCGCCCTCTCCTGCCGCCTTTCCGTCTGGTTCCGTCATGAGGCAGCGGAGTAACCTCTTCGATTCGACCGATCATTTTAAATCCAGCTCTTGCCAGCGCTCTAATAGCGGCCTGCGCGCCTGGTCCAGGAGTTCTGGCTTTTGAGCCTCCTGGAGCTCGAACCTTTATATGTATCGCGGTGATGCCTTTATCTTTAGCTATGGCTGCAACGTATGCTGCTGCTCTCATAGCGGCGTAGGGGGATGATTCCAGCCGATCAGCCTTTACGAACATTCCTCCTGAGGCTCTTGCGATGGTCTCGGCTCCGGAAAGATCTGTCATGTGAACTATCGTATTATTATAGGAGCTGTATATGTGAACGACGCCCCACTTCTCATTCTTACTACTCAACACTTGATCCTCCTGCCGCTTCTACTTCTATAGTCGCTCTTAATGGATGTTCAGGGTTAGTCAGGGGGCTTGTAGGCGCATACTCTATCTTATCCTCCTCATTCTTTGGCACTATATAGCTGGGGGAAAAGACCCTTTTTCCATTAATTGCGATGTGGCCATGCGTGATTAACTGGCGAGATTGATAAATCGTCTTGGCTAAACCTTTCCTAAAAACTATGGTCTGCAATCTTCTCTCAAGAATCGACTCTACTGTAAGGTCTAAAACGTCGTCAAGCACGGCGTCCTCTGAGAGTATTCCAAGCCGCTTCAGCTTATCTAGAAGCTGCTTCTCAAGTATCCTCCTACGGGAGGCTGGCATGCCCAGCAATGATCTGGCAATGCTGCGGAACTTCGAAAGCATTGTTCTGTGCCGCCATAGCTCCCTTTTATTTCTTAGTCCATACTCTCCGAGTAGCCTTAATTCGCTCTCTAAAACGTCTGAACGCCAAGGAAATCTTGGAGTTTCATATTTCTTCTTTGGCTTCTTCGGATCGCCCATTCTATCTTCTCCTCTTCTTCACTCCTACGGTTTTTCCTTTTCTACCTGTTGTTCTGGTTCTTTGCCCTCTCACCTTCAAGCCATAGGAGTGGCGATATCCTCTCCAAGATTTAATAGCTTTCTCTCTTTCAATATCCTCTTTCATTTTTAGATCTAGATCAGAGGTTATGAGATGAATATCCTTTCCAGTCTCCAAATCCTTTCTTCTATTAAAAAGCCATCTTGGGATGCCAGAATTACTAAGATTCAGAATTGTCTCTTCGATTCTCCGAATCTCGGATTCCGAGAGATGGCCTAGACGTTTATCTGGAGGAATCTCGACTTTCTTGACTATGGCATCTGCCAATCGTATATTGATGCCCTTTATCTGAGTTAGGGCGTATGCTACTTTCCTCGTTCCATCCAGATCTCTGCCTGCGAGGCGTACGATATGCCTGAACTCTGTGGACATTATTAAGCCTCTTTTCTATTTTCCGCTTTTTAATAGGAAGAAAATATTAATATTTAAAGAGTACGCTTTCGTCTCTGCTGTTATGCTGTTCATAATCTTAACGGTTTGAATATGCGGATTTGGGAAAGCCTTATTCAAAATATTTTTCTCCCTCAGCAAGATGTTTCCTAGCGGTTTTTTCGTTTAGTTCTATTCCAAGTCCAGGTTTATCTGGCACTTTTATGTATCCATCCTTAATTATCGGCTTCTCTATACCTTTCACTAGGTCTTCCCACCATGGAACGCCTACCGCGTGGAATTCTACAGCTATCAGATTGCTTGGCATAGCTGTTGCGGCGTGGATGTTAGCCATCATGGAAACCGGCGAGCCCGCAAAGTGTGGAGCTATTGATAGCCCATAAAGATCGGCTAACCAGGCTAATTTTTTATTTTCCATTATTCCTCCGTGTGTAGCCATATCAGGCGCAACGATATCCACTGCTCTATTTTCTATGAGCGGCTTGAAATGTTCAGTAGTATAGATGTTCTCACCAGTTAAAGTTGGGGTCTTTATTGAATCTGTTACACGCTTGAATCCCTCAACATCCCTCCAACTAATCACATCCTCGATCCACATTAACCCGAAGGGATCCATTGCTCTGCCGAATCTGATAGCGTTATTGACTGTTCCGTGATACGCGTCAAGTGCCAGGGGAAAGTCTTCTCCAACAGCGTCTCTTAGAGCCTGCACAACTGAGACTTCATATTTGATCGCTTTATCCGTCACCGTATTGCCGATCATGGCGTCTTTTCCAGCGTAGTGTGGATGTAGGTCAAACTTGAGTATCGTGAAGCCCATGCTCTTTATCTTCTTAGCGTTCTCTGCATATGCTTCAGGCGTGTAATACTCCTCTTGTCCCTTGTATGCGTAATCAACTGCAGCGTCGCTTATCGGCTTTCCTGCATGGCAATCGCAATAGATTCTGATCTTATCTCTAAATTTGCCTCCAAGCAGCCTATATATGGGTGCCCCAAGAGTTTTTCCAAGAATGTCCCATAAAGCCATCTCGATTCCGCTTACACTTCCGCCGAAACGGCCATCTGATCCATATCTTCGGATCTTATTGAATAGATATTCTACGTTTCTAGGGTCTTCTCCTATAAGCTCTCGTTTCAGATGTAGAATCAGCTCTTTCATAGGCAACGTATACTGGGAGACTGGAGAATAGTCGCGAGATTCGCCTAGACCATATATTCCCTCATCCGTCTCTACCTTTATTAGCGGCCAACAAAAATTTCCTCTTATCACTGCTACTTTTATATCAGTGATCTTCATACAATCACCCTCGCCTTCAAAGTATTCTCAAAGATTTATTAGGTTTTAACATGTTTGAACGATACGGATGGTCTGTTTTGGTTGTTAAAATTGAAGATTAGAGCAGACTTTAGCTTATTTTTGGATCTAATTTAGGGTCTTATCGACCTTTCTCTTGATTCTTTTAATCCTAAAATCTCTCGGTCGAAGAGCCTCTTTGATAACGGCCCAGGCAGCTTCGGGGTCCTTTCCTTCTCCGCAGATGAAGATGTCGAGGGCGGCGTATTCGTATTCTGGCCATGTATGAATCGATATGTGCGTCTCGGCTAAGATTAGGATGACGCTTATTCCATGAGGGGAGAACCTTTGAATTATCCTCCGAATTATCTTTGCATCAGCATGTCTCGCTGCCTTTTCCAGAGTGTCGCATAGAAATCTCTCGTCATCTAAGCCTCCCTCGCATCCATACATGTCCACGAGCAGCTCATTAATTATAGGCATGTGTCTTCACCGAATCGCAATTTATATCTAGGGAATCTTAACGCTATTATCCAAGTAATTCTCAATTATGGTCTATTTAAGCAGTGCTCCTTAATTATCTTCCCGAATAAGATCCATGGATTCTCATAAGGTTCGCTTTCGAATAATTCTGAATCCCTTTTTTCTCCCGCATCTCGGGCATCCCTTCACTTTTAGATCCTCAATCGTTTGAAACTCTCTGCCGGATCCAACATCAATTGTGTAGCCGCATTTGCACTTGTACGTTCTGATCTTAGGAGAGACTTCACCCGTGTAGATCTTCTCTTCATATGGACCTACTATTGATGGATGTGTACCCTCAGTCGTCTCTATCTTCACCAGCATTGTGGTATTAGCAAACATCTCCGCGCCTTCATACCTGTTAAATCTTGGGATGATCTCCCGAAAGAGAAGGTTCATCTCGTTGATTGCAGCCTGTAGACCCAGCATCTCTTCAGGCGGTTTATGTGCAAAGGCGAGATAGATACTTGCGCATTTCCTTCTTCTAAGCGCCTCTATTCCCCTGGATAGAAAGAGCTTTAAGCCCGTTATTGTGTATGGCGGATCGGTGAAGACGACATCGTACTTATTTTTTAGTCTGTCAGGAAGCGGCTGTCTCAGATCGTGATGTATACATTCTATCCCTATTCCCTCGCTTTCGGAGATATCATCTATCAATTTTAGTATTCTATCATCAATGTCGATGACTGTTATCTCTTTAGAGACTTTGAGAAGGCCTGTTGCAACGGATGTTAAATCGTCATCTCCCAGAAAGATGATTCTACGTCCCTCTACGTCGCCCTCTTCAAGCATAAAAAGAGCTCTCAAAACGGCGGTTTCAGGTGTACAAAACGCTTGATCAAGCCAGGTATAGGGATGCGGCCTGAGCTTCGAGTATTCCTCTAATTTCTTTAGTATGCTTTGGTATTTGTCTTCTATGAGGATTGTTTTTCCAGAGCAGTATGGACAGATCAGGCTTTCCTTTACTGAGAGGCCAAGTATATTCCTTACATACTCTTCTCCCTCTCTCGTTAATATGGCGCCGGCCTTTCTCGTTATTAATCCAGCCTTCTCTAATTCTCTTCTGACAGCGGCTACTACCGGCACAGGTAGCCTTGTAGCATAAGCTAGATCCTTTGTTCCGATGCGTCCGTGACGGTAAATCTCGCGGAGAATGCGTCTTATCGCCTCCTCTCCCTCTGGAATTCCCGTTCGCTGCACTATTAGTTCTAAAATCGTGTTGGGCGCCATGTTTTTTCTAGCATCACGGCTTGAATGTTCTGATTCTTTCATCTCTTCTCTTACTTAGAATATAGGGGTCTCCCTCTTATTTCCTTACATTAATGTTCGCTCTCTAAAATGAGTGTTTTACTATGTTTCCGTTTTCTCTTTTTGGTTTGCGAGAAAAATTTCTTTAAATAGTTTATATACTTCTTGCAGAAATTTGTTTTGTTCATGCTTCGGTGTCTAGAAGGGGATCTCTTTAATGCGCCTACTTTTCAGGCCCGAGTAAAGGTGCAACTCCTTTTTATGCTTAGATGTGAAGGCATGCTTTCCATGCTTAAGGATAGACAATAATGTGGCTTATGCTAGTAGTGAAGACTTTCGTAAATATCCAATCTATAAGCAATGGTGGCTGTCGATCTGTAAAAGAAAGAGATGATTCTTCATATCGGCGGATGATCTATGTGAAGGGGGTTAGAAAGGGCTGATAAAAGGGTGAGGAATCAGCCTAAAAGGTAAACCTAAAAATAATGGAGCCTTTACTTCGCGGATTCTTCTATTTTGGGTAGAGATTCAAAATCTGGTACTTCTACGAGGTAAAGGTTGCCGTATCCGGAGACGTCGCTTGTGTATAAGACTTGGCCGCCGTCAGGGCTGAAACGTGGATGTACATGTACGTTTTGGATGTGGAAGCTACTTCGATGTTCACAGAGTATACGTGGCCCCTCGAGTTCTTCTTCGTTTCTCCTCCATATCTTTACAACCTGATCTCTGCCGCCTCCGTCACCTACAATTAGAGAGAAGTCGTTTGAGTGAATGTGGCCTGTTTCATGTGGAAACTTGAATTCGATCCGGTCAGTATTATCATATCTGATTCTGCCAAAGATTTTTTCTCCATTAGGCCACCTACCGTGATATCCTATGTGAACGCCGTCTGCAAGCCAAAATTCATGTCCAACACTCTCTTTTCCTTCACGCGGCCTGATCATCCACGTCTCACCAGTGTTTAGATCTAACCCCCAAATGCGATTATCCACTTTGTCCCAAGGGCCTTCATGACAGAAGGTTATGAGGTTTGCCTTCGTGGGAGATGTATTAACGTGGCCGATCCAGTTTTTCTCCTCCCAGATAATTTCTGCTCCGCTGCCGTCTGTGGCGACGCGGACGATCCTGCTGAGCGGATGTGCCTCCCAAGTCTCCCTAAATCCCACATATCCACGTAAATAGTCAATTCGGAAGCGTTTAGATAGATCCTCAAAGATGCCTGCGCAGACGTATTTTCCATCGGCTGTACAGTTAATCATGGAACGTAAGAACCCTGGAGGCATCTCCCATAACGTTCGGGTCTCCAGGTTTTTCAGATCTAAGGCGACGATCTTTCTTTCGTACCAGAAATAAGCTTCTTCACGAATCGGGTTGATGCAGGTGCTCAAAAAGTCCGTTTCATATGGATGTTCAACGGGCTCCAAATCCGTGAGTTGTGTGATCTCTCCAGTCTCTAAATTGATGCTGAACAGGTTGGTTCGGTTTTCACGGTCTGAACCGAAGAGGAGCCTTTTACCGTTATCGTACCATCCGGAATTTGTAAAATATAAGTGATAGCTGTGACCCTTGTAATTTGTAAGTTGGCGGACGGTTACGTTAGTCCTCGGATCTTTATAATCTCTCCATTCTGGAGGCCAAAGACGACCCTTAGACATATTATCCCCTATCCTATTCAATATTTTGTTGGTAAACATATGGTGTTAGGGCGCTCTTATAATTAAAATTTTAAAGGGCAAATTGTTTTCGTAACGTTTTTTGGAGCGTGAGAATCTTCTTGGAGATTTTAATAGTAATGTTTATATTTATGTAAATCGTTTACAAATTAAGTAAATAATTTACAAAGGTGAAATGCGAATGTCCGGAAAAGAGTTTCGGGACGCCTATAAAGAAGCAATAAGAGAATGGCTGGAAAACTACAGAAGCGCATTAAAAGAATGGAAGGAGAGATTTAAGATCTGGAAGATGCAGCTTAAAGAAGAGATCTCTAAGGGTTCTTTTCCTCCGCTTCCCCCCATGCCTGAAATTCCGCGAATGCCTCCGCTTCCGCTTCACGGCGCAAGATCCAATGTTGTCGCTTCACGTATAGGAGATGAAGAGTTGAAGCTGATCGATATGTTGATTGAGGCAGGCCTGTTTGAGACACGCTCCGAAGCCGTAGCATTCCTCGTGAAGGAAGGAATTAAGGCTCGACAAGATATCATCGAAAAAGTCTCATCGGCCCTCGATGAGATCAGAAAAATAAGAAGCCAAGCCGAGGAACAAGTCAAAAAATTAAAGCAGGAGCTTGGCATGCTTCAAACCGAAAAAGAGACCAGACGTATCTGTCCTCAATGTCGAAGAGACCTATCAGATCTGCCCTCAGATATAAAGGTCTGCCCCTACTGCGGAACGAGGTTCGGTAAAGACTGAAGGTTCCATGAGTTCATCTAATACCTCCATTTTTTAGGCAATTAATATATCCTAATTTCAAATATAATATTTCGAAGGTGAGGGGATCTTTGGTTTCGGCTTGTGTGCTAATCAGAACTTCGCACGGGAAATTCGAGGAGGTTGTAGAGAGGATTCGGCAAGTTAAAGGTGTCAAAAAGGTCTTCCCCGTTTTGGGAAGGTACGATGTGGTGGCTGACGTTGAATGCGAAGATATCTCTCAACTTGGCTCCACCGTGCTGAGAATCGGGAGATTAGCTGGGGTGGTATTCACAGAAACCCTAGTTGAAATCCAAGAATGATGGAGGAGAATAATTATGAATGCATGTGTACTGCTTAAGGTTGTGCCTACAAAAGCATACTCGATTTTAGAAGCGATAAGAAAGATGAAAGAGGTGCGAAAAGCATACTTCGCTTATGGAAGATTCGACATAGTTGTTTTCCTTGAGGTCGAAGATTATAAGGATCTAAGAGAGATAACTGAACGTATAAATGAGATATCAGGCGTAAGAAGTACGGAGACGCTGGCTGAGGGCTAAAAAAGGCTTTCTAGTAGGAAAGAGAGTGAGGGTTAGTTAATAAAAGCAGCATTAGCCACCTCATTATTTTTCTAAGAATAGAGGGCGATTCGCTTTTAAAGCGATAAATGAAACCATTTAATGCCTAAGCATCAATCTTTCCAGAGGAGTTTAAAGGATGATCCTGCTGGTAGCGTCAGAGAAAGATGAAGCTTCAATGAATATTGCGGAGCAGCTGATTTCTCATCATGGCTTCCAGAGAGTTCCTGAAAGATCCTCGGACAACCCCATATATTCTAAAAAGATGTTGAACGGCGAAGTTTCCGAGTTGTTATTCATAGATCAGGAACCCGTGAACACACAAGATTTTCCTTTTCCAAAACCATTAAAGTTGCTGATTTTCCTCTCAAGACATAAAAGTGAGAGTGGAAAACCCACGCTCTCAGTTCATACGCCTGGGAATCTCGGAGAGGCTCTTTTAGGAGGAATCCCTAGGAAGGTCTCCGTATCCCCTGCGAGCGCTATGAAGGAGGCTTTAATCGCTATGAAGAAGGCTCAAGAAGAATTGAATCTGGAGTATGATGTCTGCTATGAATGTACACATCACGGCCCATCCCTAGACCTCCCAACAATCTTTGTTGAGCTTGGAAGTTCACCTGCCCAATGGAGAGATCCTGAGGCGGCGGAGGCAGTTGCTAGAGGAGCATTGGCCGCCGCTTCGATGGAAAAGATCTATCCTACCGTTTTAGGAATCGGCGGTCCTCATTACAACGCAAAATTCACTAGGAAAGCATTAACAACAGAGGTTGCCTTCGGCCATATCATTCCTAAATATGCAATTAATAAAGTGGATGAGGAGATGCTTAGGCAATGTATAGAAAGGACGGTTGAGCCTGTACAGAAAGCTATCTTAGACTGGAAGGGGATAAGAGGAGCTGACAAAAAGGATCTTCTGGAAAGGCTTCTTAAGCTTGAATTAGATTTCGAGAAGATATAAAATTTGAATGGTTCTCTGCTCTTCTAATCAGCTGGATATTTTTGATGATAACGCCAAAGCTTCCATATGCGCCTTTCTTATGAGATCCCTTATAGTCTCTGGGGTAGGTATATCAGCATTCAATGCAAGTCTATATGCCTCTGAAGTTGCAACCTGGATAAGAATCATAATGTTCTCCGCGGTTGGGTAAGCAGCGTTTAGCGAGAGGTTAAATGCTTCAGCGTGAGCTTCGCCTATTATCCTCTTGTACTCTTCAATATCTATGGTGAGATCCTCTTCGGGTATTATTAACCCATTATCATAAATGACTTTGAGTGATAATCCTGCTTCAATAGCCTTTATGCCCAGCTTTGAGAGGACGGCGGCGAGGTTTTGAGAGATCACCTCTCCTTTTCTTGCAACAACAGTATCCTTGCTAACCCATACGCTGCCTCCCTCTATTCGTGTAGGTATGCCTACGGAGCCTAGCTGGCTGATTATTGGTCCTGGAGCAAGCCCCGTATTTCCAGCGGGCACAATTACATCTTCGGATGCTATGTCCCCAGCCTTCGCGAAACCCTTAACTTTGCTCTTTTCTAGAATCAAAGCGAGCTTAAATGGGTTAAGATTTGTGAATAGGAAAAGATTTGGGCCTTTCAGGTATTCTTTGAGTCCTTCAATATTCGGCAGATCCTTCAGCTCCGAGATTGCTCTTTCCACAAGTGTATTTTTGATAACTTGGAGATAGGCTGTATCCTTAAGTTTTTTACGAAGCTCTTGGAGCTGTGCAGCCCTAACCTTATGAAGACTCGCGATACCAATAGTTCTATATTTTCTAAGGAGCCCCTTAATCTCTTCAACTTTCCGAGCTTTCTGAATTAAGATTTGCCTCTGCATTTGATATTTCCCCCTTTTTCAGATCTTCACCTTCACAGAAGGTCCCATTGTTAGCTTGACGTAGATGGAATCTATGTTTTTTAGGCCCCTCTTGAGTCTTCTAGTGATCTCTCTTATGACGGCCTGAATATTCTCTGCGATTTCGTCATCGGACATGCTTTCCGTTCCAACCCTGCAGTGAATCACAGGCTGATCACGCGCTCTTACACGGACGATTCTTCTATGCCTTTCAATTTCCTCCTCAATATTCGCTGTGGGTGGTATGGGAGTAGGCATCTTCCCCCTCGGCCCAAGTATGGGGCCGAATACCCGGCCGATCAACGCCATCAAAGGAGCCGAGGCTATGAACGCATTTATGCTTTTAGCGATCTCCCTCTGTCTCTTTTTATTATTCGCCAAACTTTCAATATCCGCGGATCCCAAAACTAGATCGGCGCCTGCCCTTCTGGCTCTGAGAGCCATGTCGCCGTCTGCAAATACGCATACACCCACCTTTTTGTCTAGGACGTGGGGAAGCTCAATTGTCCTTTGTATTCTATTCTCAGGCTTCTTCACGTCTACATCTCGAAGATTGATGATCAGCTCTACTGATTGATTGAAATTTCTCTTTTTAGATTTCTCCCTTGCCTCTTGTAGGGCAGCCTTGATATTGTTGGTTTCTACTGACATCTCTCTCTATGCCTCAGAACGTGAAGATTTTAGGAGACTCCGATAAAAAGATTATTGTTCACCTGCTTTTTCTATGAGTTCATCATATTTTCCATCGTCGATCTCTTTCAGAACGGTCTTCGGATTCTTCTTATCGACAGTCACTCCCATGCTTAGGCATGTTCCAACAATCTCTTTTACGGCGGCCTTTAAGTTTCTAGCTAGAAGCCCAGACATCTTGATCTTGGCTATCTTTAATACCTGCTCAAATGATAGGTCTCCGGCGACCTCGCTGCTCGGGGCGCCTGAGCCCTTCTGTATACCTGCCTCCTTTACTATGAGAGCGGAGGTCGTAGGCATTCCGACTTCTATTTCAAACTCCTTCGTATCTACGTCAACTATTATCTTAACTGGAACTCTCATGCCAGCATAGCTTGAGGTTAACTCGTTGATCTTATTCACAACCTCAAGTACATTAACCCCTAAAGGCCCTAGGGCTGGACCTAAAGGCGGCCCAGCCGTCGCCTGCCCGCCATTAACAAGAGCTTCCACAATCTTCTTCTCAGCCATTATGCAGTCCCCTCCTGAGATTCTTCACCCTTCCTAATTACCTTCACATAATCAGCATGAACGGTGATTGGAAGCGTGAAAGTCGCTTCTAGGAGCTCTATTGTAACCTCCTCCTTAGCCCTATCTATATCCGTAATCTTAGCCCGCATGCCCTTGAATGGGCCTCCAGTCACCTCCACGAGATCATTGACATCAAGTTCCTCGATGATTGGTCTGACAACAATGTACTTTTCTATCTCTGAGAAAGAGACTATCCCGGGAACTCTTGATCTGACATGCCTTATTCCAGAGATAGCTTCCTCAACTATGTGCGGCCCGTCAGCCTCGATGAAGATGTAGCCCTTTAAGGCCTCTGGGACAAGGATCGCCTTGATTGGTATTCCATTAGCCTCAGCTCTTCCGGCAATTAGGTTAGAAACGTTTCTCTCCTGTCCAACCGTTGTTCTAACGGCAAATATCATCGTTGAGGATTCATTCTCGCCCATTTTTCTCGCTCACCTATCCTGGAAATGCACTTGTAATTAACGCTGAGAGAAGCTTTATAGTGAATCCTATCATCCCTACTAGTACTATTCCGGCTGAACAGATCTTTATGCTCTGCCATAGCTCGCTTCTCCCAGGTTTACGTGCAAGTCGAAGCAGCCTTAAACATGACCTTAGGAATGATGTAAACTTCAAAGATACCCGTCCCTTTTTATCTTTCTAAGGACAAAAGGATGAAAGTCTTCTATATAAGAATATGCCTTTAAGGAAAAGCTATTTATTAATCCTGGCTTACTAAAGCAGTAGTCTTCCGACAGATTTAAGTATTAGATTTATAATGTTTCGAAAGGTTGAATGATGGAACTTTCAGTAAAGCCCGATAGAAGGTGAATTTGATGGAATATGTCTATGCAGCTATGCTGTTGCACAAGGCTGGCAAACCAATAGATGAGGAAAACGTAACAAAGGTGCTTGAAGCCGCTGGGATTCAGGCGGATCTTGCTAGGGTGAAGGCTCTCGTAGCAGCATTATCCGAAGTCGATATTGATGAAGCTATCAAGTCAGCTCCAACTTTGATGGCTGCGGCTCCGGCGGCTGCTCCACAGGAGGCTGCTCCTGCAGCTGAAGAGAAGCCGGAGGAAAAGAAGGAGGAAGAAGAGGAGGAAAAGAAGGAAGAAGAAGCTCTGGAAGGCCTCGGAGCTCTCTTCGGATAGATATCCTGAAAAAAGCCAGCCCAGTTTTCTTTATCTTCCGCCCGTCACGTCTGTAAGCATCAAAACAGCATATTTATTAAGTTAGGAACTCGTTAATCGTTGTTGTGCATGTCCTCCTTTATCGGAGATGAAGCCGATGCGATTCTCTGAGGATGAGTATCACTTGCCCTTCTTCGACGAGTATGGTTACGTTAGGAAATATTGTCCAAGATGTAAAGAATACTTCTGGACTATGAATCC
Source organism: uncultured Candidatus Bathyarchaeia archaeon (assembly GCA_964512445.1). GTDB lineage: Archaea > Thermoproteota > Bathyarchaeia > Bathyarchaeales > DTEX01 > B63. Next base: position 18,411 of record CAZEGS010000012.1, read on the forward strand.
CGATCAGGAGCTATGCGGAGAATCCACGATTCATGGATGTGCAGACTACACATTCATCAATAATCCTCCAACGCGTAGGGCTTATAGTCTAAGGGAGATGAGAGAAGCCTTCCTATCATTCTTTGAGGAGAGAGGGCATACCCGAATAAAGCCCTACTTGCTGGTAGCCCGTTGGAGAGATGACCTATACTTCACAAACGCCAGCATAATAGACTTCCAGCCCTACGTAACTGAGGGGATCATTCCTCCTCCCGCGAATCCCCTCGTTATAAGTCAGCCATGCGTCAGATTTCCCGATATAGAGAGTGTGGGATCCACATTTGGCCGTCACCTAACAATCTTCGAGATGGGTGGCCATCACGCATTCAATTATCCGGACAAGCAGATATACTGGAAAGATCAGACCGTACGGTATCATCACGAGTTTGTTACTAAAACTCTCGGAGTGAAGGATGAGGAGGTAATATACAAGGAGGGAATATGGTCCGGCGGCGGAAACGCGGGGCCGGATGTCGAGAGCATTATTCGCGGACTCGAAGTAGCGACGCTCGTCTTCATGAAGTATAAGGTGGTAAATGGAGAATTCATTGAGCTTCCAATAAAGACCGTAGACACGGGATATGGAATAGAACGTTTCACATGGCTCTCTCAAGGATGCATAAGCGGTTTTGAAGCTATCTATGGAGATCTCCTTGACAAGATAAGAGAGATGGCTGGAATAGAACCTCCAGATAGAAGCCTTCTAGCCGAAGTCTCAAAGGTCTCCGGGTTGATCAGAATTTCTAAAACTTCAAGCCGCGCTGAGAATTGGAGAAGAGTCGCACATAAGGTGGGTGTCGATCCCGAAGAGCTCAGTCGACAGATGGATCCGATCGTTAACATATATGCAGTAGCTGACCATACAAAATGCATGACGTTTCTCCTCGCCGAAGGCGTTGTCCCATCAAATGTCCGAGAAGGATACCTAACAAGACTGCTTATAAGAAAGACCTGTAGACTTCTCAGAAGCCTCTCCATCGAGGATAGACTATTCGATATAGTTGAGATGCAGATCTCGCTATGGTCTAAAGACTTCCCACATCTGAAAGAGATGCATGATGAGATTCTCGAGTTACTCTCGATAGAGAGAGAAAAGTATGAACAGACTCTCTCTAGAGGGCAAAGCCTTGTAAGGAGGATAATTCGAGAAAGCAAAGAGAGAGGGAGATCTGAGATCTCTCTGGACGATCTTGTTGAGCTCTACGATTCTCACGGCTTAACTCCGGAAGTTGTAAGCGAGATGGCTGAAGCTGAAGGAGCGAAGATCTCTATCCCCGAGAATTTCTATAGTTATGTGGCGGAAAAACACATGGGCGCTTCTGAGCGTGAAAGATCTCCTTTAACAGAGGGCATCGAGGATCTCAAAGATGAATTCTCAGATCTGCCTGAAACTGAGAAACTCTACTATAAGGACGCGTACATGAAGGAATTCAAGGCTAAGGTTATACGAGTTATCGAAGACCGCGTAGTCCTCGATAGAACAGCTTTCTATCCGGAAGGCGGAGGACAACCCTCCGATCAGGGATACTTAGAGGCTAACGGGAAAAGATTTAAGGTAACAGATGTTCAGAAGGCAGGCGGAATAATAATTCATTTTATTGAAGGCTCCGGTTTGAAGGAAGGAGACGAGGTTACGGGTAGAATCGACTGGAAACGAAGAATCAGCCTGATGAGAAACCATACGGCTACCCACATAGTTATGGGTGCGGCTAGGAGAATATTAGGAGAACATGTCTGGCAGGCTGGCGCTCAGAAAGGAATAGAGAGAAGCAGGCTTGACATCTCTCATCCTAAAAGGCTGAGTTTTCAAGAGATCAGAGAGATTGAGAAACTTGCTAACGAGGTAGTTATGGAGAACCGTTCCGTAGAGACTTCATGGATGCCGAGAGAAGAGGCTGAAAGGAGATATGGATTTAGAATATATCAAGGCGGAGTTGTTCCAGGCAGAGATATAAGAATCGTGAAGGTTGAAGGTTGGGACGTCGAAGCTTGCGGAGGCACCCACTGCAGATTCACCGGCGAAGTCGGCCTAATAAAGATAATTCGTACAGAGAGAATCCAGGATGGTGTGGAGAGGCTAATATTCAGCGTCGGCGACTCGGCGATCGATGCGGTGCAAGGGGCTGAAGGAAAGCTCTTACGAATCGCCGATCTTCTTGAGGTGCAGCCAGAGAAGGTAGAGAAGACCGTTGAGCACGTCGTCTCAGAATGGAGAGAGCTTAGACGTGAAAAGGAAAGGCTTACTAACCGTCTATCCCAGTTTCTCGCTCAGAATTACCTGGAAGACTCCGAGGATGTTGCCGGAATCAAAATTGTATCGAAAATCGTAAATGCGGATGAAGCAGATGTAGATTTGCTGATTAAAGTGTCAGGCGAGATCGTTAAGCGTGAAAGGAGAGCAATCTCTGTCTTTATATGTATAGATAAGAATGCTAGGCTGATCGTTAACGTTGGTGAGGATGCCCGTAAATTGGGAGTAGACGCCCGAGAGATCGCTAGGGCGGCAGGTGTCAAGCTCGGTGGAGGTGGAAGTGGAAAACCCGATTTTGCTCAGGGTGGCGGAACACGTATCGAAGGAGCCGGAGAAGCCTTGAAGGAGGCTAAAGCTGTGATATTGAGAAGTATAAAGAGGTGATCTTCCATGTCTTTCGAATGGAGAGAGATTGAGGATAAATGGAGAAAAGAATGGGAGAAAGCTAGAATCTTCGAGGCTGACCCTGACCCGAAACGTAAGAAATGTTTTGTCACATTTCCATATCCATACATGAATGGTCCTCTGCATCTAGGACATGGATTCACCGCGACACGAGTTGACGTTTATGCACGTTACAAAAGAATGAAAGGCTTTAACACACTTTTCCCGTGGGCCTGGCATTGGACCGGCGAACCCATCGTAGGCGCGGCTTTACGCGTCCAAAGCGGAGACCTTGAGATCATAAAGGCCCTAAAAGAGATTGACGGGGTTCCGGAGGAAGAGCTGAAAAAATTTGTTGATCCCATATATATGGCTCGCTACTACACATCTGAAGGTAGAGAGGCAGTAAAAAAGATAGGCTTCTCAGTCGACTGGAGAAGAGAGTTCCACACAACTTACCTGGAACCTGCATACAGCCGCTTCATAGAGTGGCAATACGAAACTCTAAGGAAGAAAGGCTACGTTGTAAAGGGAACCCATCCCGTCGTATGGTGTCCCCACTGCAAAAGCCCAACTGGAGATCACGATCGGCTGGAAGGAGAAGGAGTCTCAGCGGAAGAATACACCCTCCTAAAGTTCCAGTTTAACGATGCTTATCTACCCGCCGCCACATTTCGACCGGAGACGATCTATGGAGTCACAAACATGTTCTTGAATCCAGATGCAACATATGTTGAGGCTATGGTTAATGATGAAAAGTGGATAATCAGCAAGGAGGCCGCTGTTAAACTTTCTGAGCAGCTAAAGAAGGTCAAGGTTCTTCGCGAGTTTAAAGGAGCAGAGCTCATAGGCAAATACTTCGTTGATCCCATAAGTAAGAGGAAGCTCCCGATACTGCCAGGATGGTTTGTCGATCCAGAGTCGGCGACGGGAGTCGTATATAGCGTGCCCGCTCACGCTCCTGCAGACTGGATAGCCATCAAAGATCTGATGAATAAGCCTGATATGTTAAGAAGATTCGGCATAGACCCGGATGTTGTAAAGAGCATAAAGCCTATCTCCCTCATTGAGGTTGAGGGATATGGCGAGTACCCGGCGATCGAGATAGTTGATAAGATGGGCATTAAAGATCAGTTCGATCCTAAAGTAGACGAGGCCACCTCAATTATATACAGAAAGGAGTTTCACACAGGCATACTGAAGCCTATAACAGGCAAATATGCTGGTAAAAGAGTTCAAGATGTGAAGTCTGAGCTGATAGAGGACTTTAAACGAGAGGGTATTGCAGATGTAATGTATGATCTTCCGGAGAAGGTGGTATGCAGATGCACAACTAGATGCATCGTTAAAGTCCTCTCTGATCAATGGTTCCTGAGATATTCTGATCCAGAATGGAAAAAGCTGGCGCATGAGGCTATTGATAGAGCAAAGATATTTCCGGAGTCCGCACGCGCCTACTTCCATGAAAAGATAGATTGGCTTCATGACTGGGCATGTGCACGTCGAACAGGGCTGGGAACGCCATTACCATGGAGTCCCGGATGGATAGTTGAGACATTAAGCGATTCAACAATCTATATGGCCTTCTACACGATAATCAAGCATATTAGAAGTCATAGCATAAAGGCCGAGCAGCTAACCAATGAGGTTTTTGATTATATCTTCTTCGGCGAGGGAGTGCCTGAAAAACTGACGGAAGACTCAGGAATAGATGTAAATGTACTCAAAGAGATGAGAGAGGAATTTACATACTGGTATCCGGTTGATTTAAGAGTCTCAGCGAAGGAACTTGTACCTAACCACCTATCCTTCTTTATATTTCAGCATACCGCGCTATTTCCACGTGAGTATTGGCCGAAAGCTATCGGCGTAAACGGTATGTTATCGATAGAAGGAAAGAAAATGTCAAAGTCTAAGGGCAACTTTCTAACGTTGAGCAATGCGGTCAATAGATTCGGAGCGGACGTCACAAGACTGACACTGATGCTAGGCGCGGAAGATATGGATGATCCTGACTGGCGAGTAGAGAATGCTAGAAGCATAGACTCAAAGCTTAGATCATTCTACAGATTCGTCAACGAATTAATCAACCTAAAGGGCGATTCTGAGGAGAAGAGTATAGACCGCTGGTTAAAATCCGTCATTCAGGAAAGAATAAAATCCGTCACTGAGGCGATAGAGGCTTTAAAAACTAGAACCGCCGCTGAGATCGCCTTATTCGAGATCTGGAACGACATCAGATGGTATCTTAGACGCGCAGAAAAGCCGAATCCGAAAACCTTAAGGGAGATCGTAGAGGTATGGGTACGTCTCTTAGCTCCATTCACGCCATATCTATGCGAGGAGATCTGGCATCAAATAGGAAAGGAGGGTTTCATATCAACAGCTGAGTGGCCATCATATGATGAAGCAAAAATCGACGTGAATGCTGAGGAGTCTGAAAACATGATTAGAGACCTCATGGCTGACACTGCAAATATAATTGAGGTGACAAAGGTGACGCCTAAAAAGATCTGCTATTACGTTGCATCCTCATGGAAATGGAAGGCCTACTCGGAGATTCTAAAAAGATCAATGGCGGGAAAGGTTGAGATGGGAGCAGTAATGAGGGATCTCATGAAGGATCCATCCTTACGGAAGGAAGCTAGAAAGGTCTCAGGATTCGTTGGAAAAACCCTGCAAGAGATAAATGCGATGCCGATGAATCAGAAAAAGAGAAGACTTCAAGCTGGAGAGCTAGATGAGTTCTCTCTTCTAAATGAGGCGAAGAGATTTCTTGAAAGAGAATTTAAGGCGGAGATCTTGATATATGAGGAGGAAGATCCTCAACGCTACGATCCAAAAGGACGGGCTGGTCTAGCTAAGCCCTATCGCCCCGCAATATACATCGAATAAGAAAACTGAAAGAGAGCCATGTCATACTTGCTTTGAAAGATCTAGAGTCCCAAGCATTACAACGATTCAGGGCTAGGAACGAGCTGAGCAGATCTTTTTAAAGCTGTTCAGAATTATCTCCTCGTCTCCCTCCACTAGAGTATCCGCATTTATTATTATCGTTTCGTCTCTTAGTCCCACCCAAACTCTTGGATCACTATTCTCAAGAGCTTTAACAGTCTCTTGACTTGTCATTCCGAAGATTTCCGGATTTAATCTTACATGTACACTTGTCGTTATCCCTAACCTTTCACCGGAGAGCTCAGCCTTCATCCCTGGAATCTTGTTTAGCTCCGCTGCGAGCCATGACGCTTTTCTATGCTGTTCTCGAAGTCTCTCTTTATGGTCGATGCTCATCCATCTTTGAAGAGCAACAACCGTAGCCACTATCTCTTGCCTATCAAGCTTCATTCCTCTTCCCAAAGCTCGAATATTATGAGATTCGAAGCAGATGAATGTCTGAAGCTTAGCAGCCTCAACCAGGTCTTTTCGTCCACATAGAATGCCTGCGGAGTTGGGGCCGTCAAAGTACTTCGCTCCGAAGCAGACCAGATCTGATCCCATAGATACATATTTACGCATATTCTCTGTTGGGAGAACTTGACCTGCAGCGTCCACGATAACTGGCACGTTGTGCTTCTTTGCAATCTTAAGTATTTCAGAGAGCGGAACGTGATTCTCTTTTCCGGGAGCCAAAAAGTGAATTGCAGCCGTCTTATCATTTATAGCTCTCTCTATATCTTCAAGGGTCGTTTCATTTTCAGTGCCTACTTCAACGAGTCTCGCCCCAGCAACCGTTACAGCCCGATCATACTTGACTCTCAACCCCCCTTGGATGATAACCTCGTTTTTCATAGATTCGGTGAAAGGAATCTTCTCCATTAAACTGACATCTTTACGCGTCATACAGGCTGCGGTGGCTAAAACGAGCGCTGAAAAAGCTCCCGAGGTCACAATAGCATCTTCCGCTCCGAGAAGATCAGCAATGATCCTGCCAGCCTTGTTTTGAAGCTCCTCCATATCAACGAAGCATTTATTCGCCTCAATCATGGCGTTAAGAACTTCCTTTGGAAGAACAGATCCCCCTAAGAGCGTCATTCTCCCTCTAGCATTTACGACACGTCTGACTCCGAGTTTCTCATAAACACTCAAATCAGTATCCCCCTAAACAAGCCGTCATTTTATAAAAAGGGACTTTTAAAGCCTTGCTAAATTTAGGCTTTCGATCGCAAGATGAGAGGATTCTGAGGTTATTAAAATCAAAAAATGAAATTGGGGAAATGATATTTGATTAGGAGCGAACCTTCGCTGATAAAGACGCTAAGATTCTCTTTGCTTCCTTTACTCTCCTAACCTCTTTACGGCAATCCACGCATATCGACGCAGCGTTCCTTAGCTGATCACTATATTCTTTGTATTCTGGAACGTTCTCTACTACGCGTTTAAGAGCCCATTCTATTTGGGACCGAGGTGTAAAATGCTCCTTGCATGAAGCGCATTGCTGGAGATCAACCTCATTTATGATGTTCGTTGTGTTCCTATCCTTCGTTAAAAGATGATATTCACGCGTCAGCTTTATGGCTTCGGTGGGACATTCGTCTTGACAGAAAGCACAGAAGGAGCAATGTCCATAATTTACATTTATAATTCTCTTTCCATCCTCGTCCAGAATGCTTATGGCATCGGAGCTGCAGACTTGGGCACATGCGCCGCATCCGATGCATTTTCCACTATCAATCTCATGTCTACCCCTAAAGTCTTCAGGGGCTTCCCAGTACTCCTCCTTCTCTTCTAGCGGTACGCCTAAGATTTCAGCTATTGCTTTAACTATCGCCTGTGGACGAGGTGGGCAGCCCGGAATATAATAATTCACTGGAACTATCTGGTCAGGAGGTCCCCTCATCGGATATCCCTTCTCGAAGATCTCTTTGGTCAATGCGCAGTTGCCAACCGCGATCACTATCTTAGGCGGCTGAATCTTTTCATATGTATTTAGAAGCTCTTCTTTGCCCTTAACGTTGATTCCTCCAGTTACAACTAGGACGTTTGCTTCCTCCGGTGTGAAGACCACTTCAACTCTCATCTTGTTAAGCATGTATCTTGGAGCCAAGCATTCGAGAACTTCAACATCACAACCATTACAGCCAGCTGATAAGAAACGATATACTGCGAGTTTCCCCATAAAACTCCCTCCTATTTGAAGAAGACCACCCGCTTTTTACCGGTCTTCGCATCTAAGACCGTCATACGATCCGTACATGCAAAGCATGGATCAATGCTTTCAATGATGACTCTAGCATTCTCAAGAGATTCTCCACGAAGCATCTCAAGGATCGAAAAGTTGTTTGCGAATGAAGGTGTTCTAACCTTAACTCTCTCAGGAATATTTGTGCCGTTTGATTTAATGTAGTAGATGAGTTCTCCTCGAGGTGCTTCCGCCCTCCCTATCGCTTCTTTTTCCAGTGGCTCTCCAGGCTTCTCAGCGATGTTTCCAGACGGCATATTATCAAGCGCTTGCTCTATTATCTTCATGCTCTCGTAAGTCTCTCTTGCTCTAACAAGGGTCTTAGCGTAGACGTCGCCATCTTTCTCCGTTATAACCTCAAAATCTAATTCTTCGTATGCTGCATATGGATCGTCCTTTCTTATGTCGCTTGATATTCCCGAGCCGCGTAACGTTGGACCTACAGCGCCTAGGTCTAAAGCTTTATCTTTGGAGAGTACACCTATGCCCTTCGTCTTCTTTGTTAGCGGCCCATTATCGCTTAGTAGTTCCATTAGATAGTCTGAAAGCGATCTTATGTTTTTAAGGGTCTCTCGTATCTTTTTAGCCTTCTTTGGAGTGATGTCTCTTCTAACTCCGCCTATCGTATTTATCAAGTAATTTATCCTGTTCCCAGTAAGATACTCTAGAAGATCCTGTATCTGTTCTCTCTCCTTCATGATCTTTATGAAGGCTTCATGTTCATGAAGGCTATGTGTCAGAACCCCAAACCAGAGATAATGGCTGTGAAGACGCTCTATCTCCATATATGCGCATCTCAGATATCTCGCTCTGTCTGGAACCTCAACATCAACGATCTCCTCAACCGTCTGTGCGTAGCAGAGAGTATGAACCCCGGAGCAGATCCCACAGATTCGCTCTGCAAGAGCCAAGTTCTGCATGTAAGTCTTCTCAGTGAACAGCTTCTCTATTCCACGATGCTGATAGCCAAGCTCTATCTTCGCATCAATTATCTTATTATTTTCAACGATCAACTCGAATCTTTCAGGCTCAACAAGCTGCGGCCGATATGGACCGATATAGACCGTCTCAGTCATCTCATCCTCTCTCCTTTTCCTGCACAAATCTCATAACGGGGCTTCTATGCATCTCCAAGTGAAGTTCCCTCGGAGAAAAACCGAAAGAAAGCGCCAGTACCTCCATGATGTTTATGCATGGATATCTATATTGATGTCCACGTTGCCTAAGGCTTACCTGCCCTATCTCAAACTGCAATGTGCAAGCTGGACATGAAAGAAGAACAGCCTCTGCTCCCGAGATATCTATACTGCTTAATTTTGGTAAAAGCCTCTGCGTAAGCGAGAATTCCTCGTCAGCCTGCATGCTTGGATAGCCACAGCATAGCCGTTCAAGACCATAATCAACAGTCTCCACACCCGCGGCGCGGGCTATCTCCTTCATCATGTTTGGCTTTCGCATTATATCATCTCCATGGGGTTCACGATACATATGACAGCCATAATGTAGAGCTACTCGCATATTCTGGGGGTTTACGATGTTATCCCTAATCTTCTGGATTCCTACTTCTTCATAGAGAACCTCGACGACATGCTTTACTTCAACTCCGCCATTGTATTCCTTCCCGAACTGCCTTAGAATTCTATTTACCCTCTCCCTCTCTTCAGGCTCTTTCCGTAGAATCTCATTTGTCTCAACAAGAGTCTCGTAGCAGCCATTACATAGAGTCATCAAATTCAGATTCTGCTCCTCCGCGATTGCAAGGTTTCTCGCAGAGATTGCAAGCCAAGCAGTCTTATCTAAAAGACGCGAGATCACAGGCTCAGGGCAGCAGGAATATCCCAGAAGATCTACTGTTTTTAATCCTAATTTGCTGAAGACCTTCCTTGAAGCAATCTCTATGCTGGGAAGCCTAAGCGGTATCTGGCATCCCAGAAAAGATGCATACTCAATACTCATTCCAACCTTACCTCCATTATTTATATCTCAACTGCTTCTTCTCCCAGTCGAAGCCAGCCTTCTCTGTAAAGCTTGTAGCCTTCATGATCCCATGAAATTCCTGTAAAGTCTTCTCATCAGTAAATGCCATTGGAGGATTCTTTGGCAGTCCAGCTGCCTCACGTCTCCTCTGAATGAATGCTGAGATCGGCGCAACGCAGCTCTTTGAGATCAATGCCTCAGCAACTGGTCTCGCTTGAGGCGGAAGTTCTCCTTCCATGGGCCTTCTAAGAGGACGCTGATCATCCGGCCAGTCCTCTGGAAGTATAAGGGGTTTAGGCTCCGGATGATTGATTATCTTCATCCCAAATAGATCGGCAACTTCCCTTTCTATAAGGCTCGCGGCTGGAATCACTTCTGCTATAGACTCAAGCGTATTTTCCTCCTTAGGTGTTAAGACTCTAAGGGTCAGGATCGTCCCATCTATATGGAAATGATAGAGCTTTTCGAAGTCTAATCCATGATCGACTACTGAGAGAGTGATGAAACGGAGCGATTTATACTGCTTCTTCAGAAGCTCAACCGTTCTTCTCAAAGCGGACGGTTTAATCCAAGCTGATATTCTTCTCTCCCGCGGCACCTCAGCATTCATCAAATTTTCCATTAGATTCTCCTTCAAAAATTCTATAATTTCGCTTTCAGTAACAATCACAATGATGCCTCCACATACTTTTCTGTATTAAATCTCCAGGCCTCCTCACGGCTGACAACACGTATCGCCTGTGGCGAGCAAAACTTGGCGCATTGCGGATCTCCATCGCAAAAGTCACATTTCATCGATACGTGAAATCTCTCGTTAAACCATGGAACCGACAATGGACAGACGATGACGCAGGTCTTGCATCCGATACATCTCACTGGATTTATCTTGACATGTCCAGTCTTCTCATCTTTAACTGCAGCCTCATTTGGGCAAGCCGCTACGCAAAGGGGTTCTTCACAGTGCTGACAATATATCGCCTCGAATTCTCCGCTTTTACTATCGAATATGATGTGTAGATGTGCCTTCTCAAAGCTAAGTTCCTTGAAGTGATAGAAGGAGCATGCGATTTCACAGTAGCGGCATCCTGTACATCGTGAAGGATCATAGAGAAGCACTTTCTGCTTTTCTAGCTCAGCCCTCAGCATTGTTCTCCTCTCATTTTTTAGAAGTTACTCTCTATTTTTTGGAAGTTAAAATAAATCTATCATTACTTATTTTATTTTAGTTTTTATGGTGTTTGTGAAAAAGCATCTCAGGAAAGTCTAAAGGGTGATTCGAGATCTGCGGATAATTATCCTCATCCATGCTTGAAACAATTAATGCTAAAGGAGACTTCTACGACAACTAAAACCCTTCTATAGGCCAAAACCAATATATTTATGTCATCTCTTCTCCGAATAGTTTAGGGACAAATTAGAAGCAAGGATGATTGATATCGTGAAGAAGCGTGACTTCTTAACTTTACAGGATTTTACGGCATACGAGATCCATGAGATCCTCGAGGCCACTAAGAGATTTAAAGAGAACAGCGTCAGCGTAGAAGAAAAGAATGTGCTTTCAGGCAGATCCATCATCCTGCTTTTTCAGAAACCCTCAACTCGAACTCGAGTTTCATTTGACGTCGCCATCAGCCAGCTAGGCGGTCATCCAATAAGTTTAGGATGGGCTGAGTCTCAGCTTGGCAGAGGCGAAACGATCGCTGACACAGCCCGAGTTCTAAGCAGATATGTTGATGCTGTCGTGGCAAGAGTCTATAGGCATGCAGACCTAGTTGAGATGGCGAAATATTCAAGCATACCTATCATAAATGCCCTTTCAGATCTATATCATCCATGCCAGATAGTTGCCGATCTATATACAATGTGGGAAAACTTCGGCTTTCTTAAGGGATTAAAAGTCGCCTATGTTGGGGACGGAAACAACGTCTGCAACTCCCTTCTTATTGGATGTAGCAAGATGGGAATAGACATCTCAATAGCTTGTCCACCTGGATATGAGCCATCAAGTGAAGCCTTAGAATTCGCTAAGAGAAACTCGGAGGAAGCGGGATCCAAGGTAAAGATTCTCCGTGAACCCCTCGAAGCCGTTAGAGGCGCGGACGTCGTATATACAGACACGTTCGTCTCGATGGGGGATGAGGCTGAACGCGAGGAGCGATTATCAGTCTTCCTGCCGAAGTATCAGGTAAATGCTGAGCTTATGAGGGCAGCGTCTGAAGATGCGCTATTCATGCATTGTTTACCTGCGCATCGCAACGAAGAAGTTACAGATGATGTTATAGACGGTTCTCATTCCGTCGTGTGGGATGAGGCTGAAAACAGGCTGCACACGGCGAAGGCTATACTTGCAAAGATAATTAAGTGAAAGAGATAGGCATTTTCACAATCCTTAAATAACAGCGGCTAAATTCAAAAATAGTAGCCACAAGGGTGAACCATGTGAGTAGACAGCCAGAGTTTAAGATCTTCGGAAAATGGAGTTTGGATGTTGAAATAAGAGATCCGGGGCTTAAGGATTACATATCACTTAGGCCGATCCATGTACTGCACACTATGGGTAGACATGAACATCACAAGTTTCATAAGTCAAGACTAAACATTGTGGAGAGACTTGCAAACAATCTTATGCGTCCTGGAAAAAATGCTGGAAAGAAAGCTAGAGCATTAAAGTTCATTAAGAATGCATTTGAGATAATTCACTTGCGCACCGGCGAGAATCCGGTTCAAGTTCTCATTAGAGCGATTGAGAATGCTGCTCCATGCGAAGACACCACAAGAATCAGCTATGGAGGAATAGTCTATCACCAGGCTGTAGATATCTCCCCACAGCGGAGAGTAGATCTCGCCTTAAGATTCATAGCTGACGGAGCGAGAAACGCAGCCTTCAATAATCCAAAACCATTCGAAGAGTGTTTGGCGGAGGAGATAATTGCCGCTGCAAATAAATCTTCAGAGAGCTACGCCGTGCAGAGAAGAAACGAGATGGAGAGAATAGCTCTTCACGCACGATAAAATATCCACCTCATCGTTTAGCTCTAGTTTTTGGACAATCTCCCACCTTTGTAAGATTCTTACCTGCTTAGTCCTCCTGATAAGTACTGTTGGAACTCCGAAAACAATTAAAGACCTTCCATTGTAATTTTATGGAAATTGGTGTATCTGAGAAGATTATGGGGATACCTAACTCTTTGGTCATGAAGGGAGCCTCTATGAGTCTACTGGTAAAGAACGGATTTGTTTATGATCCACCGAACGGCATTGAAGGAGAAGTAATGGATATCGCAATAAAAGATGGGAGGATCGTTGAGGAGGTTGATGAGGGAAAAGCTAAGGTAATTGATGCGTCTGGAATGGTCGTGATGCCGGGCGGAGTTGATATCCATACACATGTTGCAGGCTCCGAAGTGAATGCAGGCAGGCTTCTGAGGCCTGAGGATCATTTTATAGATGTTGAAGCTAAGACGAGAGTGACTCGTTCCGGTGTCGGCCGCTCAATCCCTTCAACCTTTACAACTGGATATCGATATGCACGTATGGGCTACACGATGATCTGTAACCCCTCCATGCCTCCTCTCGAGGCTAGACATACGCATGAAGAGCTGGATGATACTCCGATTGTTGATAAGGCTACATTCCCGTTGCTTGGAGACTGGTGGTTTGTTCTGGAGTATCTGCGGGGAGGCCAGATTCAAGAGTGTGCTGAGCATGTCGCATGGATGATGTCTGCAACGAAGGGCTACGCTATCAAGATTGTGAATCCGGGAGGGGTTGAGGCTTGGGGATTCGGCAGAAACGTGAGAGACTTAGATGATCCCGTTCCTAACTTCGAGGTTACTCCCAGAGATATTCTACGTGGACTCTGCAAAGTAAACCGTATTCTTAATCTCCCCCATACGATTCATGTGCATACGAACCGTTTAGGCCAGCCTGGAAATTATGCTACTACTATAGAGACGATGGATTCCGTCAGGGATCTAGCCACAGAAGAAAAGCCAGTCATTCATATTACTCATTGTCAGTTCAGCGCATTTAAGGGGGAGGACTGGTCAACTTTTAGGTCGGGCGCAGAGGAAATAGCCAAGTATGTGAATGGGCACTCCCACGTCACCTTGGATATGGGACAGGTAGTCTTCACAGATACAACTACGATGACTGCGGATGGTCCATGGCAGTATACACTCTACGAGCTTAGCGGGAATAAATGGATAAATCATGATGTCGAGACGGAGACGGGAAGCGGAATAGTTCCCTTCAGATATAGACGTAAGAGCTATGTTCACGCTACAATGTGGTCTATAGCCCTTGAGCTTGCCCTGCTAATCGAGGATCCATGGAAAGTATACTTGACAACGGATCATCCTAATGGAGCGCCATTCACCACTTATCCTAGGATAATATCGTGGCTTGTAAGTGCTAGGGCTCGGGAGAGGACGATGGAGAGGATAAATAAGAAGGCTAGGAAGAGATCTCTCCTGCCAAGCATAGATAGGGAATATACGCTTTACGAGATCAGCATTATCACTCGGGCTGGACAAGCCAAGGCTCTAGGGCTTAAGAATAAGGGACATTTAGGTGTAGGTGCAGACGCTGACTTAGCCATCTACAATATTAATCCTAAGGAGATAGATCTTTCCAGAGAATATCGAAGGGTACGAAGAGCATTTGAGGAGACAGCGTATACGATTAAAGGAGGAAAAATAGTTGCAAAGAACGGAGCAATAGTTGAATCGGTTATAGGAAGAACTTTCTGGGTTGATGCGGGTTCTTTCGTCTCCGAACATGAGCAGTCGTGTCTTCGAGCTCCACCGAATCTTAAGGAAAGATTTAGAGATTACTGGACCGTGGAGCTTGAGAACTATTACATTCCTGAAAGTTATTTGCATGCGCCGGCTAGAATATCATCTAGGTGAGGGATGAACAATCTCGTTTATGATAAAGCCGAGACGAATATTCAAGGTTCCAGTCTATGCTGATTGTTTATCGCCTGACAGATTTGCAGGAAGATCCCTAAAAGAGATAATGAAGCTCGAAGTTTGGGAAGGAAATAAGAAAAGATCCCTAGGAGATCTCTTTGAGATTCATGGAGAAGCAGCGGACTCTCCAGAAAATCTAACTTTACAGATCAGTGGAGACCTAAGAAAGGTAAGGATGATAGGGTGCGGCATGACAGGCGGAAAAATACTCATAGATGGCGATGTTGGAATGCATCTAGGAGAAAGAATGCAGGGAGGGGAGATCCTCGTAAATGGCAATGTCGATTCATGGGCCGGCTGCATGATGTCTGGCGGAAAAATCGAAGTGAAAGGCTCAGCTGGAGACTATCTCGGAGCCCCATACCGCGGAAGCAGAAACGGCCTAAAGGGAGGATCAATAATAGTTCATGGCGACGTTGGAAATGAGGCAGGATGCTTCATGAGGGGAGGCGTCATCAAAATATATGGAAATGCAAAGGACTTCGTTGGCATCCATATGCAGGGAGGGGAGATCCTCGTCGCAGGGAATTGTCAAGATCGTGCTGGAGCGGGAATGATCGATGGAAAGATTGTGATCTGCGGTCATGTCTCATCGATTCTGCCGACCTTCACGATCGAGGAGATTAGAAAGAGCGTAAAAGTGAATGGAGAGAAGATAATGGGTCCATTCTATAGGTTCAGCGGAGATATAGCAGATCAAGGTCAAGGCAGATTGTACGTGTCAAAAGAAAGAAATCCACGTTTAAGATTTTATGAAGAGTATCTATAGGCGATTAGATTGAAAGAATCCGGCTTGACTAAACTGAGCGTAAACCAGGAAGCCTTAAGATTGGTCAGAAAGCTATGTGATCAACCAGACAAATTTGGGGTTAAAATCAGCAGAACCGGTATTGGAGCCATAGAGATAGACGCCGGAATTGACGCTCCAGGAGGCTACTTGGCGGGAGGCATAATAACCGAGATATGTATGGGAGGCCTAGGGAAAGCATCATTAACCTCCATGAAACTGGGAGACCTCTTTTTACCCGCAATCTCAGTATATACAGACCATCCTGCAATATCAGCTTTGGGATCTCAGCTTGCTGGATGGCGTATAAAATTCGATGATCAGGTAGCTGTCGGTTCCGGCCCCGCACGGGCCTTAGCGTTGAAACCAAAATCGATCTATAGAAAGATCAACTATAAAGATGAGAGCAGCAAGGCAGTCTTGGTTCTCGAGACTTCGAAGAAGCCTCCTGAAGAGACTATCTCAACGATTGCTGAATCTTGCAATGTATCTCCAAGAGATCTCTATCTGATCTTAGTTCCAACTTCCTCTGTTGCCGGCTTCACTCAGATTGCGGGGAGAACAGCTGAGACGGGCATCCATAAGCTTGCAGATCTAGGCTTCGATCCGAAGCTTATTAGAAATGCGTGGAGCTCCGCTCCAATATTGCCTGTTCATCCGGATTTTGTTGAGTCTATGGGGAGATCGAACGATGCTATTCTCTACGGAGGTGTAGCCTACTATAATGTGTATTGTGAGGATGAGGATTTTCTAGAAGAGATTGTTCCTAAGGCTGTTTCTTCATCCTCTAAACAGTATGGCTGTCCAT
>CAZEGS010000013.1:0-33587 GCA_964512445.1 uncultured Candidatus Bathyarchaeia archaeon
CTCAGCTTTAAGTTTGGCTGCGAGAACCAACGCTTTTTCATACCAATCGACGGCGCCTCTTCTCATTGCGGGATGACCCATGCATCCCATGACTCTGCCATCCATGCTATCGCACATTATGAATATTATGTTTGGCATCTTGACACAGGCATCACCAATCTTCGATAGATGTCATCTATCTCTAACAGGGAGTAAATGTATCCTTGACTAATTTTACGTTAACGGAGTTTTCCATGGATGATTCGAGGATGCTCTCGGCAAATCTTTCCTTCCCATTACAGATACGCTAAATTCTCCGATCTCCCCTTCTTTTATGGGGATATCTTTGAAGGTCGATGAGTCAAAATTCAAAAGGTGGGAGATCTATTCGAGGGTGACTGTTGAGGCTCCCATTATCGTTAGGATTGATGGAAACAACTTTCATAAGCTAACTACTACATGTCGCATGACTAAACCTTTCGATGAGAGATTTCATCTCAGTATGGTTGGGACTGCTAAAAATCTTATGGCTAATATTGGGTTTAACATCTCTCTCGCCCATACAGCCTCAGATGAGATCAGCCTACTATTTTTGAAGGATGAACATCTGCCCTATAATGGAAGAATCGAAAAGATCCTTTCAATAATATCTTCATATGCATCCTCGTCTCTTCAGAACCATTTAAGAGAAGCCTTTTCTTATGATGGGCTTATATCCTTCGATGCAAGAATCGTTAAGGTCTATACTCAAAGCGAAATTCTGGAATATTTTAGTTGGAGATGTCTTGAATCCTTCCGAAACTTTCTGAATAGTTACGCTCAACAAATCATCGGGCGGAAAGAGACCTTTAGAATGAAAGGTGAAGAGATGGTGAAGGAGCTCCATCGCAGAGGATTCAGTATTCAAGAGGCTCCTCAATGGCAGAAGTACGGAACGATGATTTACTGGGGACAGATCGTTAAGAGAGGCTACAATCCTATAACTGGAGAAGAGGTCTCTGTTAAGAGAAGAAAAATATTCCTCTCTTCAATAGATCCGTCAAGTATACATGGAAGAAAAGAGCTCGAAAATATCATTCGAAAAATTTAAGCAGGCCTTTTAATCGGCTTCTACGTTCCATCTCGTGGACTGATATCTCTGCTCAAAGAAAGGTATGTGGTCATGTGCAAAATGTTTTATGAAAGTATTACCTGCATGTTCACGGCATCTTCAGAAATAGCACAGAACTCTTCACGTTATTTTCTGATCTTTTGAGAAATGATCCTTCGAAGTAAAATTAAAATAGGAAGGAATTATTCGAACATTTTCTTTCAGCCATCGATCCTCATCGTGATTAGCGATTTATGGAGAAGAAGTTGAGTTTGTTGGTAATTGATAGATTATTGGAGCACCTGTCTCTCCAGTCGTGATTATAAGGACGTTGACATTTGGGGAGATCTCTTTAAGCGCCTCAACCCAGAGATAAAGTTCGGCTATTCTCGATGAGTTTGTTATGCCCGCCGCTTCAATCGCCATGCGAATAGCCTCTCTAGTTCCGTTCGCAACGATTATCTTCGCCATCGCTTCACCTTGAGCTTTGATTATCTTTTCCTGGGCTGAAGCATTTGCCAGAATCAATATACGCGACCTTTCGAATTCTGCCTGTAGCTTTTGCTGTTCAGCGACTAATTTCGCTTCGATAGCGGCAGTATACTGTGGAGGAAGCCCTATATTTCTCAAGTCGAATTCAAAGTATGCGATTGCTCCTGCCAATGTCTCTTCAGCCTGAAGTCTCTTCCATATCTCATCCTTCATCACAGCAGCTATGTATTCCCGTTTCTCAACGGTCTCTACGGCTGTAAAGTTCGCCGTGACAAACCTCATTGTTTGTCTTACCACTGAGGCGATAGTCTTGTCTTTCCAGTCTAGGTTAGGATAGTTACGGTACAGATCTAGAAGCCTATCCGGATCAAGTTTCCATCTAACCATGACATCGACGGTCATCTCAAGCTGGTCACTACTAAAACATTTAACTGCCGGATAATCTGCATATGGGTCGGTACCGTCTCCCCACATTCCTATGCTATCCACAGCGTAATATATGAGTACTCCGTGAACCCATGGCGCCTTTAAGTACCATGTTGGACCTAAAATCGGGCCTTGAATCGATTTAGTAAGGGGGTCAACCAGAATTAAACCATAGCCGACTGGTACATTAACAAACATCGCTGAGCTGAAGAATATGCTGATCAGTATTATAGATGCTAGAATCGCAACTCCCATCGCCTTTAGAAAATTTCTTAAGAGGTTTCTTCGTCTTCTGCCTCCCTCTTCCTCTTTCATGATTTTTTCACCTCCCTCCTCGATAGGCTCACTAAATTTTACTCGAGATCCACATCGGATGCAAAACTTTGCGTCAGGATCAATCTCAGCGCCACAAAATGGGCACTTCGGCAATTATAATCCTCCGACGGAATCGTGTTGAGAATCACTTAAGAACCGCGAATCATATAAATATGACCTTAACATGGAGTTCTTTTTAATCCAGCAATCAATTCTCAGAAAGTAACTATCTTGAAGCTTCTTCAACCACTATCATTGTTAATGTTGTTCGTACATTGCTTATCTTTCTGATCTTCCATGTAACAATATCTTTAAGATCATCCATCGTGTTGGCTTCTATCTTAGCTATTATGTCATAAACACCATATACGCTATAGGCTTCTTTTACCCCTTCTATTTCACTTAAAGACTTTAAGACGTCATCCATGAAGCCTGTTTCCGTATTGATCAGTACAAAAGCGATCGGCATACAAATATCCCCTTCATAACACGAGTATCAGTAAACTGTTTTATTAATCTTGCCTTCAAATATTCTCGAGAAGCATTGCTCAAAAATCACGAGGCATATCTTAGATGGCTGGCATTAGCAGAGGAGGCGGCTAAGAGACGTGATTATGAGACGGCCGCCCGCTTCTACAGATACGTTGTAGTGCATTTCGGCCTTCTGAATGATTCGGAGAATCTTAAAAAATTCACTATTAAAACAGGAGAGTGCTGCTTCAATGCAGCTGAGGCACTCTGGAACAATGATAAGCATGTGAAGGCGCTTCTCTTCTTCATTAAGGCTTCTAACTATTTCAGGGAAGGCTCCGATGAGCATAGAGCAGAGAAATGCGACTTGATAATTGAAAAATGCTATGATTCAATACGTAAGAATAAAATAATCGACTTATGTGAAGATCCGCAGGACCTTAAAAGAATAGGAGATTACTTTGTTAATCGCAATTTTGAGAAGGCAATCGAATGCTATGAGGCGGCAGCAGAAAAAGCCTTCAAGACGGGTAAGCTTCACCTTTCAGGAAGCATTCATGGAATTCTAGGAGACTGCTATAAAGCATTGAGGAGATATAAAGACGCTGCTGAGAGATTTGCGCGATCAGCCGAAATATATTATGAATGTCATGAATTCTTCGAAGCCGCATGGCGCTATTGCATATCCGGATTCTGCTTTATACTTGCAGGAGACACCGAAGCAGCTTCAGAAATGGCTGTGAAAGCCGAATCCGCATGCCTAGAGGACGGTATCAACGTTATTTTAAACGATCTTGCCTACATCTGTAGATTGCTTAGCGAAGGATGCATATATGAAGCGGAAAGAAGATGGAGCAAGATTAGAAAGAAGTTTAAGAAGAGCTATGCTGAAATAGTCGATTTCTCTTTTGATGCTGTGCATTCTAGATAAGGTAAAGTGAACTCGTATTTTGCCGATATAATTCCCTGAGCAGCCTAAATATGAAGGGAAACATCTATATATTTCAGAATGAGTTTAACGTGGAGGCATGTTGACAAAAATTGTCAACATGAGAGTTGTTGAGAGCATCAGCTCTCATAGAGATGTTTAAACGAGAGATGACGATGGATGGAGACCTTAAAACTCTTCTACGAAGACTCATTAATTCCCAAGGACCGCATTCTGAAGACGGCTGAAAAAATAAGGCCCGAGATTGAAAGGGTGAAAGATGCTATTTCCAGAGGATACGATGATGACAGAGCATCAATAAATCTGCCCGACGATAAAGAGATGCTGAAAACTATAAAGAGCACGATCGAAGAGAAGCTTGCCTTAAAACCCGAGCATCTAATCGTCATAGGTATTGGCGGAAGCAACTTGGGAACAGTCGCTGTTCAAGAGGCGATTCTAGGAAAACTCTATAACCTCACAAAGCCGCCTATCAAGGTATTATACGCTGACACCGTCGATTCATACCTCATTAATAGCATAATAAAGATAATCAAGCCAGCCTTAAAGAGTGGAGGCAGCATCCTACTGGATGTAGTAAGCAAATCGGGAACCACAACCGAGACCGTTGCTAATTTCCGGATTCTCTTAAATCTCTTGAGGAAGTATAGGAAGGAATACAAAGATTATGTAGTCGCTACATGCGATAGAGATTCTATGCTCTGGCATCTTGCCGTCAAAGAGGGATTCACAACTCTGGAGATACCGCAGAAGGTAGGAGGAAGATATTCCGTCTTTTCTTCTGTAGGCTTATTCCCTCTTGGACTGCTAGGCATACAGATTGATGATCTATTGAATGGTGCAAAGCATATGAGAGGGAAATGCATCAATGGTGACCTGGAGAGAAATCCCGCAGCAATTACAGCGAGCATCCAATTTCTCCATTATAAGAATGGAAAGAACATAGTTGACTATTTCTTATTCTCAAGTGATTTAGAATCGTTGGGGAAGTGGTGTAGGCAGCTGACTGCTGAGAGCTTAGGAAAAGAGCTCGATAGGAATGGTAGAAGAGTTAATGTCGGTATCACCCCCACAGTCTCCGTAGGCTCAACAGATCTACATTCGGTTGCACAGCTCTATCTTGGAGGGCCATATGACAAATTTACAACTTTCATAAGCATAAAAGACAGAAGACCTCGAGTTCACGTTCCATCGGTCGATGAATATTCGCATCTTGTTCCCGGAATAGATGGGAAAAGCTTAGAGAAGATTCTAAACGCTATCTTTGAGGGGACTAAAGAGGCTTTCAGAAAAGATAAACGGCCATTCATTGAGATCTCTCTTCCCGATAAATCAGAATATTCTATTGGACAGTTCATGCAGCTCGAGATGATTAAGACCATGTATCTTGGACATTTGCTAAATGTTAATCCCTTTGATCAGCCAGATGTTGAAAAATACAAAAGGGAAACTAGAAGAATACTTGCAGGTGAATAATAAGCCTAACAAGTTCCTTTTGGTTCTCTTTTTTAACTACGGCGCATTTTTGTGATGAAGAGATGCGCTGCGAATTTAGAGATTATATTCTGTATTCTGTAAATGCGATTTTCTTTTATCCTTAAAATTATGAAGATTTAAATTGAAGGTGTCGAGAGCATGCGCTTGAATAGTTTTTGGCTATCTTCTGAGAGGGGGGGAAGCTTTGGTTGCAGATGACCATCGTAAAGTTTCTTTCAGAATTTCCCTATCTATGCAGTCCTATACAGGTAATAGATAAAGCTCTTGAAATCGCCGATTTAAGTCGAAACGATATCTTTGCTGATTTGGGATGCGGAGATGGCGCTGTACTATTGAGAGCTGCTGAAAGATTCAGAGTCTTCTGTGTAGGATTCGAGATTAATCCAATACTTGTTCAAGTAGCTAGAAGAAGAATCGAATCAGCGGGTCTGCAAGATCTTATCGACATAGTTCACTCAGATTTGTTCTTAGCTGATCTCTCCAGATTCAGCGTTATTTACATATACCCAAGCCCGCTTGTAACTAAGAAGCTTTCAAGAAAAATATCAATTGAATGTAGAAAAGGAACGAGAGTTCTAGTTCATGATTACCCCCTAAGGTTTCTTCAGCCAGCTAAAGTTGTTAAGCTGCCTGGAGGACCCATACATACTCACACATTATATCTCTATAAAATTTAGAGCGATCTTTCTCGATGTTACTCCGAAAAGGCCTTATTTTATCTCGCTTGATAAGTTGAGGAAATATTTAAACTTGGCGAAGCCAGATTTATTTTTAAGAGTAAGCTTGAAGGATGAAGAGTATGTCCTACAGGCAGCGTTCAATAGTCTGTCCTAAATGCGGCTTCAGATTCGACATATTATATGCAAGGGCGATTTCATGCAGAGGATGCCAGAAATTATCCTCCAATCTTACCTGCGAGATGGTTCGATGCCCCAAATGCGATTATGAATTTCCTGTTCCTCAAAGCGCAACTCGAGCCGTAGAGGCTCTTAGAAGGTGGCAACCTACCCGTAGCAATTACGTCTTCTAAAAAGGATCTTATTTCAGAAGCCTTGAATTTCTAAATCTTATGAGTGATTTGATTTGAAGAAACCCTCCGTAAAAAGAATCGACTTGATAGTTAAGACGCCTATCGGACTGGAAAATATTGTTGCTTCCAGGATAGAAGATCTAGGTTTTGAGGGAGATGTTTATCCAAAGCCCTCCAACTATCCTGGAATTGTAGCGGTAACCCTGAAAAATGAGGATGATAAGCCGGAGATTGCGGAGAAGATAGAGAATGAGATTCCAGAGGCGGAACGGATTCTTGCTTCCGCATTAAGCACTACGGCCACTATTGAAAAGATAGTTGAAGCAGCTGTAAAAGTGGCATCTGAAAACTTTAATGACGGAGTTTCATTTGCTGTGAGAACTGTACGTAGGGGTCGCCATCCATACACAAGCGTCGACGTCAATTATAAGGTTGGTTCATCTATTCTCAAGAGAATAGACGCAACTGTAAATCTCGATTATCCCGAGAAGATCATTTGGATTGAGATAATCGATGATCTTGCAGCTGTAGGAATACTCGACGGCGCAGATGTTTGGAAGAAGATGAAGCCAGGTAAACAAGAGATAAGAACATACTTCTCTAAAGCATCCGTTGTGCAGATGCCCTATCTTGGAGATATAAAGCCAGCGAAGTCTATGGGTTCAAGGATTGGAAGGGCAGTACAGATGTTTGAAGTAGGAGAACTTGTTATAGCGACTATAGGTGCATGTGACGCTAAACAACTAAATTGGTTTATTGAGGGAGTCCTTGAAGGGATCGATTCGAGATATCGAATTCAACGTAGGACTTACTCGCATAAGCCGAAACGCGTAAATGTTCTCATAGAGGATATATACCAGCTCATTCGAGACAGGAGGTCAGAGCCGAAGATAATATTTGAGCCTGAGGGAGAAACCTTCTCTAAAGTTGCTCATAAGATAGCTGATCTCTTCTTGAAAAGAGATGAGCGTATTAATCTCTTCTTCGGCTCGAGAGAAGGCATCCCAAAAGGCCTCTTCAGATTTGCGGATCTTATAGTTGATCTCTGCCCTGGAATCACACTCTCAACAGAATACGCCGCCTCTTCTGCTCTTATAGGAATCTCCTTTGCACTGCAGAATATGCTGGAGCCCCAAAAATAATAGTAAAAATGAGAAACGGAAAAGCGGTGATTCTCAGACATTTTCAGGAGACGTTAAACACTTATCTTCTTCATTCCTAACCTTGATATGAGGGAAATGAGGTGACGTATCATTCGGAGCAGCTGATAAAAGAGCTGGATGAGATTGCGCAGAGTCTGCGGCTTGATGTTATAGAGATGATCCATAGGAGGCAGGCGGGGCATCCCGGAGGATCCCTATCCACAGCTGAAATCGTCACCGCCCTTATCTTTCATCACTTGAGAATCGACCCAAAGAGGCCGGACTGGGAGAGGCGGGACAGATTCATACTGAGTAAGGGGCATGCATGTTCGCTTCTTTATGCCGCTCTTGCCAGACGAGGATTCTTTCCAAGAGAAGAACTTAAAACGTGGGGTCATATAGGCAGTCGTCTTCAAGGTCATCCTGATAGGCTGAAGACTCCGGGCATAGATATGACTACGGGAATGGAAGGACATGGAGTTGCTGTTGGAGCTGGTCTCTGTCTGGCCGCTCGGATTAAGAATATTGACTATAATGTTTATGTTCTCGTGGGGGATGGAGAGTGTCAATGCGGGGTTCTTTGGGAGGGAGCGATGATAGCAAGCAAGTACCGACTGTCTGAACTAACCGTGATTGTGGATCATAATCATGTACAACTGGATGGGCCTGTGCATGAGATTCTACCATTAGACTCCCTAGCCGAAAAATGGAGGTCCTTCAATTTCGCAACTATAGAGATTGATGGAAATAACATGAGGGAGGTCTTAGATGCTCTTGACATGGCCGTGGAGATCCGTAACAAACCAACAGTAATAATAGCCCATACAACAAAGGGAAAAGGAGTTTCATTTATGGAAAATAAAGCTGCATGGCATGGTAGGCCGCCGAATGATGAAGAATTCGCACGGGCAGTTTCAGAACTGAAGAGGAGGACGTCAAAGCATTGAGGAAGGCTTCTATTCGAAGGGCGTATGGCCAGGCCTTAGCTGAGTACGGCGCAGAGAACCCAGACGTCGCGGTAGTCGTCGCGGACGTCTCATCATCAGTTCAGACAGGATTCTTCGCTGAGAGGTTCCCTGAAAGGTTCTTTAACGTAGGAATCACCGAACAGGCAATGGTTGACTTTGCTGTGGGATTAGCATTAGGCGGAATGATACCATTCGCAAATACTTTTGCAGTTCTATTTCTAAGAGCAGCTGAGCAGATACGGACATGCGTTGCTTATGCAAAAACGAATGTAAAGCTTGTCGGCTCCTACTCTGGGCTCTCGAACTTTAAAGATGGACCGACGCATCATGCTGAATGTGATATTGCTGTTATGCGGGCTATGCCAAATATAAGCGTAGTTGAAGTGGCCGACGCTGTGGAGGCGAGGAAAATGGTGCCCGTGATAGCCGAGTATGAGGGCCCCGTTTATCTGCGGATCAGTCGAGCTGAAGCTCCGGTTCTTTACGATGAGAGCTACGAGGCGAGGATTGGAAAAGGAACTGTTCTACGTGATGGAGGCGACGTAGCGTTGATCGCATGTGGAATAATGGTTTCGAGATGCTTAGAGGCTGCGGAGAAGCTAGCTAAGGAGGAAATAGACGCCTACGTAGTCAATATGTCCACAATTAAACCTTTGGATTTAGAGCTCGTCTGGAAACTCGCAAGAGAGACTGGAGCCATCGTTACAGCTGAGGATCACTCCATCATCGGAGGGTTGGGCGGGGCAGTTGCAGAGGCACTAGGAGAGAAGAATCCTGCTAGTCTTGAAAGAATTGGGGTGCGTGACACCTTTACTGAAACCGCGCTTAGCTATGAGGATCTCCTAGACCATTATGGGATGAGCGTAGAAGACATAGTTAAGGCGGCTAAGCGAGCAGTAAAAAGAAAAAGATAGTTGGAAAGAGCATCTTAGTCATGAAAAAAATAATTCGCTCTAAAAGTTGTGATTCAAGAAGTTAAAGAAAAAATGTCTTGAAGCATATATTGGAGAAACGTTCCATATTTCCCCTTTAACGGTCAGCTATATGGCTCCCACATCTTCCAAGAGGCGGAGAGCTATATCGGCCTTATATGCGATTACTTCATGGCTTATTCCATCTATCGTGTCTTGATCTCCCGAGGAGCCTGTATGGGAGTATCCATCGTATCCTCCCCCTCCAATCGATATTGCGGGCACCCCGTCTTCCACGAAAGCCGCGTGATCCGACCCATAGGCGCGTATCACCCATCTCATCGGAAAATTCTCAATCAAATCTTTTCCTAGACGCTCCTCCGCTCTCAAATCCTCTAGGGTCCTCTCGAGTTTTAATCTCAGCCATTCATTTGTCGCTCTGAACCTATGAGTCTGCTTCTTACGTCCAACCTCGTCAAAGCATATAACAAGCTCAACATTGCTCAGTTCACCTGTCTCCTTAAGCCTATTCTCGTAATGTCTAGATCCATACATCCCATACTCTTCTCCGCCGAATACGCAAAACTTTATAGTCTTCGAAGTTCCAACCTTGCTTAGCCTCTTTGCAATTCTGAAAAGAACCGATATGCCCGAAGCATCATCATTCGCGCCTACAGTGTTAATCTGGGTATCCATATGAGAAGTCATGATGATTATTCTCTCAGGATGCTTCCTTCCTTTAAGCGTCGCAATAACGTTGTAAGCATAAGCTTCAGGATCGAATTTAGCCTTAAGCCTAAGTCTCATACGAACGGGTATCTCTTCCCGCCTAAATGACGCCAGCATCTTCTTAATATCTGATGCGACGTTTACTTCCGGCATTGGAAACCTCACGTCGCGTACCCCATTACGAGGCACCGGCTGATCCGTGCCAATAATGTACGCCTCTTCCTCTCCTTCCTCATTAATTATAGCATATTTATCCAGTTCGCTTCGTCCCCGCTTGATCTTGCCTATATATTTTAGAGGCCCCTCAACCCCCTCATCCGGTGTTGATGAGGAATAGATGTTAGGAGCACATGGTATCTTTTCGCTTTTGGGAGTAAGCATCTCAAGCGTCGGTTCCCCAAGTAAATCCCAGCCGAGAAATCTATACTTATAAAGTTCAACGTCCAAGCCAATTTCGCTGAATTTGGAGGCCAAATACTCCGCTGCTTTCTTCTCTCCAGGAGATCCAGATAATCGTGTGCCGATATTCGTGACAAGATGCCTGAGTATATCCAATTCTTCCATCTTTATCATCACGTGAATTGCCTAGATGAGATATGAGATTAAGATGCTGAAATCATTTGCTCTTCCAAGCATTTTTCATTATTTATTCAAAACGTCTAAGGGTCTCTGGAATAGTCAGCAAAATAGGCATCCTAACTAGGAGGTCGACCAGAATAAGCATTATGAATGGTACTGACGGATCTATATATGTCCAAAGGATCCCTCCGAGAATCGGAGCCGGGATTCTCGCTAAGCTTCTGACAGTATTGATTATTCCCATCCATCTTCCCCTCTGATCTGAGGGAACGATCTCCAGCTGCATCGGCATCCATACATTGAAGGTGCTCCAGAGTATGCCTCTCAGAGCAAAGGATATTATGAGAAATTCAGGGCTTGGAGCGATTACAAGTAGGAGATAAGAGGCGTATAATGCGGGTCTCAGAAACAATATCGTCTTTTTTCTTCCAATCTTATCTCCGAGTCTTCCTACAGGTATTGATGTGAGAATCGAGATTATGTTCAATATTGAGCCCATGAATCCTAAAATCATCGCGTCTGCCTGTTTCACTTCGACAGCGTAGACCATTATAAAAGGCATAGTTGAGCCGAACAGGAACGATCCGAGAATCTCTATCATGAGCCATTTTCTAACTTCCTTTCTGCTTGCTAATTCTGAGAAGCCTTTGAGAAATCCCTCTCCACGCTCTATTAGCTTAGCTTTAGGTTCCTGAAGCCCATGATAGACGAAGATAAGCGTTGATGAGAGAATTATAAAGCTAATCCAATATAATGGCCGAATCGCAGATGCTGAGATTCCTCCAAGCTGCGTCACGATCATTCCAGCTATGATAGGGGCAAAAATCAATGGTAGCTGACTTATACTGCTAAAGATCCCAAATCCTGTCGCTCTATCCTCCCTTCTAAGAGCATTTGCCAGAAGAATTCTTTGAATAGGATATGTGACTACCATTGTTATCGAGGAAAAGATTATGGGTACAACAAGAATCTGCCAATTCCAAGAAAGAGCATATCCTAAAGGAACTAACATCTCTACGATCAAGCCAAATATATACAGCTTTTTTAAGCTGTATCGGTCAGCAAGCCAGCCTACAGGCGCGGAGAGGAAAGCATTAACCAAGTCTCCGATGCTGTTCAAGCTTCCGAGCTCTATAAGATCTGCGCCGAGCTCTACCGCATAAATGGAGGTGTAGCTTCGAGTTAAACCTCCAGCAAAGTTTGCGAAGAGCCCTCGAGCCGTAAGCACCCTAAAGTTTCGGCTCTGAGCTTTAAGGAATCTTTTAAGACTATTCAATCCCCAGGAAACCTCAATGAGATTCTTTAAAATCCTCTTTAAAGCGAAACGTGTTGTATTGATTCCGGCTTCCTAGTGATAAGTTTAACGTTAAACAAGTTAAGAGCCTGTAATTTTTTCCATTCAGAAAAAATATTATAGATTTGGAAGACACAAAATTTGATGTCTAACGGAACCTAGTTGCTATTTTGTATCAACTCTGTTCTCTTCAATGAACTTCCAGTCGATCTCCATTCCAAGCCCGGGCTTCTGCGAAATATGTACGTATCCTTCACTATCCATCGGATCGATCTTCTCTTTAAGCCACGGGGTTCTAGTCTCATAATCAAGCATTGGATGAAGCAGTCCTCGCTCCACATACTCTCCGGGAATCCCCATCGCCCCCAAAACCTGAAGATTCCCCGGATGAGCCCCGTGGAGCTCAAGTCTCACGCCAAAGGCCTCGCATAGATGAACGAGTTTCATGAGGGGCGTTATGCCTCCAACATCCCCTACGCCTCCACGGATTATGTCCGCTGCACCACTTAAGATCCAATCGAGCCTTGTCCATATCTTTCCCTCCAATGTCTCCGGACCCAGAATAGGTATGTCCAGATTATCAGCCAGCCATACATAGGCTGAGATGTTATGCTCGTCCATAGGCTCTTCAAACCAATAGAAATTGAGTTTTTCAAGTTCTCTTCCTATACGTAAAGCTTCTTCACGATTGTAACAGTGGTAGCAGTCAAGCATGAGAACTATATCATCTCCTACAGCTTCGCGTACAGCTCTGCACGCTGCAATATCCATCTCCGGATCAGGAGCCCACTCAATAGGCGGAAACCATGTATGCAGCTTTATCGCCTTATATCCCTGTTTTACGAGTTTTTCAGCGAATTCTGCATATGCCTCCGGGCTGTTCAGTCCGCCCTCTATCTCATCTCCAACCATCGTGCTGGCGTAGGCCTTCACCTTTTCTCTGTAGCCGCCTAGAAGCTTGCATACAGGCATGTTGAGATATCTCCCCGCAAAGTCCCATAGAGCCATATCTATAACGGCGATCTGCCAATCACTTATCAGTCCTCGGGATCCCTGAAGATCACGGTAAAGATACTGCCAAATCTTCTCTCTATCCATCGGATTCTTTCCAATGAGGGCAGGTTTAATTATACGGTCATTTATCTCTTTGTTTCCGCCGAAGCAATATCCATCTACTCCTTCATCAGTCACGATTCTAGTTAAGGTTTGATAGGCATCATGTTCTTCAGATGGATGCGCGTGGCCTGCAATGTCACTTCTGACTTTAGATTTATACTTGAAGACTATCGTCTCAATATCAACAATCTTCAAACCTTCACTCTCCAATAATCTGATCTCGAAAAGATCTTCTCCTCAAGCCTTTTAAGCATTAAAGATGATTCAGAATCATGATTTAGATCTAACGTTTTGAATGAGTCAGCCATATACGGCAGATCTACATATAATCCGCCAGACTTTTCTGTTTCTTACACTTTTCATTTAATATCTGGTTGGAGACCTCTTGATTCTCAACGTTTTCTTCATCGAAGATTCTCATCTGACCATAAACGCCATCATATCCCGGAATCACCTTCACCTTCTCCTCTCTTATACGTATAATTGCCTCCGCAATTCTGGCGTCAACGATCTTAACCATCTCATCGAATGGAGCATAAAGCAGAACTGAATATTCATTCCCAAATCTTGAAATTAGACTGTTGTAGGCTTTCCAAACCTTCTGGACACCTGGATAATTCGCGTCTAAGACTGTCTGGATGATCTCGCTGAGAGGCAGAAGACGTTTATAGCCTGGAACACCCGTAGGCCTGAAACCTCTCGGCCTATCAGCTAATTCATCTACACGCTGTTCAACGCCCTTGGTCAGCTTCTTATGGCAGACTGGACAGATGTTTCCGAGACTTTCAGCCTCTTCTGGAGAGAGCGAGATGTTACATGCTCTATGCCCCGTCCAGTGATACTTTCCATATTCAGGATACGTCTCTATTGTGAACAGAAAACGGTCCGGATCCTTGCTTCTAATAGCATCAACAACCTCGTCATATCTGAAGCTCTCAAGATTGAAGACGTTGGCTTCTCTCCCTATCCGCCAAGGCCAACATGAATGGGAATCACTATTCGAGACAAGCGTATACTTGTCTAAGGCGCTGAGACGCCAATTCATAGGAGGATCCGAAGATAATCCGGTCTCCAAGGCAAATATGTATCTCGTCATATCTTGATAGCAATCCTCAACCCTGTCGAACCCGCTAAAAGCGCCAAAAAGACTGAACCATGGAGTCCACACATGAGCGGGGATAACAACGTTTTTCCGAGAGACTTCAATCACTTCCTCTACAAGAGCCGCAGCTGTCATCTCGAGAAATGGACGGCCATCAACAGAGAGATCTCCATACCTAGCCAAACGATCTCCTATCTGCTCAGCCATCTCTAGGCTGGGAGTCAAAATTAAGTGATGAATCCTCTTCGTTTTGCCATTGAATGTGAAGGTTGTAGAGACCTCACCAGTAACCATGAAACGCAAAGACGAATCCGGCTTATCAGCCAGCCTGTAGAGCCCCGTATCAGATATTGCGACGAGTTTCTCTTTGAGCTCCTTCAGCCATTTAGGATGCGTGAAATCTCCCGTACCAACAAGGTTCAATCCTTTAATGGGGGAGAAGCGAGCAATCTCGTTTATGTCCATTCGGGCGCTTGTCGCCCGACTATATTTGCTGTGAATATGAAGGTCAGCATATATCATTACAATTAAGCCTCATCCTCCCTTTATCCTCATCTGCTTCTCCAAACATTCTTTCTATTTAAAATTTCCAACATTAAGGTTCAGGTTAGAA
Organism: uncultured Candidatus Bathyarchaeia archaeon; assembly: GCA_964512445.1. Classification (GTDB taxonomy): domain Archaea; phylum Thermoproteota; class Bathyarchaeia; order Bathyarchaeales; family DTEX01; genus B63. The sequence continues at coordinate 14,704 of CAZEGS010000013.1, forward strand.
TTACCTTTGCTCCTAATTTCATTGTCGATTCAAAAAGAATCAATTTCAAAAAATGCTTCCTTTTTAAATTCTTTCCTTCTCTCGAAGGCTAAACCAATCTTTCTAGCACTCTCCAAAATTTGCCTCGTTGTCGATAAGAATCGATCTTTAAAGCCTTAACTCTTAAAAATGCATGGCAATCTTACTATGGAGCATGAAAGAAATACATATTGTTCCTGAACCGAAGAATCTAAAGTTCTCTGGAAGATCATTCGTCTTCGATGGTTTCGAGAATTTCCCAGAATTTCTCACGTCCGAGTTTGACGTTCCGAAAGGAGGAATAAAGATAAAAGAGATATCCCGCGAAGGCACCGGACTTAGGATTAAAGAGAAAGAAGTCGTAATGTGGGGAGATAGATACGTCAATTACGCAACCATACTGCAGTTGCTCATGCAGGATCCGGATCATCTACCAGAAGTAACGGTCGAGGAGAAATTCAATTTCGCCTTTAGAGGATATCACTTAGACATAGCAAGAGGGGGAGTTCCAACAGTTGAAACTTTCAAAAAGATTCTCCGATGGCTCTTTCTTCTCAAGTACAATTATTTTGCGATTTATTTCGAAGATCTCTTTCCATGGAAAAAGCATCCTATAATAGGAAAGCATCGTGGAAGACTAACCGAGGATGAGCTAAGAGAAGTGATGCTTTACGGAAAGAATCTTGGAATAGAGGTCTTCCCGTCTCTTGAGCTCTCAGGCCATATGGAGCATATTCTCTCGCTTCCAGAGTACCGGAAATTTAGTGAGTGGCATAGGCCGAGTGAAGGATGCTTAGATCTAAGTAATGAAGAAGCTAGAGAATTCGCATATGAACTGCTTCGGGAAGCCGTTGAGTTTTGTTCATCAAAGCATGTCCATATAGGCGGGGATGAAACATGGGCTTTGGGAAGAGGAAGAAGCCTCAGTAAAACTTGGACGTTTGAGGGTCCGAAACTCTATGAGATGCATCATCGAAACATGATAGAGATTGTAAAGAAAGCTGGGAAAAAATCTATCCTTTGGGGCGACATGATCTCCGGCATGTATCTTAAAAGAATCACGAAGGACGCGTCAAGATGGTCAGAAGTCATAGAGAGTCCCATCTGGAAAGAGGCACTCATAGCAAATTGGGATTACAGCCCGAACACAAAAGAATACTTTAAAGAAAAGATAAGGATATTCAAGGATCGAGGTCTCCAACAGATAGTCTGTCCAGGGTTATCCAATTGGAGAAGATACTATCCAAACTTTCAGACGGCTCTAGAAAATCTTAGGAACTTTCTGGAAGCCGCGAAAGAAACAGAAGTAGATGGGTTTCTGATTACGGCTTGGGGAGATGATGGGGAGGAATGCTTATTCTCGCTTCTGGAGCCCTTGCTTCTAGCCTCAATGGAGATTGCTGAAGGAAACGGACGGTGGGAAGAGAAATGGATGGCTCTGAGAGGAGAAAACAAAGAAGTTTTAAAGGCGCGAATACTATTTGGAGATCCCGACGTTTCCGAGAATCTGAAGCACATAATCTTCAGAGACTTCGAGTTCCATCGGATGAGCAATGAGGAAAGAAAAAATCTGAAGGACAAATGGAAGAAAATTTTAAGGGAGACTGGAGAGGTTCAGTTGCCTAAAGATTTGGAGTTCATCAGGAGACTATTAAATCTCGGCGTAAAAGTTCTCAGCGGTGAAGCGGGAGTCTCCGATTACATCGCTCTCTCAAAAATATACGCTGAGCTCTGGCTTAATGAAAGGAAGCCTGAAGGCCTAGAAAGAATAATTGAGCGTTTCTGGGGAGCAGCTGGAAGAGAAGATATGAATCTCCGCTAGTCCCTTCTACGGTCCAAAGTCTAATGAATCTGTGTCAATATCTCGGTTTAAACAGTCCCAAGCGATACGCGCTTTTTCTGAGCCGGAAGAAGCGCGATACAGCCAAGTAATCATTAAACCTACAATATATGCTCCCAATCATGACGTCCAAATTATTTAGGAACAAAAATTGTTTGAAGATGTATTGTTGATTTCATCATGAAGAGGGGGAAGCATATTGTTTGATGTGATTATTAAGGACGGAAAGATAATTGACGGATCGGGAAATCCATGGTTTAATAGAGACGTAGGGATTAAGAACGGAAAAATAGCGAAGATTGGCCGCTTAGCCCATTCAGAAGCGGAGAAGATAATCGATGCAAAGGGATACGTCGTATGTCCCGGATTTATAGATATGCATAGTCACTCTGATCTAAGCGTCTTCTTCAATCCAAAACTTGAGAGTACTATTAGACAGGGCATAACGACGCTGGTTGTGGGTAATTGCGGCATAAGTCTTGCGCCGATAAACCCTGAAATGAAAGATCTTTTAATGAAAGAGATCTCTTCATTTTTGCCGATCTGCGAAGAATTAGAGATGGACTGGATCAAATTTGACGAATACTTGTCCAGACTGGAAGAAACAGGGGTTTCAGCAAATATCGCTACATTAGTTGGACATGGAACAGTCAGAATAGCCGCTATGGGACTTGAAGATAGAGATCCGACACGAAAAGAGATGGAGGAGATGAAGAGTCTTGTCGCGGAGGCTATGGAGGCGGGAGCCTTCGGATTGTCAACTGGGCTTATATATCCTCCTGGAACGTACTCAAAGACGGATGAGATTATAGAGCTTTGTAAAGTCGTAGCTAAATATGGAGGAATCTACGCTTCTCACATAAGAAGCGAGAGAGCTGGGCTTATAGAAGCGGTGAAAGAGGCCCTAACAATCGGAGAGAAGGCGAAGATTCCCGTAGAGATCTCTCATCACAAGGCGGCGGGTAGATCAAACTGGGGCAAAACCGTAGAGACTCTTAAGCTTATGGAGGAAGCTAGAGCAAGGGGAGTTGACGTGACGTGTGATCAGTATCCATACAATGCGGGAATGACTTCCCTCGCCACATTGCTGCCGCCATGGATTCGGGAAGGTGGAATAGACAAGATGCTTGAAAGGCTAAGAAACCCCGAGGAGCGTGAAAGAGCGAGGGAGGAGATGAGACAAAGCTCAAAGGAATGGGAGAATCTTGTTGCTGACTGCGGATGGGAGAACATCTACGTGAGCGCCGTCTCATCAGATAAAAATAAACCCTTAGAAGGAAAAAGTCTAGCTGAGATTGCGAAAATTAGAGGTAAAGACGAGTTTACTGTTCTTTGCGACCTACTGATAGAAGAGAAAGGAAGAGTCGCAATAATCCTCTTTATTATGGACAAGGATGATATTCGTAGAGTGATGAGAAGCAGGCTTCAAATGGTTGGAACGGATTGTTGGGCTTCAGCTCCATATGGAATCCTAAGGGTTGGGAAGCCTCATCCAAGATTCTATGGAACATATCCTAGGATCTTAGGAAGATACGTTAGAGAAGAAGGTGTCCTAACGTTAGAAGAAGCCGTCAGAAAGATGACGTCCCTACCTGCTCAGAGATTAGGGCTAATGGATAGAGGGTTGCTGAGGCCAGGTATGTGGGCGGACATCGTCATATTTGATCCGGATAGAGTTATAGATAAAGCGACATATCAAAATCCTCATCAGTATCCCGAAGGAATCGAATACGTGCTTGTTAATGGTAAGATAGTTGTGGAGAAGAGAGAGCATAAAGGCATTCCTGCCGGAAAGATTTTGCGGTGCAAAAATTGAAAAGTAGTGAATAATGTAAGGGTTATCTCAAAATCCGATTTTGATCTTGTCTCTTTATAACGTGTAGCGAGACAGCCGAACATCCTGTAAATATGAACTAAAATGTTAAATACGAATTGAATTCCTTATTCCACTATACCTTATTCCTGAATCTTTGTGGAGAAAGCTGCCATGATTAAGATAGGATTTGTGGGATGCGGAGGCATAAGTCGCACTCATGTAGCTAGACTCTCCCTTTTAGAAGAGGGTGAAGCTGAAATCAAAGGATTATGCGATACAAATATCGAAAACGCGAAGAGGCTCGCAAAGGTAGTTAATAAATTTCGAAATATAGCTCCTGAACCATTAACGGACAAATCGATCTATGCGGATTACTCCGAGATGCTAAGCAAACTGGATCTAGATGCAATAATCGTCTGCACTCCACATGTTCTGCATTACAAGCATGTTATGGCGGGACTAAAGAGAGGCTTACATGTGCTTGTGGAGAAACCCATGGCCATAAATATCAGTCAAGCTGAAGAGATGAGGGATACTGCTGAGAAGGAAAGCCTCTTATTAGCAATCGGATATCAGAGACACTTTCAACCAGAATACTTCTATGCAAAGAAGATTATAGAAAGCGGAAAGATAGGCTCGCCTCACTTTGTGGTTGCATGGCTTTCTCAAGATTTGAGAAGAGCTATAGGTTCCAGAGGATGGTACTTGAATCCGGAACTCTCAGGCGGAGGTCAGGTCATATGTTCCGGAACACATCTAAACGATATTGTTCTGTGGGTCACCGGAACAGAACCAAAGAGAGTTAAAGCGTTTATGGATATGGAGGGAGCTAAAGTAGAGATGTATGCAAGCATCTCGGTGGAACTTTCTAATGGAGCCCTCGCAAGCATCTCATTATTAGGAGACTCTCCAGAAATAGCTGTGAGGGAGGAGATGAGGGTCTGGTGTAGTAAGGGCGCCATCATTGTAAGGGATGGAAACGTGTATGTTCATGAGAAAGGAGGCAACTTAACGATGATATCTCGTGAAAACTTGCCGAGGCCGCCTAGTCCAAATCCAGACGTCAACTTTGTAAGGGCCCTGCTTGGAAAGGAGGTTTGTCTCGTTCCAGCCTCATGCGGCGTAAATGCAACGAAGCTTGAGCAGATGGCTTATCTAGACGCAAAGCCGATATCTAACAATCTTAAACCCTACATCTTACGGTAGTTTAGATAAGAAAGGGGATGAAATTTTAAAATAAGCCAAAATGAGTTTTCAAAACCTTAATGCCTATCATAAGAACATGGCTCTGCCCAATGATTTGAGTCAAAACCCCAGAGCATCTTCCCTGTCACGAATCAACGTCAAGTAATAGGGATTCTGCAAAGCTCCTCAATCGTTCCTTAAAGAGTATTCGAAACCTGTTAAAGAGTCTCTTACCCCTAACCGTTAAGAAGTAGCATCTCCTAGACATGTTTTTCTCTTTATCGCTGATCCATCTGCTTAGGGTCAACCCCTCCTTTTCAAGGCTATGAAGAAGCGGATATATTGCCCCTGGATTCATATCTACTCCGGTAAGCCTTCTGAATTCCTTGATAATCTCATATCCGTGCCTGGGCTTAACGGAGAGCAGCCATAATATAATAATTAAGTTTAGACCGTTTAGGAAGGATCTGATGATTTCAACCATTTGAGCTTTTCTCCTACAATAAGTATTTTAAATTCTAAAATATTAATTTAATCATCGGCAATTAGAGATCGCTGAGGGGAATTGTTTGTCTGATGTTGAGGAGAAATTAATCAGAGCAACAGTTAAGGGCTTGAGTAGAGTCATAATATTGTGGCTTATAAGCAGAAAGAAAATGTCTGGATATGCTGTCATAAAGGAGATTTATAGACTTACAGATTTTAAGTTCACTTCTGGAATAATTTATCCGCTTCTCTACGAGCTTGAAGAGAAGGGGCTTATAAAAGGCGAATGGATTCAGAAGGGACGAAGAAATATCAAATACTACTCGATAACAGAGAAGGGAGAAAAAGTTCTCAATAGTCTCCGAAAGCTCTTCGATAAGCCTCTTAGACAAGTAATTGAAAGTCTTCTAGAATAGAAGAAAATAAATAAACTTCGGATCGTAAAGCCTCTTTTTACTGTCTTATTGTTATGGGTTCACGTCTTTAAATTGTGAAAGAAAAACATAAGTAAAAGTTTAAATGTTTTAAATTTTTATATACTTTTTAACGGAGCTTGGAGAGACGGTTCAATGATCCGCAATAGGGACTTCCCCATCGTTTTAACCGCTGATAGAACGTTGATGAGCGAATATGGAGGAGGAATATTTTTAGGCTTCAGTGCATGCATCCCTCAAAGTCTCATTCCAGACCGGATTTACTTCTCTCTTCTCTGTCCCCCCATAAAGGCGAACAAGGATGGATCAGTTGACGTAGCTCCCTGCGGAACAAGGAAGGTTGAGGCTACTCTGCTAGAACACGGCTTCAAAAGAGAAGACATAATAGTTGCGCATCCTGAGCATCTGGAGAAAGTTGTCGGTCCTAGAACCAAAGTTGTAGGGATCACGGAGAATGATCCGTTAGGGATAGGGCCTGCAACATCAACCTTCAAAGGACTTTTTGGTGGAGAAGCATACATGGCGATAAAGTTCAGGGAGTTGCTGAATGACCCGTCGATTAGAAAGTTTAAACCGAAGATCATCGTGGGAGGCCCCGGCGCGTGGCAACTTCAAGATGAAGAGACCCGTAAAAGGCTAGGCATAGACTGCGTCGTTATAGGAGAGGGTGAAAAAGTCGTTCCATCCATATTTGAGAAAGCATTAAATGATGAAGAGTTACCAGGCGTGGTTTATGGAGAGGCAGCTTCAATTGAAGAGATACCTGTAATAAAAGGAGCCACAATAAATGGGATAGTGGAGATCGCCAGAGGATGCGGCCGCGGATGCGACTTCTGCGTTCCCACAATGCGTTTATATCGCTGCCTGCCTCTCAGCCATATCTTAAAGGAAGTCGAGGTGAATATTAAAGCTGGCCGGCAGCCTCTGCTACACGCCGAGGATGTGCTTAGATACGGCGCAAAAGGGATAGAAGTTAACGAAGAAGCAGTCATCAAACTGTTCAGGTCCGTAAAGAGTCATCCCGGTGTTAATTGGGTCGGCATTAGCCACTTCTCTCTGGCCTCTGTTGCCAGTGCCCCAGAGGTTGTTGAAGAAATATCTAATATTCTTGGGGTGAGCGATAAACGTTGGCAAAGCGGTCAAACCGGAATTGAAACTGGCAGTCCAGAGCTCATAAGACGTCATATGCAAGGGAAATGTAAGCCATTCACGCCTAATGAGTGGCCTCAAGTTGTCCTAGAAGCTTTTGAGATACTAGCCGAGAACAAATGGGTTCCATGCTCAACTCTGATAATCGGTCTTCCTGGAGAGACTGAAAGGGACGTTGAATATACAATATCACTCGTGGAGAAGTTGAGGTCCTTCAAGAGCCTTATTGTTCCATTGTTCTTGGTTGCTGTGGGCGGGTTGAAGGGAAAAACGAAATCTTTCACAGCGGATGATATGACTGTTAACCATACAATGCTATTTGTTGAATGTTGGGAACACAATCTTAGGTGGGCTTCCACACTTGTAGAGGAATGGAGTAGCTTATCCATCAAAAATCCAGTCTTACGTCACGGATTACGTATGATCTTCTCATACGCGATAAGACAAGGCGAGAAGTTGATTCGAATATGCAGGGACGAGTACAACTATGATCTAAAAGAGATGATTGAGGATGCTAGAGAAGGAAGAATAGAGATAACTTCCCCAGCCGTGAGATTCATTTACAACTTAATGAAGATACCATTATTCTAAAATTCTACTTTATCCATCAAGTTTCCATGGCGTTGGATGAAGAATCTTCTCTGTTGCTAGGGGCCGCCACCAAGATTCATTCTCAATATACCATCTGACGGTCTCCTCTAAAGCCGATGAGAAGTCATGTTTCGGTTTCCAGCCTAATTCAGATCTGATTTTTGAGGAGTTCAGACTGTATCTCATGTCGTGACCCGGCCTATCCTCGACGAAAGATATTAGATCTTCATCTTTACCGAGGTACCGAAGAATTTTTCTGACAACATCGATGTTTGTTAATTCGTTACCTGAAGATATGTTGTAAATCTCTCCAGCTTCCCCTATTTCTAGAACGAGCCGAATAGCTTCGCAATGATCAATCACATATATCCAATCTCTAACATTAGTTCCAGTTCCATAGAGGGGTATTGGAAGGTTTTTGAGAGCTCGAATTATAGTCTTAGGTATCAGCTTCTCTGGAAATTGGTAAGGCCCAAAATTGTTTGTGCAGCGAGTTATCTTTACATTTAATCCGTAGGTTTTATGGTATGCTAGGCAAAGCATATCTCCGGATGCTTTAGAAGCGGAATATGGATTTGAGGGGTTAAGCCTATCAAGTTCATCGAAGGATCCTCCTTTAATCTCGCCGTAAACCTCGTCGGTTGAGATTTGAACAAAATTTATAGATTTGTCCTGTTTGCGGATGGATTCGAGAAGCGTAAACGTGCCGAGAATGTTGCTTTGAATAAATGAATTGGGGTCTTTTATGCTTCTATCAACATGTGTCTCAGCTGCGAAGTTAACAACCGCATCCGTATCCCTCATAATACTGTTTATCAAGTCTGGGTTGGATATGTCCCCCTTAATGAATCTGTAATTGGCGTGATCCTTTAAGTCTTCTAGGTTTTTAGGGTTAGATCCGATTCCCATCTTGTCTAGGTTGATAATCTCGACTTTTGGGTCTCTGGAAAGCATGTATCTTATGAAATTTGTTCCTATAAAGCCGCATCCGCCGGTGACAAGTATTCGCATGGCCTCTCCTCTTATTATGACTTTTCTCTGATGAATCTTCTAATCTCGTCAAGCATATATTCGATTTTTTCTTCAGTTATTCCGGGATAGACCCCCATAAAGAATGAATTTTTCATTATGTTATCGCTGTTGATGAGGTCTTGGGCTAAACGGCAATTTATATCCCTATATGCGGGATGTCTGAGGATGTTCCCTGCAAAGATCATCTTAACTTCTATTCTCCGTCTGGTAAGCCACTCAACGATTTCCTTCCTTAGGAAGGGGGCGTCCTTTCTTATGGTTAGGGGGAAAGCGAACCAGCAGGGCTCGCTCTTGGGAAGCGATCTTGGGAGTATAAAGAAATCCTCATATTCAAGAAGCCCATCATAGAGCAATCTGAAATTCTTTCTTCTAGCCTCTATAAAGCTGGGAAGCTTATCTAGTTGGGCGAGTCCCATAGCTGCTTGTATCTCAGTCGGCTTGAGATTATAGCCAATATTCATGTACGTGTATCTTTTATCGTAATCCTCAGGGAGACCATATGGGTTAGCGATCTTTTTGTTACGGATTGCTTTTGGACATTCTCTGTCTGGGCATCCGGAGGGGTCACAGATGGGCATGACGCATGCTCTTCCCCAATCTCTAAGCGAAAGCGCGATATCTGCAAGCTTGTTATTGCTTGTCACTATCGCGCCTCCCTCCCCCGTTGTGATCTGATGTGCAGGATAGAAGCTGAATGTTCCGAAATCTCCGAATGAGCCGACATATTTTCCATTATATTTTGATCCGAGCGCGTCGCATGCATCCTCAATCAGGAACAAGTTGTGGTCTTCTGCAAAGTCGCATAATGCATCCATCTCATTCGGGTTCCCTAGAGTATGAGGGATAAAGATTGCTCTTGTCTTCTCTGATAGAGCCCTCTCTAGGTCTTCAGCTCGGATATTGTAGGTTTCAGGGTCAACGTCCAGAAAGACTGGCGCTAAGCCGTTCTGTATTATTGGATTTAGAGTTGTAGGAAAGGTTAATGCGGGTGTGATGACTTCGTCTCCAGGTTTAAGTCTCTCCTCTTTGCTGAGCTGATTTGAAAGTAGAGATGAGATGGCTAACAAGTTGGCTGATGAGCCTGAGTTTGTTATGATTGTTCTTTTAACGCCTAGGAACTGTGAAAATTTAGACTCGAATCTGCGGGCGTACTTTGAGACTCCGAGCCAACCGTCTAGAATAGCATTTATCATATTCTTTACTTCTTCTTCATCATAGATTGCTCCTGCATAGCGGATCATATCAACTCCTGGGCGAAACGTCTTCTTGGCTGAGCGTTGATGAAAGATCTTCTTCAAGATCTTGAATATTTCACAGCGAAGATCTTCCTCATTCATATTTCTGCTCTCTCCTGATCTATCTGGCTGAGCCATTCAATAGTCTTTTTCACCCCCTCTTCTAGGCTGGTCTGAGGCTTCCAGCCGATCAGACGCTCCGCCTTCTCGTATGATCCCACCTGATGTCTTATACCTCCAAACGCCTTTGGATATTTTACGAAGGCTATCTCTGACCTGCTGTCAACGATCTTTTTGATGAGATGTGCAACCTCAAGATTTGTTGTGGCTCTTCCAGTTGCTAGGTTGATTACTTCGCCTGCTGGAAGTTTTTTAGCCAGCCATAATCCCTTAACAATATCTTCGACGTACACGTAGTCTCTGGTGTCCGAGCCGTCTCCATAGACTGTAAGCGGCTTGTTTCTAATGGCTTGAAAATAGAAGGTTGGCATGATCTTGTTGAGTTGTTGATTAGGCCCATAAGGATTGAAAAGCCTTAGAATCTTTACGTCCAGTCCGTAGCATTTATAGTAGGTGTAGCATAGTCTGTCTATAGCTGCCTTCGAAGCAGCATATGGATTTGGAGGATTAATAGGAAAGTCTTCTTTTATTGGGATCTTTGAATCGCCGTAAATCTCGCAGCTGCTAGGATAGATGAGGGGAACGCCGAGTTCCCTGCAAGCCTCTAGAACATTTAGGGATCCTTTAAGGTTTATCTCGATTGTGTGAACGGGATTGAGAACGCTCTCTCCAGGTTTCGCTTCGGCTGCGAAGTGATAAACGATGTCGCATTTCTTCACTTCTCTTCGGAGCTGCTTCTTATCGAATATGTCGAAGCCTCTTCTTCGAGAGTATCCGATGACCTCAACATTCTTCTCTTCTAGGAATTTTCTCATGTTGCTTCCGATGAAGCCTGTGTCTCCAGTGACAAGGGCTATCATGGGGATCACTGGAAAGATTAAAAGATTATCTGCGATGATTCGCCGATTATGAATCTTTTTCCGCTGGGTTTCGACTCTAAGTCTGATGTGATCTTCGTATTTGGACCTATTATGCTGTCTATTATTCGGTCATTTATGTTGATGTAGCATCCATCCATAACTATGCTGTTCTCGATTTCGCCGCTTTTAATAATGACGTTATTTCCGACGCTTGTATAGGGCCCGATATAGACGTCTCCCTCAATAATTGAGTCTTCCCCGATTATTGCGGGTCCTCTTATTAGGGCTCCGCTCTTAACTATGGATCTGCGGCCTAGGGTTACTCGGCCCTGTAGGGAAGATTGGCTCTCGATTTTGCCGTTTATCTGCATCTGAAGGTCATCGAGGACAAGCCTGTTCGCTTCGAGAATATCCTCGGGTGTTCCGGTGTCTTTCCACCATCCGCTTACGATTTGGTGACCTACTTTATAGCCGCTTACTAAGAGGAGGTGGATGGCCTCGGTTATCTCGAGTTCTCCTCTCCATGACGGCTTTAACTTTCTGATAGCGTCAAATATTGCTCGTCTAAAGAAGTATATGCCTGTCAGCGCGTAGGAGCTTGGGGGAACCTTAGGTTTCTCAACTAGTCCTACAAGCTCGCCTTCATCGTTGAACTTTGCAACGCCGAAGAGCTCAGGTCTATTGACCTTGCATAATAGAATCATCGCATCCAAGCTTGATTCTGAAAACTCGTCAACATATCGGGATATTCCGCCCTTAAGCAGATTGTCTCCAAGATAAACTACGAAGTCTTCCTCTACAAAGTCTTCACAGAGGCCTACGGCATGGGCGATTCCCTTCGGCTCCCCCTGATAGATATATGTAATATTAACTCCGAATCTCTTGCCGTCTCCATAAAATTCCTTAACCTTCTCGGGGTATATGTCCCCTAGGATTATAGCGATGTCCCTTATCCCAGCTTCTCTCAGATCCTCTAACACATACTGCGATATAGGCTTGTTCGCAACGGGAATCAACTGTTTCGGTCCAGTATGTGTGAGCGGTCGAAGTCTAGTTCCGTGGCCTCCGTGAAGAATCACTCCCTTCAAGTTGAAGAACCCCTTCTCTCTTCTGAAAGCATATCTCAATTGATATTTTTCTTTAAGCCAATTAAGATTTTATTCATTTTGAAGCGGAGAAATCATCAACGAAAACTTTCTATACAAAGGTTTGGTGATTCAGCTATTGAGAAGATATGTCTATCCGCTTTATCTCTGTTAGGGCATTCTCGATCTGCTTCATTTCAGCTTTTGTCGCCTCTAATCCTGCATTTAGTGTTTCTCTCTGCTGATTGTATGCTTCTTCATCTAGTTCCCGCCCCACAAAACTAAGTTCGAGGCTTGCTAGGAAGATCTCGATAAGGCCTATTTGTTTCCGCAGCTCATCTATTCTTTCAGTCATGTTTCTGGCTAAAGATCTTTTGTGATCCTCAAGTCTGCTGATCTCTTCTTCAAGCCCCTTTAGTAGATGCTCATATGTTGGACGTGACATCCTATTCTTGGCCATCAGATCTTCTAAGGCTTCTCTTTTTCTATAGGCCATCTTAAGCTCTTGAGTTATAGTCTCAAATGATTGCTTCCATGAGCCCAACTCATTCACCTTTCCAATTCACTTCAACCCTTTATTTGAGAATACCTCTTCTAGGGTTTATGAATTACTTCGATCTCGCCTTTAAGACTTGAGTTTAGCGATGTAACAATAACGTAGGGAACTCGTCTTTTGATGTAATTCGTGATGCGCCAGAACCTTTCAGGATCATAGCTTAGGGTCAGCTCGTCTACTATGAAGAGGGGGAAATCTGGTAGAAAAGTCTCCTTTGCAGCAAGCATCAGTATTAGGCTGATCGTAAGTTTTTCAGAGGCGCTTAGGGTCTCGATGGGTTGGCGAATATTCCCGTTACGCATGATGTGAAGTATGAAGTTCTGGTCTAGAAAGATATTTCCAAATCCGGTAAGCCCGAGCTCTCTGAATGCTCTTGCAATGTTCTCGTTGAATCTGCGTCTTGCACTGGTCATCCGTCGCATATACTTTTCTTGGAAGTAGCCGGTTACCTTCTCAAGCCATTCGATTTTTCTGAGAATCTCCGATCGTACATCTACGACTAGTCTTCCAGGATAATCTTTATCGTCTGGAGGAAAACGTTCAGCCCTTTGTATCTCCTCCTCCTTCAATATTATCCTCTTCTTTATATTCTCAAGATCCTTCTCAAGTTCATCGAGTTCGCGAGGACCCAGCCTCTCCTCTCTTCTTAACGATTCTCTCAGCGCTTCTAAGTCGCTTTTTATTTTCTCAACGATCCTTCTCTGCTTATTGATTTCCGAATTGATCTTCTCTTGTTTCTCCTTGGAGGAGGATATTCCCTCCCGTATGCTGATCGCGATCTTGCTGTTCTCCTCGGTCATTCTAAGTAATTCTTGAAGCTGATTTTCCCTTTCCTTCTCGAGGGATAGGTTTCTGCTGAGCTGTGATAAGCGGGCTTCCTCTATCGAGAGGGACGCGGATTTACTCTCTATCTCGCTACGTAGCTCTCGGAGCTTAGCCTCATGGCTTGATTTAGCCTCTTCAATCTTCTGCTGGGCCTGTTCTCTTCTCATATGAAGATCAGTAAGCTCCGTTAAGAGGAGAGGCAACGCTTCAAAGTTTCTAAAGATGGGGCCAGAGAGTCTGCGGCTATACTCATTTATTAGCTCTTGAGATGCGTTGATTATGGCGCTATAGTAGTTTCCATAGGAGAGATCCTCAAGATATTTGCGGAAGAATGCGCTGCCTCCCGTGATTCTATGCACAACGCCGGTCTCGGCCAAAGCGACGCAAGCGTCAAAGGCTCTTGGATCCGCGAAGGGAAGCATCTCGCCTTGCGCTATAACCTCCCCCGAGGGGGTTCTCCTCAAAATTTTTTCGTAAACTCTTCCATTATAATGTACTCTTATTCTTCCATTCAGCTCATCTAGAGCTAGGACGTGTGATGGAGGAATCTTATCTGAGAACATGTAGGAGAAGCCTCTAATTATCGTCGTCTTTCCTGAGGCATTCGGCGCTCTGATGACGTTGACTCCAGGCTTAAATTCTAGGCGTATCCTTTTTAGGCAGCCTATATTCTCAAGTTCCAATATTATATTCTTTTGCGTATCGGCTTGCATAATCCTCAAGTATCTCCTTCAATCTCTCCTTATCATTCTGGTTTTTTCTAATGATCCTCAGTACGGCTCTTTCAAGCTCTTTAATGTAAGGAATCTGAGTGGAGGAATCTACGTTCCCAGTATTCGACATTCTCTCTGCTCCCCAGAAATCTTAACGAGTATATGCCCCAGTGAAATTTAAGGTTTACATAAAGCCTCATTTTAAAGTCGGAATTGTACATGGAATTTATATCTACTTTCCGATTTTTCCAAGCTCAAATTTGAGTTACCTATACATAGTTAAAATTGTAAATACTAATTAGGTTCTAATCTCTTCATATGAGAGGGTTATCTGCTTGATGAAGGTGAAGAGGAAGACCCTCTTTGCAAGGGAAGATCTGGCTAACAGATTAAGCGTCATAGCTAAACAGCATGGCTACTCACTCTATAATCTGGTTAATGAGATCTTAGAATTGGCGATTCGAGCGGAAGATGAAGGTATAAATCTCAGGAAAATATTTGAGGAGAGCCGGATCCTCAAATCTGCGAAGAGAGAAGGCTTCATACTTGGGCTTGAAAATCTCTGGTATGATATTTCTGAGCTTGCCTATGAAAAAGCACGGGATGAGGCCATAAAGAGATGGTATGAAGCTGGAGTTTGGCTTGCTAAAAGATATGCCACCGCTGGAACTGAAAAGCCGTTTGAAGCCTTTAAACGGAGCTTGGAGGCTTACACTTGGAATGTTCCGGAGCTGAAGATTATAGAAGAAGGGAATAATGTTTCCATAAGGATGATAAGTCCCAGATTTACAGAGTCATACACCATCCTTTACTCTGCCTTCCTAGAAGGGGCGCTGAAAATCCTGGGATATGAAATATCAGAGAGAGAAGTCTCAACCGGTATGATAAGGCTTAAAGCTGTTAGGAAGGAGGGAGATGTCGAAGAGTAAGAAACTCGTTTATGTTTCTGAGGATCTTATAAATGAGGCTATGGAGGCTGCGAGGAGCGAGGGCAAGTCGCTAGGGGTCTTTGTAGAGGATTCCTTGCGTCTCGCCCTCTCAGCCAAGGAGATGGGATATGATACAAAGAAGGCCTCAAAGATTCTTGGAGCATTACATGCAAATAGAGTTTTGGGAGGAGCATTTGTTCCGCTGGATGTATTTAATCATCTGATTCGGGTAGCCTATAGATCTGGAAGTAAGAGGCTTAAGGAAAAATGGTACAAGAGCGGGGTGCTGCATGGGAAATACTTGAAGGATAAATTTGAAGATCCAATTGAAGCTTTCAAGACTTTCTTGGAGACATCTAGGTGGGATCTGGGTGAGGTTGAGGTTAGGGAGGATGGAGAAACGGTTAGGCTTAGATGCTTCTCAACTGTTCTTACAAAGGAGGGGGCTGAGACCCTTCTGAAGTATATTGAGGGCGCATTTAACAGTATGGGATATAGAACTGTGAAGAGTGAATATTTAAAGGGAATAATAATTTTGGAGTTTAGACGTTAAAAGAATTAAACTTTTTTCTAGGCGTAAACAAGGATTGTGTACAAATTCTAAGTTAAGTAATGATTTGTTTACATAAAGTATAAATGCTGAGCGACATAAATCATAAACACAAAAATTAAAGAAAGAGGAGAGAAAGCCTTTGAATAAGAAAATATTATCCTCGCTGATAACGACGCTGCTGATAATCTCAATATTAGCATTCCCAGCGCCCTACGTAAGCGCAGATGAAAATGATGACCTAATCTTCAAATTGTCATTAGATGAGGGACCTATCGGAGTCACAGTAACAGTCAGCGGCAACACCACCCAAGAGATCAACTCGACTTATCCAGTATACATATATTGGTGTACAGACGCGAACTACCCCGGCGCGCCGGGTATGGAGGGCTACGGAGTTGAGCCGGAAGGTAAACTTTTAGAAACTGTTGAAGAGCCGATTGAAGGCACAACCAAGGAGTATGAAGTTGACATCACAGTACCTCATGTGTCTTCATCGGGCACATACTATATTGTTGCGTGGCATGATCTCGATGGAGACGGATTCGTTCAGGATAGTGAATGGGACAACGAAACTTTCACAGTTGTAGCTGGCATATATCCCGATGAAGGTAATGTAGGCGATGAGGTTGTTGTAGGCGGCTGGACCAACACGACCGGCGGCCTAGTGGAAGTTTATTGGGAAAACCAGAGTCCTGAGAATAAGCTGGGTGAAGCATACGCTAAAGCCGACAAATCATTCACAGTCACAGTCACTGTACCTGAAACCGTCAATGGAACCTACAGCATTATTGTTATTGATGAAAGAAGCGGAGACCTTGTTTTCGTAGAAGAATTCGATCTCATGCCTGAGATAACATTATCGCCAGAAACTGCTCTTCAAAAGGATACAATTACAGTTGAAGGAACAGGCTTCGCTGGTGAGCAAGAGATAACACTCAGTATGTATAACACAACCGCAGCTGGTACAATAGATTGGGAAGTGACCTTAACAACCGATCCTGAAACTGTGGAGACCGACGCTAACGGCTCATTCACCTGTACATTTAAAGTTCCAGCGAAAGATGACGATAAAGATGTTATAGAGGGAGATTATACAATAGAAGCCGTGGATGAAGACGGAAATTCTGCCACTGCAAGCTTGACAATAGGAGCCGCAATAACATTAAGCCCTGAAGAAGGCCCAGCTGGAACTGTGGTGACCATAACGGGTAGAGGATGGAAACAAATGGCGGGCAAAGAAATCACGGTGCTCGCTCAGAACGCCACAGGGCTCAATACGACCTGCCCGTTGGTAGACACGATAAAAATCAAGACTGATGGAACATTTAAGGGGAAGTTTATCGTTCCATCATTGCCTGTAGATGTATACACGATAAACGCGACGGCTGAAGGAGTATCTGGAACAGCAGATTTCAATGTAACCGGCACAACAGGCATAACCTTGACGCCTGACAATGGAGCTCCCGGCTCAACAGTAACGATTGAAGGAGCAAACTTCACAGCTCTAGCAGATATTGAAATAACAATAGACTTCGGTCCAAAAGAAGAATATGCGACAACAACAACGAACTCAACGGGAGGATTCCTAACCGCAGTTACAGTTCCAACATTACCGGTTGGAAGAGACTATAATATCACTGCGGTTGACGAGAATGGATTAAACGCTTCGGCAACATTTAGATGCGTAATGACTACGCTGCTTGTTTCACCCTCATCTGGCCCCACAGGAACCAAGGTGCTTCTAGTTGGCGGAGACCTAACTCCGGCTGAGAATGGTGATAAAAAGGAGTTTAACGCTACGATAAATGGAGAGCTACTTATCAGAGCTGATGGTGAAGACTGGCCCGCGGAGCTAACCGATGATGGCGATATACCTGACGACTTTTATGTCTATGTACCTACCATTCCGGCAGGAACATACACGATCACCGTGATGGATGAAGAAGGAGTCACAGCGACAACCACCTTCGAAGTTACGGAGACTACAGAAATAGTCTTAACGCCTTGGAGTGCTCCGCAAGGATATAACGTTACAATTGAGCTTAACTACTTCACAGCTCCAGAAACAGAAAATGTTACGATAGACCTTAGAATCTATAACGTAACGGAAGAGGGAGATGTCTACTGGGACACGGATCTAGTGACATTCATGGATCAATTCACTTCTTATCCAGACTTTGAACCAGTACCAACCGGAATAACAGAAGTAGAGTCGAATGAGACTGGAAGCTACAAGGCATGGTTCATTATTCCAGATGATCTTGCGCTTGGAGACTACTACGTAAATGCCACAGATGAATTTGGCTTGACGGCTGAGGTCTCATTCAGCGTTGTACCTCCAGAGGTAATCGTCTATACAGGAGCCAATACATACATGCCCGGAGACACAGTAGCATTCTTTGCGAAATGCTCATTGAAGTATACAGGGCCAGACGCGCCGACACTGAGCATTTACACGCCGAGCAACTTCAAATACAGTAAATCGATAGATATAGGTACAAAAATTGGAGAGTACTACACGGGATCAACAACGTTGACCATTCCAACAGACGCTGAGCTAGGCACATGGTTCTGGAACATAACAGTAGCTGACACGACTGTTAACGGAACATTCACAGTCATTGAGAAACCGACGATGGAGACTCTCAGCATAGAAGTATCCAAGCTGAAGAGTGATGTCGCATCGCTTGCTGATACCGTTGAGGATCTAAGCGATATAGTGGGTGATCAAGCATCTGATATTGCGGCGTTAAGCGAGGCTGTAAGCGACCTCAAGAGTGCTGTAAGTGACTTAAGCGATGCCCTAAGCACTCTCAAAGGCGATGTATCAAACGTTGCCTCAGCGGCCTCAAGCGCCCAGTCAGCAGCTGAGGAAGCATCCAAGGCTGCAGCGGGCGCCCAGTCAGCAGCATCCGGAATACAGACGGCAGTATACGGAGCAGTCATACTCTCGCTAATAGCTGCGGTAGCAGCCATAATGTCCATAATCATTATGCAGAGAAAGATCGCTGGATAAAAGGCTAAAAAAGCCTAAAAATCCCCCCATTTTTTTGGTATATAAACTATTTAAAGAAATTTTTTCCATGTGCATACCGCATGCGAATTCTATTTTTATGGAAGTTGAAGACAATTTTCAAAATCACATGTAGAGAGATTCCGCAGCAGAATATTCAGAAGTCACTCTTCTCCAAAATTGTCAATCAAGATCTTAACAATCCTCATCCCAGCCCTTCCATCCCCAAAAGGATTCGGCCAATCACGTTCACGCCCCAGCATAAGCCCAGTCTTTTCAACAATAGAGTCAGGCTCAACCCCCGCCAGAACGTTAGAGCCAACCTCCAAAGTCTCAGGCCGCTCAGTATTGTACCTCAAAGTAACACATGGAACATGCAGAATACAGGTTTCCTCCTGAACCCCTCCAGAATCAGTCAAGACAAGCCTAGCAGAACTCTCAAGC
>CAZEGS010000014.1:0-32273 GCA_964512445.1 uncultured Candidatus Bathyarchaeia archaeon
CTATCTGCTATGATATATGTCCTCACACCGAACCTTTACTATTGGAAACTATGAAATTCGTGGCTGATGCGCCGTTTAGAAGAAACGCTTTAGGATATTATCGGGAGATACTTCTTGCACAAGCAACAGACCCCGAGATTAGAAGATTAAGCCATAGCGGAGGAGTTGTAACAGCAATACTGATGCAATCTTTACGAGATGGAATAATCGATAGTGCTGTAGTCTCCGAAGCGGAGCCTTCTGAACCGTTAAAGCTTAAACCTCAAATCAGCCTTATCCCAGACGACGTTCTCTCTGCTGTGGAAAGCAAATTTTCACCATCAGCCGTTGCAAAAGCGTTTGGGAATGCCGTTCGAGAATATGGAAAGAGTAAGATAGCATTTGTAGGTGTTCCACATCAGATTCTAGCTATCCGGAAGCTGGAGGCATGGGAACACAAAATTATGCAGAGTCTAGAGTTAACGATCGGGCTTTTTTGTCTATGGGCTTTCTCGCTGGATGAGCTCCTCAACTACCTAAAGGAGAGCTTCAATATTGAGCATTCAGAGATAAAGAGGATGGATCTAACCGATAAATACATTATTTACGTAGAAGATCGCACTGTAGAGATACCCATAGAAGACGTAACGTTACATATTCTAAATAAATGTAGAACCTGCGTAGACTTCACCTCTGAGCTTGCAGATATATCGGTTGGAGGAGCCTATCCTCTACGTGACTGGTCAATAGTCATTGTCAGAACAAGAAAGGGAGAGGAAGTTTTGAGCAGATCTTTAGAGGCGGGAGCAATAAGAACGAGAAAAATAGAGAGTGAAAGCGAGGTTTTTGCGCATTTTCTCTCTCTTGCAGTTCGTAAAAAGAAGATTGCCTTGGAAGAGATTAAAAAATTACAGCGGAGAGGAATGTCGATCCCGCCTGCTAATCACACATTAGCCTTTCTACAAAGCGAAAAATCAATCATGGCTGATAAAAAGATTGAAGAAATAATGAGTCGGAAACTAGTGACGGTGAAACCTGAAATTACGGTCGCTCAGCTTTTAGATGTGATGGCAATGCATCATCACATGGGATATCCAGTCGTCAACGAGAATGAGGAGCTAATAGGGGTTATAACATTTGAGGATATCATGAATGTTCCTAAAGAGAGGAGAAATGAGATTCTAGTTGGCGATATTGCAAAAAAACGATTAATCACAGCATATCCGGATGACTCTGTGCTCGATGCTTTCGAAAAGATGAATCGATACGATATTGGCCGTATCCTCATAGTTGACCGTAAAAACCATAAAAGGCTGCTTGGAATAATAACTCGATCCGACATTATGCATGCACTCAGAAGAGTCTGATGAAGAAAAAATAAGATGATCACTCCCTATAATTTATTTTAAGTATCACTTTGAACTTACTCTTCCATTTAAGGATTGGATGATAAACGTCGGTGGATGATATGCATCTTTTCTATTATGCGGATGATGAAGAGATAAAAAGTGGAAAGACAACCGACATATACTTTGTAAGAACAAAGCAGATTCTCAAAGAGAAGAAGAAGGATAAGATAAGTGTTGTAGCTGAAGTGACTATGGGAAGTCTGCCTGAAGGATGGCCCTGGGCTGTTCTATGCGGAATCGAAGAGGTGGCACATCTGTTTGAGGGATGCCCCGTCAATGTATATGCTATGCCTGAAGGAACCATAATCTTTCCTCACGACAGTAGAGGTTTTAAGGAACCAGTATTATTCATTGAGGGTCCATATGGCGACTTCTGCACTTTAGAGACCCCAATGTTAGGATTGATATGTCAAGCCTCAGGCGTTGCGACGCGGTCAGCCCGAATCAAGAAGGTTGCGGGAAACAAGCTTGTGTTAGCCTTCGGGATACGTAGGATGCATCCAGCCATCGCTCCCATGCTCGACAGAGCCTCCTATATTGGAGGGCTGGATGGAGTCTCCAGCCTTATAGGTGCAGAGGCTATTGGGATCAAGCCTAGTGGAACAATGCCTCATGCCCTAATCATAACGATGAGAAGTCAAATTGAAGCTTGGAAAGCATTTGATGAGATTATGCCGCCCGATGTTCCTAGGGTCTGCTTGGTAGATACTTACCTTGATGAGAAAGTTGAAGCCGTGATGGCCGCTGACTTATTGAAAGATCGTCTCGCCGCTGTTCGGCTGGACACACCTAAATCGAGAAAGGGAGACTTCGCAGAGATTGTAAGGGAAGTAAGATGGGAACTTGATGTTAGAGGATACAAGCATGTTAAAATCTTCGTTTCAGGAGGGCTTGATGAGAAGTCGGTTAAAGAACTAAGCGAGGCTGGAGCGGAAGCATTTGGCGTAGGCACATTCATCAGTAATGCGCCTACCGTAGACTTCGCCATGGATATAGTTGAAGTTGAAGGAAACCTAGCGGCTAAACGAGGTAAGCTGAGTGGTAAAAAGCAAGTCTGGCGATGCCCATCCTGTCTCGAAGATGTTGTGCTGCCTTTCTCCGCGTCTCCTCCCAGATGCCCAAAATGCAATGGAAAAACAATAAGCATGCTTAAGCCTTTAGTCAAGAACGGAAAGATCGCCGCGGATTTGCCGAAAGCTCAGGATATCCGCAGATACGTGCTGGAGCAGCTAGAGAAGGTTCAGCCACCTATATAGTGGTGATAGTGGTGAAATTCCCAAAATCTTAAATATCGCCAATCTACTAGTAAAAAACGAAACTAAAAGGAGCAAAGATCTACGTAATGGTAGAGATCTGTTCTATATGCGGGCTTCCAAAAGACATATGCGTTTGCGGAGAAATAAGTAAGGAACAACAAAAGATTCTTGTCCGTACAGAAACAAGGAAATTCCGTAAGGCAATGACGGTTATCGAGGGGATAGACGGCAAAGATATTAATCTGAAGAAACTTGCTCAAAAAATGAAGAACTTCTGTGCCTGTGGAGGAACAGCGAAAAACGGTCAGATACTTCTCCAAGGGGATCAGAGAGAAAAGGCATATAATTTTCTGGTGAAGATGGGTTATCCAAAAGAGAACATTGAAGTTCAATAAGTTCAGAAAGCGTTGAGAATGCAAAAAATTAAGCGGTTACTAAAGAAATTTAAATACTCAGGCAGATCGGCTGGGAGAGTGTTAGTCTGTCCTCGATGCGGTAGTACTAGAGTTCATTTGTCAAGTAGGCTAGATGCATGGCTTACTCCAAAGAAATATTTCTGTGAAGACTGTGGATATGTAGGGCCAGTTATCATGGAAGTTGAAAAAGAAGAGCTGGAGAAGCGAAGAGATTAATCGGGCAGACTTATTTTCAATTGTCTCTTAAGGGTCTTAAAGCGGTTTCTCACAGTTACCTCAGTCACTCCTGCAGCATCAGCAATCTCCTTCTGAGTCTTTTTCTCACCCATTTTCTTGCATGCTATGTACAACGCAGCGGCGGCCAAGCCCATAGGATCCTTCCCGGCTGAAACATGTCTTCTTCTCGCCTCCTTAAGGATCTTCACTGCTTCAGCTTGAACTTGTCCTGAAATGTCTGCTTTACGCGCAATCTTAGTTACATAGATCATTGGATCCGCTATTGGTATGTGAAGGCTTAAACTTCGCAGTAACAGCCTATAGCATCGAGCAATATCCTTCTTACCTACTAGGCTTGCATCAGCTATCTCCCGAAGGCTCCTAGGAGTCCCTGTGATTCTGCAGGCAGCGTAGAGAGAAGCAGCGGCGATTGCAGCTATGGATCTGCCTCGGACAAGCCCCTCATCAAGAGCTTTACGATAGATCAATGCTGCTTTTTCCTTCACTGCTGAGGGCGCGGAGACTTTGCTTGAAAGCCTATCAAGCTCCGTCATGGCCTGTGCAAGGTTTCTATCGATCGATGAATGAACACGAGATCTTATTTGCCATTTTCGCAGCCGCCACATCTGGAGACGCGTGGATAGAGGAAGCTTACGTCCAAAAGCATCCCTATTTATACGATCTATAGATGTGGATAATCCTTTATCATGAACTGAGTAAGATGTAGGTATGCCAACTCTGCTCCGAGACTCTTTCTCTTCCTGCGTGAATGCCCGCCATTCCGGACCCTTATCCATCATAACATCTTGGATTACCAAACCGCAACTTCCACAAATAGTCTCTCCAGTATCATAATCATGAATAAGATTTGTGCTTCCGCATTCAGGACACTTATTAACCTTTAACTGCAAGGGCTGCATTTTATTCATTTTCTTCTGCATGATTTCTCACCTCTACTAAACGACACGAAATTAACCAGAGAACTTCACATAGCGCGGTTCTTCATGGAGTTAGGATCAGAACCAGCTCATCAGCTCGCGGCTATACCTAAAGATTGGAATCTATATATAAGTCTTTCGGTTGTCTCGTTCTTCTTTAGATGTCCACTTCGAGTTTTTGTTTGAAAAGTTTATATGATTTTAAAGGATAGATAGACGGATTGGGGTAAAGAATTGGAAAGGCTGCCTGAAAATATCCAACGGACACTTATGAATATTATAGAAGATTTGAAGCCGCGTGAATCTGTTATAAGTATAGGGCTCTTTGGGAGCTGGAGTCGTGGAGAGGCTACGCCTAGCAGCGATGTAGACCTGCTAGTTGTCGACGGCCGAAATCTCAGTTATGAATATGTTGAACGCGCGGAGATTGATAATGTATTTTTGGACTTAAATTATGTTCCTGAAAAATGGGTTCTTCGAGAATTTCCTCCGGAGATCGACCAGAAAATCTACGAATCTAAGATATTGTATGACTCGAACGGAACATTGGAAAGAGCAAAGAATACAATGCAGAAGATTATGTGGCTGCCTGAACGTGTAGAGATTAGAACCAGTAGCTATATTGTGAAGGCTGATACCCTATTAAGTAGAGGATTATCCGCGTATGGAAGAGAGGATTATCAAAGCGCTAAACTAAATGCAGCGTTAGGATTAGAAATGGCGATGAGGATCCTCATGGAAGTCACGAAAACCTCATTCTCAAACAGCCGCTTCATCAGAGATCTGGAAGAATCGGCAAATAAACTAGATTTTAAAGAATTTTATGGCAGTTATCTCGAGATAACGGGGCTTTCCAATATTAACAGAAGAAACGTTGATGTGATCTTTAAGGCATTTAAAGAAGTGTGGGGTGTCATTACAGACTTTGTTGAGGCGAACTCTTCAACAGTCAAGAATCTTCATGAAGAGATCGTAAACAATCTGAATTTTTATTGTAAACGAAGCTTTCTTAAGGGGATTATGACCCGCACAGAATCGCTGCTTCAAGATAACTACATAGAGGCAGCTCATTATATGCTGAGATCCTCCGTGAGTATGCTTGAGAACTTTGCTTGGCTCTTAGCGGAGATCGAGGGAATCCAATTTGACTATACTCGTCTAATCGGATATCTGAAAAGCTCAAAAATTTCTCCAGAAAAAGTTTACGATGATGCAGTTGAAATATTAATGATAAAAGAAGTTTCGCCTCAAGATGCACAAGCAGCTCTGGAGAAGTCAAGAGACATGATTCTGAAGATTCGAAATAAGAGAAGGGAACTCATCGCTCAAATGTTTACGGAATAAGCATCTTAATAAGCATCTTTCATATCAATCTTTATGTGAAGTGTTTGAAGTGAGTAATGAATTATCTGGGCATGTGAAAGTCGGTTTTCTGAAGCCAGGTCTCATGAATCTGAATATGACCGTGAAGATAATCAGTGTGGGCGCATCCAGGACAATTCCTCAAAGAAGAGGGGGAAAAGTGCATCTAGTAGCTGAAGCTCTTGTAGGAGACGAGACTGGATCGGTTATTCTAACTTTATGGAACGACCAGATCAAAAAATTTAAGGCAGGCGATACGATTGAGATCAAAAATGGATATACAACGGTCTTCAAGGGCTCTCTAAGGCTGAATGCTGGGAAGACTGGGAGAATTGAAAAGACCGAAAATGAAATAAGCGAGGTTAATACTCGAAATAATCTTTCGGAAAGAGCTTACATTCAAATTCCATGGCACCTATCCGAGAGCGGCCCATTCAGAAGAAAAAGAAGACGATAAAAGCCAAGATTATAAACGAAATATATGTTGCTTCTGAATAACTATTAGTCTTCACGGCAGCCCGGTGGTGTAGCGGACAAGCATAGCGGGCTTTGGACCCGCTGACGGGAGTTCGAATCTCCCCCGGGCTACCATTTAAAGAGTAATAGATTCTATAGGCGGTCACTTAACTGGACAATAAGATGGAAAATTAGATTTAAATTAAAATTACAGCCTAAAAGAGGCAAAAAGAGCATTAGATCAGCTCTAAAAGGCAGAAATGTAAGACCTGAGATGTTTAGAGCATCAAGGGGCATAGCAAACAATCAACACGAAAATATTAAAGAAATAAAAAAATTAATTTAAGGCTAAGGCATAGACTGATTCAAGAATCGATCCCATAATATTATGGGGGCCGGTAGTCTAGCTCGGTCAGGACATTCACCCTAAGGACCTGAAGCAGCCCTTACGAGCTATCTAAAAACTAAGAGAGGCTGAGGCCGCCGGTTCAAGTCCGGCCCGGCCCACCAAATTCATTTAAAGCATAAAATCGAATTTTAGTTTCGATCTTTTTAAAATTTAGGTGATTCTTTGGATTTTGTGACAGGATAGGATCAGCATCTTTATATTTGAGATTCTGGTTCTTCTATCTGGCCATCCACATTTTACACTTATGCTACTTTCAGTTTGAAATGATCCTTTTGTGGAGAGAAAAAACCGAAGGCTACTCTTTTCTTCTGTATTTTGCTACGCGGTTTGCTATCAGTGTGGCTATCGCACCTGCCGCTACTCCTCCGTCGATGTTAACAACAGCCAAGCCGAGCGAGCATGATTGAAGCATAGCCATCAAGGCGCTCACGCCCTTCTCTCCTAAACCGTATCCAATGGATGTTGGAACTGCTATCACTGGAATATCGATCATACCGGCTACAACGGAGGGTAAGGCTCCTTCCCTCCCAGCGACAACCACTATAACATCTACATCTTCCGTAACCATCTTCTTTAATGGCGGCAGCAATCTATGAATTCCAGCTACACCTACATCGTAGGCTGTTATAACCTCGCATCCCATTTCTTCAGCGATGACTCTTGCCTCTTCAGCGATCGGTATATCAGATGTCCCAGCAGTTAAGATTCCGATCTTTCCACCTGTCCTTTCTACATTGAAATCTTTCTTTTTTATCACTATTATCCTTGCTTTATCGTAGATTTTCAAGCTCGCATCCTTCGGAAGCGATTTTACTACCGTCTCCACTTGCTTCTTCGTAACTCTACTGATTATAGCTCTTCCACTCTCATTCAGCATCTTCACGGCTATATCTGCCAAATCCTTCGGAGCCTTGCCCTCAGCAAGTATGACTTCAGGTATGCCCTTTCTATACTCTCTGCCCACATCGATTCTGGCAAGATTTCCTATCTCCTCTATTGCAAGTACTCTAAGAAGCCTCTCAGCCTCTTCAATGGAGATCTCGCCCTTCAAAGCCTTCTCAAGTATCTCCCTCAAATCGTCACCTCAAACCCATATATTCAAGATTGCAACTAATATCTTCTACTGGAAAGATATAGAAGTGATAGAAGTGTCGGATCGAGTAGTGATAATTGACTGCCAAGTAGCAGGGATCTCTGGAGACATGATTCTAGGCGCCCTGCTGGATCTTGGAGCTGATGTTAATAGAGTTGTCAATGCAATAAAGACACTTGAAGAATTTGTAAAATGTAAAAACATAGAGGTGGACGTTAAGGATGTGATCCGGAGAGGATTCCGAGCGAAGAAGGTAGACGTTAAAGCGGATGATATGCCTAAAATGGATGGAACCGAATTCATAGAGACAATTGAGGATTGTGCAGAGAAACTACAGCTTACAGATAGAGCAAAGGCCTTCGCTTCAGACTCCATAAAAACTCTACTGGAGACTGAGGCGAAACTTCATGGAGAAGACATAAGTAGCGTTCATCTTCATGAAGCTGGTCAGATTGATACTCTGGCAGAGATAATCGGCTCAGCTGTGGCGCTTGAAGATCTAGGATTGTTTGATTCTAAGATTTATTCAACTCCAGTGGCGGTTGGTGGAGGAAAATTCAAGTTTTCTCATGGAACAGTTTCAAGTCCAGCTCCAGCAACATTAGAGATTCTTAGCTTCAAAGGATTTCCTTTGGTAGGTGGGCCTGTAGAGTCGGAGCTAGCAACCCCAACTGGAGTTTCAATACTTGTTAACTTGGTAGACGAAGTTATCCGTTTCTATCCACCTATAAGGCCGTTAAAGATTGGTTACGGCGCTGGAACAAAGGATTTCAAGGAAATGCCTAACATCCTACGAATCGTTTTAAGCAAGCCCTTTAATCATAGCCTCCTCAAGGATGAGGTTGTAGTTTTAGAGACGAATCTTGACGATGTAACTGGAGAAGTAGTTGGGCATATTGTTGATAAATTGCTGGTTGAGGGAGCAAGAGACGTCAGCATAATCCCGATATTCACAAAGAAGAATAGGCCGGGTCAGATCCTGAAAGTGATCGCGGATAAAGAAAACGTTGAACATATTGCACGTCTGCTAATAGAGGAGACTGGAAGTTTAGGTGTACGCATGTACCCATGTGAGAGAAGAATTCTCTTAAGGGAATCGATACCGCTGGAGATCATGATAGATGGTTTAAAAGAAGAAGCAAAGGTGAAGGTTTCAAGAGATAGGAAAGGCGAGATTCTTCAAATAAAGCCTGAATATGATGATGTGAAGAGAATAGCTGAGAAGACCTCTAAACCATTAAGAGAGGTCATCGAGATAGTTAAAAGTAAAGCTCGAAATCTATTCTTGAAGGGATGATAAGTGAACTTTAACGAAAAATATGAGAGGCTGAGGAGATTCATTCGTGAAAAGGGTAAAGAAGGCGTGGTCATAGCCTTTTCTGGAGGCGTGGATAGCTCAACCCTTGCGGCTATTTGCTATGAAATTTTAGGGGAAAAAGCAGTTGCAGTAACAGCTATTTCACCAACCTATCCTCCTGAAGAGACTGAGGAAGCAAAAAGAATCGCCCGGGCAATAGGTATCAAGCATATACTCATAGAGACAAATGAGCTTTCAAATGAAAACTTTGTTAAAAACCCTGAAAATCGATGCTATTACTGTAAGAGAGAACTATTGAACAGCCTGAAAAACGTAGCTAAAAATCTCGGATTCAAAGCCATATTCGAAGGAACAAACTTTTCAGATCTAAGCGGCCATAGACCAGGTTTCAAAGCAGTTGAAGAGATGGAAAACGTCTATAGTCCGTGGGCAGAGAACAAGTTCACCAAAGAGGAGATCCGAGTCTTAGCTAAAAAGAAGGGGCTTCCAGTCAGTGATAAACCGCCATTGGCGTGTTTAGCCTCCCGCATACCCTTCGGCGAAAAGATAACGGCTGAGAGGCTTGTCAGGATTGGACGAGCGGAGCAGATAATAAGGGAAATAACAGGAGTCCGGCAACTCCGAGTTCGAGATCATAACGGTCTTGCAAGGATAGAAGTTGGAAAGGATGAGCGAAAACTCTTCTTCAACACTGAAGTGATGGATAAAATAGCAGACGAACTAAAAAGTTTAGGATTCAAATATATAACACTGGATCTAGAAGGATATAGAACGGGAAGTATGCTGCTGACGCTTGAAGGCTCATGAATTTGCGTTGAAATCAGCAGAGAAAGATAAAGTTTACAGTTTTGTCGTCTGCACGTATTCTTGGAATTCTCGTTTTTTCGGCTGGATCTTTGATCGTCATGCATTACGGCAATGGCAGCCTTCTCTAAGTCTTTAATCGTTAATGGATAATTCTGTAATTTAAGGTTTAGTAATTTTAAAGTTTGTAACACGAGTGGAGGTTTTGTGTCGGCAAGGGCAAGCAACGATTCGTTAGTTAATATAGTTCTCGCATCTGATCCTCTAAGCGTAGACCTATCTTTAATAACGTAGACGCGGTCGGATATCTCTGCGACAAATTCGACATCATGCGATGCAACCACGACAGCCCTTTTATTTTTCCTAGAATCCTCAACTACTTCTTTGATTTCTTCTATAGTTCTAGAGCTCAGATTGACGGTAGGCTCATCTAGTAA
Source organism: uncultured Candidatus Bathyarchaeia archaeon (assembly GCA_964512445.1). Lineage (GTDB taxonomy): Archaea > Thermoproteota > Bathyarchaeia > Bathyarchaeales > DTEX01 > B63. The sequence continues at coordinate 10,094 of CAZEGS010000014.1, forward strand.
TAAAAGTTCGGGATCATAGGCCAGTATCGACGCTAACGTTACAATACGCTTCTCTCCCAGGCTAAGTTTGTATGGAGGCTTGCCTAACAAATCTTCAGATTCTTCTTATACACCATAAAAAATAAGGGATTTTTAGGAGATGCGATTGCCAGCCAGCATCAAATGTTTCTTAAGATCATTAGCCGATTGCAAATCTATTTATGACATCAGATTGTCAAGTTTCCCTTATTTCTTCTAATGGTCTATTCCTCTTTACTGGATGGTATTACAGCGACCATCTCTATCTCAACGGCGGTTCCCGGAGCTAGACCTACCTGAACGCATGTTCTAGCTGGAGGGTTCTCTGGGAAAGTCTCGCGCCAAATCTTGTTTAAGTATCTTTCTCTATCATTCAAGTCGGCGAGATAGACGGTTGCCTTAACCACATTCTCAAAGGAGGTGCCTGCAGCCTCTAATGTTTCCTTGAGCTTCTTTAAGGTGTTTCTAATCTGTGTCTCCACATCTCCGGGTCCGCCAGTCATGCCGCTTGTATAAACCATGTTGCCTACAATCACGGCGCCTGGAATAACCTTCTTAGACATCCTCATCACCATCATTTCTTTTTATCTTTCATCTTTATTTTGATTTTCTAGAAAAAGACGCTCTGCCTCCTTTACATCTTGAACGTTTTTACTAAATGATTACTGGGGCTTCATGTTCGGGTTAAGAACTGTCAAGTCAAAAAATTCTATGGAGACATGAAGGTAAAGCCTATGATCCTGTAGATTCTTAGGAGCCATCCGTATTTTAAGCAGAATATAGAGGAAAAGGCTGTTAATGGCTAAAAGGGTAGTAGGTTGAGGTTAAGAAAGGTCTTAAGGGATATATTTACCGCGAATAATGCTAATATAATGCCTAACAGGATGAGGAGGATTCCGTAACCTTTAGATTTCAGTATCTTCGCGCCGCTTTCACCAGCGAATCCCATCAATGTCAGCCAAAGATAATCCATCCATATATGTGATCCATACATCAATAGCAAGAAGAGGAATCCCATGCTGATAGACAGCCTTATTAACGGTAATCCTACGGAGAGCCACCACAGCAAGAAGTACGGGTTAAGGCCTGTTAAGATGATTCCTATAAGAACAGGGTTAAGCGTATCTCTCTTGCTTCTTTTAATCTCATAGACGCCGGATCTTATAATGCCTATGCCGTCTTTTATGATTAGATAAGAAAAGAATAAGATGAAGAGTAATATTACAAGCGTCAAAGCATAGCTCACACTTGCATTTTCTAGAATAAGCCCTATGGGAGCTGAAAGCAAAGCTATGATTATTATGTATGGAAATTCGAAGAGCATATGTCCAAACGCTATTAGAAACCCGCCTTTAGCGAATCTTCTTGTGCCAACTACTATAGCTGAGGCTGTTAGAGGTCCCGGAGATAGAGCTCCCGAAACAGACACGATTATTGTTGAAACTACTAGACTAGCTAGATCCATATATCAATCCTTCAAGATCTTCTATTTTAGTCTTTTTTGGAATGTAAGGGCGGTGCATGCTTTGGCCATCGCCGTTTCAGCCTTTCCTTTTTCTCTTTAACTCTAGCCGTTCATGAGTCTCTTAAAGGTTCTTCAGTATGATGTTCTCTGAGAACGGATCTTTCAAGCATATCATATTCTTCATTTACGTTTGAATCCCTTTAGCCCAACTGGACAGGCCTTTATGCACATTCCGCATCGTGTCCCTTTAACGTATTAAAAATGTACTCATAGCGCTTCTTCTTATCGATGCTCCATCCTCTCTCCGGGTCATATTTCCCTCTCCATTCGTCTAATGCATGGACAGATTTTGACGCATTCTTCGCATTCATCAGTCAAGCAAGGATTATCCTCTAGAGGAGGACTGTATTCTAATTCAGCATCTGTTATTATAGTTGCTAATCTCACTCGAGGACCCCATAATGGACTTATTACGAGATTATTTAGTCCAAACTTCCCTAAACCGCATGCAACTGCGGCATGCTTATGCGAGATATCTGCAGCTATCTCCTTCGGTGCCTTTCCAGCTTCATGATAAAATCCTGCCCCTGAATCAAATCCTATTGCCTGAAAGCATCTTCTCTCTAAAAATCTGGCGATGAGATGGGAGGCTTCATCAAGATGTCTATTTGCATAGTCGTGTTCCAGCATGTATGCGCTTCTGCTTTTAGGTAAACCCTGAATTGAAGTATAATTGAGCTTGTATCTTATGGATATTACGCTCTGGGCATCATAGAGGTAAGCTCTCGGCCTCTTATCTTCTGGAGCTCCATTTAATGCATCAGCAGGACAGAAACCTATGAAGTCAAGCCTTAGACTCTCAGCGTATCTTCTTAACTCTTCTGTTAAGCTCATAATTCTTCCCTTTGCCAAAACTTTATTATAAACATATTAGTAGGAGTAATGATCGCATCAAGGTTTCAGAAAAAATCAAAAAGGCAGATTTTCAAGTGGAATAGTATACTCTAACCATAAGTGAGATTTCAAGTGATCTTATGTGAGGAACCATAAAATAAATGAGCTCGTAAGGGCCTTGAAATCCTTCTCTACAGAGCAGGAAGCCAATGCTGCTGTTGCGATTCTGCTGAAGCCAGATAATCGAGATTTAGACGTGCTCTTCGTAAAGAGGGCTGAAAATCCTAGGGATCCATGGTCTGGCCAGATAGCTCTCCCGGGAGGAAAAAGCAGCCCGAAAGATCGAAGCCTGAAAGATACGGTGTTCAGAGAGGTTCTTGAGGAAACCGGCATAAATCTTCTTGAAAGATGCAGGTTTCTAGGCGTAACGCCGGCTTTGAGATCTCGGCTACATCCCGAGATTAGGATCTTACCCTTTATCTTTCTGCTTCAGCACGAGCCTATAATTCGGCTGAACATAAACGAGCTTGAAAGATATTATTGGATTCCAATAAAAGATCTCATCATAAATGAGCGTGTTACTAGATTAAAACCTGGAATACGCCCAGCCTTTATTATTGGCGATATTAAGATCTGGGGATTAACATATCGAATTCTTAAGGCATTCTTTAATGCTTTAGGCGTGAGTAGACGTCGAAATCGAGTCTCTAGCATCTGAGGATATAGGTGACGCGGGAATGGATGCAGAATTTGAAAAGATTCGTTCTCCAAATAGTGTTCTAGCGATTACGACGATCTCACATATGATGCAGCACATCTTTGTTGGAACATCAATACTCTTCCCTTTTATTATGTCTGAGCTGAACTTGAATTACACAGAGTTCGGCATTATTATGGCGATTTCATCATTGATAGGCGGATTGTCCCAAATATTCTTTAGTTTGGCGAGTAGAAAAATACCTAGACATATTCTTTTGGGACTCGGTAATCTTCTTCTCTCGCTTGGTACATTCCTGACGGGGATCGCGCAGAGCTTCATGCATTTTCTATGCTTTAGAATCCTTTCGAACGTAGGTGTAGCTCCTCAACATCCAATGGGGACGGCTATTGTAAGTGAGAAGTTCGATAATAAATCTGTTGGGAAAGCAATTGGAATACACTATGGAATTGCATATTTAGGCAATATAATTGGGCCTCTATTCGTATGCTTCCTAACCGCTACTCTAGGATGGAGGAAGACTCTATTCGTTTTTTCTACGCCTATGTTCATTGTCGGTTTAGCTGTAATATGGTATCTCAGCGGAGATGTGGGTATAAACCAGATAAGATCTGCTGGAAGCTTCTCCTCCCTCAAGTCTGATGTTAAGATCCTCATAAGAACCCCAACGGTTATCCCGATAATATTAACTCAAGTCCTCCTTTCAGGAGGAATCGACTTGGGAATAATCACTACCTACACGCCTCTCTTCTTAGCTGACGCGCTAAAATTTGACGTTCAAAGCTATCTTTATGGTCTCACATATACGGCTGGGCTTCTTGGAGGGGTATGTGGCCCTATACTGCTTGGGAAATACGCGGACAAGATTGGGCATCTTAGGATGGCCGTCTTCTCTTCATTCTCCGCATTAGTTCTGATATATCTACTTTCACTCTATGACTCGGCCAGTCCTTTTTTGGCTTTGCATCTCTTTCTTCTTGGGCTGTCAACCTTCGCTCTGCCCACTCTATTACAATCGCATCTCGTTAATGTCACAAAACAATTTAATAGAGATCTTGTTGTCGGGATATTCTTCACTGTTGGGTTCAGCTTCGGCTCATTATGGTCTGGAGTGATAGGGTACATAATCGATGTTTACTCATCATTTAAGCCTGCATTTATTCTGATGGGTACTCTCGGCATCGTAGCATTTTTAATATTGGTCGGTCAGCTCAGAGCTCTTAATCCTCAGCATTCATGAGCTCCAGAAACTCTTGTTTTTTCTAGTAGGCTACTGATCCGTTCTCCCTAAATGTTCCTTTGATCTCTTTAGGCTCGTATGGAAACTCTTTAAGGGCATCCTCGTTTATCTCAACGCCGATTCCCGGACGTTCCGGAACGATCACATATCCATCTTTAAGCCTCAACGGTTCATCAACGATCTTGCTTAAAGGCGGCTTGATAATGTTACTTTCTTGAAGTACATAGTTCGGAATCGCTGCGTCAAGCTGAACTTGAGCAGCCGTATTAACTGGGCTTCCCATGAGATGCGGAAAGATCCCCACGAATGAAGCCTCAGCAATCGCCGCTATCTTCTTGCAGTGTGTAAATCCGCCGGCTAAAGAGATATCCGGTCTTATCAGACCTACAGTTTTCCTATCAATAAGCTCTTTAAACTGCCACATGTTATAGAACCGCTCGCCAGTCGCTATTGGAATTCGCGATCGTTGCGCAACATACTCCAGTCCATCAATGCTTTCGGGAGGAATCGGATCCTCGATGTATAAAAGTCTATATAGCTCTAGTTCTCGAGCGAGAATTACAGCTTCCCACGGATTAAGGTTTCTGTGAATCTCAACTCCAAGATCAACGGAGTATCCGACGGCCTCTCTAATAGTCTTCACAATCTCCACGGCTGTCTTAATCGTTTCCGTAGCTGTCTGCCTTTCTGAGCCTTTAAAGAAGGGTGTTACCCGAAGAGACTTGAATCCCTGCCTTACTCTTCTTTCAGCGTCATCCGCTATCTCGTCAAGGTTGCCGCCGGATACGTTGGCGAAGACCTTTATCTTTTCTCGGCATTTTCCGCCTAAGAGCTTATAAACGGGGAGATTAACAGACTTTGCAGTTATGTCCCAAAGAGCAATATCTATTGCGCTTATAGCTGCACTGAGGACGGATCCCATGAAATGTGTATTTCTCGATACTGTCTGCCAGTGATGCTCCATGCGTGTAGGATCCTTTCCAATATAATATTTTCCTAGGTTCCTTATAGCTTCATAGACTATGCTATGATGAGCCCACAATCCTGCTTCTCCATTTCCAGTGATACCCTCATCCGTGTAGACGCGGACTAGAAGCCATCTATGTACTAAAAACGACTTAATCTCCTCTATCTTCAACTTTATCACTTCAGATGATGGTCATAAATCGGTTTCATTATTCTCGAAGTTTATATCATCTTGTTGTTAACGCTTTTGTCTGTCGAGTAGAAAAATGAAGTGTGCCGTAGAGAGTTATAAATTGTTGTTTTTTATAGTGCGGAATATAAATATTGTAGTTGGCATTGTCGGGAGGATCTGAATTGAAACTCCAGTTTGGAATACACGTTCCGATACATGGCTCCTACAGTTACAAGGCATTTCTGGAAACATCAGTCAAGGCGGATAGGCTGGGCTTTGATTATGTCACGGTTGGGGATCACTTCTTCCTTCCAGCGGAATCCTACATAAAGGTTGGGGGAGATCCGTCTAGGCCGGACAAGCTTGATGCTTGGACCGCGTTAGCAGCGTTGGCAGCTAAAACATGCAAGATAAAGGTTGGTACGCGTGTCTCACCCATACCTTTCTATCTACCTTCGAGATTAGCCAAGATCGTAGCTACGGTTGACATAATATCTGAGGGAAGGGCGATATTGGGTGTGGGTGCTGGCTGGCATAAGGAGGAGGCAGTATCCTACGGAGTGCTATGGGGAAGTCATAAGGAGCGCATAGAAAGAATGCTGGAAGGACTGAAAATAATATTGAGTCTCTGGTCTAAAGATAAGGCTACATTCAGAGGGAAATATTATCGGGTTTTAGAGGCTCCTTTCTGGCCTAAACCCCTTCAGAAACCACATCCTCCAATATGGTTCGGAGGCTCTTCGAACAGTATTCTAGAAGCCACAGCGAAATATGGAGACGGCTTATTCCCGATAACGGATATGCCGCCTGAGAAACTGCAAAGACTTCACTGCCGCCTAAGGGAGATGGGAGAGAAGTATGATAGAGAAGAGACTCCGACGCTTGCCCCCGCTCTTTCATACCCAACTGGTATAGGGACAGAAAGTTCAGAATGGATTAAGAGGGTGGAGGCTCAAATCGAGATTGGCGCCAGCCTCGTTCTGATTGATTTCTCCATGGGAAATACGCCGCCGAGAAAGGCACAGGAGTTCCTAGAGGAATTTGCACGTGAAGTTATTCCAAGTTTTAGTTGACTTGGAATATAATAAACGATTTATGAAGGAGATATGTGAAGAATTCTTTACTTGAGACTAGGGGTGCTTTAGAGTCATGAAGAGCAAAGTCTCAATAGTGAGGGGTGCCGACATAGAAGAAAGAACTAGGGAAGCCGTTAATCTTGTCGGCGGTATAGAAAAGGTGGTTGGGAGAGGAGACGAGGTTCTCATAAAGCCGAATATGGTGGGAGGATTTCCTCCAGAAACTGGCGAAACAACAGATCCCGAGTTTGTTAAGGTTATTGTTGAGATGGCGTATGAAGCCGGCGCAAAGGAGGTTCTTGTGGGCGAGGGAGAGCCATACGTCTCCATAGAGGATCTTAAGAGGAGATTTGTGAATCGAAGTATTCCACTTACCGAGCCTCTTCATGTACGGTACGAGAAGGCTTTGAAAAAGGTGGGCGGGAAGCTTATAGATTTTAATGTTGATGGGTGGGAGACGGTTGAGGTTCCAAACCCTGTTTTCTTCGATAAGGTTCGTGTTGCACGTGCCCTTCTCAACTGCGATGTTTTCATAGGAGCTCCAGCCTTAAAGACTCATCACTTAGCCGGCATAACTGTTGCATTGAAGAATCTATACGGCGCTATTCCGAGAAGCGACAAGAGAAAATATCATCAATTGGACAGAATAGAGGAGGTCATAGTTGACCTAAATAAGGTTCGAGCAAGCGATATGGTGATTGTTGACGGATCTCGTACAATTCTTCATTGGGGAAGAATAGATGAGTATCTTGAAACGAGAAGGCTTGACCTTACATTAGCGGGGTTTGATCCCGTAGCTGTAGATGCTGTCTCCGCGAGGGTTCTCGGGATCGATCCTAAATCTCTGAGGTTTCTTGCCTGGGCTGAAGAGCATGGGCTTGGAACTGCAGATTTAAGTCAAATAGAGATTGTCGGCATATCCATAGAGGAGGCCTATAAGGGCAAGATGATGACTTCAGTCGAGTACATGAACAGAAGATTCTCTAAGATTCACCTGTTGAATTGTGGGGCGTGCACAGGATGCTTTGGAAGAATCGCCACTGCACTTTTCAGAATAGATGATGCCGGAATGAGAGAGGACGTTTACATCTGTATGGGTCCCGAGGTTAAGCCGATAAAGGAGAAGGGTAGGGTCTTCTTATGCGGAAACTGTGCAGCTCCGACATTTTATAATAGACTTGAAGGAACATTTATTTCAGGCTGCCCTCCAGATCCGAAGTCTCTTTTAAATGAGCTTAAGGAGATGGGTGCTAAGTTGTAACGTGCGGAGAGAGCTCTTTTAAGCAGCTTGGATTATACTAGATTTTATTCGTAGGAATACGGGTAATTTTGGAGGGGTGGTTGTATTGGCTGAAAGGATAAGGATTCTGGCGGTTGGAGCTCATCCTGCTGATGTTCCTAAAAGGGCTGGCGGAACCCTTATGAAGTATGCCGCGGCAGGCCATGAGGTTTACATGGCTACTTTGACTTATGGTGAAACGAAGGAGTCTCAGCTATTGTGGAAGCAGCCTGGAATGACTATTGAGAAGGTTAAGCCTATAAGGAGAAAGGAGTTTCTGGAAGCCTCCGATTTTATGAAGGTTAAGCCTCTATGCTTTGATTATGGTGATCATCCGAACCTTGTGATCGATGATGAAAGAGCTGATGAATTAGCTGAAACCATCAGGAGGATTAGGCCTCACATAATTCTCACTCACTGGATTCTCACGTTGTATGATGATCATCGTGAAGCTGGCAAGTCTATCTGCATGAAGGCTGTTCCGAGAGCTGCTGATCCGAATGCTCTGAAGAACTCGAATTATGAGCCTTGGCGGGTTAAAGCTATCTATCTATTCGAGCCTGCAATCGGCCTCATCGATGAAACGCGGTTTATTCCGGACATTTACATAGATATAACGGACTTTTACGAAAAGAAGATGGAGGCATTAAAGTTTTTCTGGAAGAGCCAAACGGATGTTTCGGAGTATTATGCGGGAGTTGCAAGATATTGCGGCCTTCAATCTCGTGTTAGGTATGCTGAAAGATTCATTCAATTTAGAACTCAGCGGGTCTTCGACTTCTTTCCACTCAGTCTATAGGGGCTTTATATTTTCTATTCTCCTAAGTCGAGCCATGTAGGCTTGGAGGTAAAGACGTCTTCCAACGGGATCTCTCTGGAACGTCTAAACTCGTAGGGATGCTTTAGGCATTCCTCCTCATTGATGTCTATGCCTAATCCTGGAGCATCTGGAACTTCAATATATCCGTCCTTGTCAGGTACAACACCCATCACAACCTCGTTTCTGTAGGGAACATCAGCGTTTGGAGCTGAGGGATCATATGCATGATGCTCCAGATAGATGAAGTTTGGTAGATTGGCGCATATTTGTATGTTAGCTGCCTCTGCAATTGGACCTGCTGATCCGTCGTGAGGTGCAACTTTAATATAGTGTGCCTCAGCCATGCGGCTGAGCTTCACCTGTTCAGTTATGCCTCCTATCCTGGTTATCTCAGGCTGGACTATATCGATTATCTGTCTGCTCATGAGCTCGGTGAAGCACCACTTATTAAAGAATCGTTCGCCTGTAGCTAATGGAATATTGGTGTGAGCTGCTACTTTGGCCATCGCCTCAATATTCTCTGGCGGAACGGGCTCTTCGAAGAATGCAGGTTCGTATCTCTCAGCCTCACGTGCAATTCTTATCGCGGCGCTCGGTGTGAAGTCTCCATGTGCATGAAGCCCTATATCAACGTCATATCCAACGGTCTCTCTGAGTTTTTTGATGACCTTAACGCTTGCCCTACACTTGAAGGCTGTGTAGCCATGTTCAACGAACCATCTTGCCGCTTCAGGAGTGCTCGCATGCCCGTAAACGCGTATTTTATCTCTTACCTTCCCCCCGAGAAGTTCATAAACCGGAACCTTTAGGGCTTTACCTTTTAGGTCCCAGAGAGCCATGTCGATGCCGCTTATCGCGCCGCCTCCAACAGCTCCTACGAGTCCATGCCCCCAGAAGTGTCTGTACATCTTATACCATAATCTATCGATCTCGAATGGATTCTCGCCTATAAGCTCGCGTTTAAGGAGCTCTACGGCGGTCTTTGAGACGTAGGGCCATCCTCCTCCCTCGCCGACGCCGTAGATTCCCTCATCCGTCTCAACCTTCACGAATTGCCAGCGGCCTACTAACAAAATCTTTATGTCCGTAATCTGCATCGTTTATATCCACCTCATATACTGTATGATATGATTAGAGATATATACGAAAATAAAATAGTCAAGGATCCATTATTTTTGGCTCTGAGTAATCTCTATCTCCAGAATTGGAGTTAGAGCTTATTTGGCTGCTTTTTTGCTTACGGAAAAAAATTCTTTATAAAGTTTATATAGGGTGACGGTGACTGGTTGTAGTTAATTTTTGATATTCCCTTTCTGAAGTGTAGACTTTTATTGATTGTGAATATTGTGACTGTTTGATGCGGATTCGTTTATCGATTCATTGCCTCAAGGTATCTTTGGGCGTCTAGAGCTGCCTTGCATCCTGATGCGGCGGCTACTACGGCTTGTCTATATCGGCGGTCCTGTACGTCGCCTGCTGCGAAGACTCCCTCAACACTCGTCTTCGTCTCGTCATGTGTAACGATGTATCCGTCCTCATCTAGGTCTATTTGACCCTTAAAGATCTCAGTGTTAGGTTTGCTGCCTATAGCTATGAAGACTCCGTCGCATTCAAGTGTGAACTCCTCACCCGTATCCGTTCTTTTAAGTCTGACGCCCTCGACTTTCTCTTTCCCAATTATCTCGCTGACAACAGCGTTCCAGACAAATTCTATTTTCGGATTGCTGAAGGCCTTCCTCTGCAGGGCTCTGGAGGCTCTTAGCTGATCCCTTCTATGAACAACCCTCACTTTCCCCGCGAATTTTGCGAGTTCTAAGGCCTCCTCCAACGCCGTGTCTCCCCCACCGACAACAATTACACTTTTATCTCTGAAGAAGGGAGCGTCGCATGTTGCACAGACCGAGACTCCCTTTCCCCTCAGCCGCTTCTCACTCTCGAGGCCGAGCCATTTCCGTGATGCTCCAGTAGCTATGATCACTGCGGCAGCCTCGTAAGTTTTGCCTCCCGCCTCAACTCTGAAAGGCTTATTTTTAAAATCTACAGATGTTGCATCCTCGAATATGATCTCTGCACCGAATCTCTCAGCCTGTCTTCTCATATTATTCATAAGTTCAGGACCCATTATTCCCTCGCTAAAACCTGGAAAATTCTCCACTTGAGACGTTAGCATGAGCTGCCCTCCCCATGTAGATCCCGCTATGACTAAGGTTCTAAATCCATTCCTACCCGAATAGATCGCAGCCGTCAGTCCTGCTGGTCCCGAACCTATAATTACCACATCATACAATCCATTTTTCCTCCTATATCAGGGATAAACTAACAATATCTGCGGCTCTAATGAATTTTTAGCCATCTGAACATTTCTATATATTGATTCGGCGGCTCTAATCAAAACTTGAAGTAATTGGGGAAGTCTTTCCTCTCTTAATCTAAGGTTCTACAATTCGTTTCTGGATAGATCAGCCTCCCATCCACTATTCGGGCAAATCTTGTAAGCTTATGCTTCCTCGTTTTCCGTAGATCAATTATATGAGTAACCTGATGTCCCTTAGCCACCAGATAATCAGATATGATCCTTCTATGGCATCTCCAATAAAACTTCTCTGAACACATGTAGGCGACGTTCCATCTCGCCGCATATCTAAGAATTCGATTTATCCCATTTTTAAATTCTTCACTTAGAGTATGATCAGCATAATTTCTGAATCCTAAGCTGCTCCAAGCTTTGTTCGGCGACTCGTCACCCAGCCCAGCCCTTCTATAGCCTCCAAGTTCCTTGCCAAGCCAAAGATACCTGATTCCCTCCCTCTCTAACTCCTCTTTCAGAACATCATAATTGAAGTGAGGATACTTTTTTGATGTTGGCCATCTACGAACATCAATCAATATTTCAATGTTATACCTCTTAAGCAGACTGATAAATTCACTCAAGCTCCTGTTAGAATGCCCAATAGTAAAAAAATGCATGGTTGATTTAGAACTTGTCGGTTGAAACTATCTCCTCAAGCGATTTCCGACCCGCCGGCTCCCTAAATGCACTTTCACCCTCAGCTGGATAGCCCAGAGGAGTTAACGCAGCCACGTTCCATCCCGATGGAATTCCCAAAACCTCCTTGACACGATCATTATCGAAGGCCCCAATCCAGCATGTTCCCAATCCCTCAGCTCTCGCTGCGAGGATCAGATGTGTAAATGCTATCGTCGCATCCATGACGCCGCTTAACTTCCCCATATATCCACCTCTGTTGTAGCTTAGTTCCTGAGCGCATGCAACTATGATTACTGGAGCCTCCGCGATCCATGACTGGTTATGGCAGGCTGGTACAAGCTTCTTCTTCAGCTCTTCATCCTTGACCACTATGAACCTCCAGGGCTGACGGTTCGATCCCGAAGGCGCTATCCGCGCGGCCTCCAAGACTCTTTTTAGAACTTCATCTGGAATCGGATCGGGCTTATAAGACCTTACGCTTCTCCGAGTTCTTATAACTTCATAAAACTCCAAGTTAATCACCTTCCATAGACCGTATGATATAATCCGGTCCATTAATATTTTTATTTTGGTGCTTAGAGTCTCAAGGCTGCCCAATATTTGTGTCGGTACAAGCTACGCACATCTTTTTTTATTTTTCCCTTTAGAACTTATTGACTGGGTGTATAATATGAGCTCTAAGAGGTCTCGAATTGAGATTTACCTTGACGTTCTTCAAGCCATTAAGCGTGGCACTCACAAACCTACCCGCATAATGTACCGAACTAATCTAAGCTGGAAACCCCTGATGAGCATACTTGAATCGATGGTGGAACAGGGACTTATAAGGGTCGAGGAGGAAGGAAACCGAACGACCTATTGGATCACAGAGAAGGGCAGGAACGTCTTAAACTACTTCACTGAAGCAATGAATCTCATCGAGATCAAATAGAGCGCCAATATAGTTTTTAAAATCCAATTTATCCGCCTATTTTCTTAAGTTTAGATCGTTAAGGAAAGCTCATTTAGAAAGAAATAGCTATTCAAGCGCATGTTATATGATAACGGTTACGATTGTCTCTGCGTATACTTTTTTAGAAGAAGTGACAAAAGAAAGGTGGCTACGGAGACCAGTATTATCGTCGCTCCTGAAGCTAAGTTAAGAATATAGGAAAGCCATAAACCCTCAATTGAGAATAAAGCGCTTAGAAGAGACGAGATCATCATCATCTGTTTTAGTTTGTAGCTAAACTGCCACGCGATGGTCGCTGGGATTGTCAGCATCGCTATTACGAGTATTATCCCCACGATCCTTATCAGTACCACCACGGTCAAGGCGATTAAAGATAAGAGAATAAGATATACGCGTTCAACGGCTATGCCCACCGCCGTTGCAAACTCTTCATCAAGCGAGATTGCTAGAAACTCCTCATAAAAGAGGAAGACTACGAGAAGAATGACGGCGTCAAGGATCATGATGATGATCAAGTCTGAAAGCGGAACGGTCAGTATGCTTCCGAAGAGATAGGCGAAGAGATCCGGAGCATATCCCGGACTTAAACCGATGAAGATCACTCCGAGGGACATTCCAGTTACCCATAAAATTCCGATTACTGAATCCTCGCTTAGTCTTGTTCTCTCCCGCAGCGTCCCCATCATTAACGCTGAGACAATAGTGAAGATTAGAGCTCCAAAGATAGGGTCGAATCCTAGAAGGTATCCCAGCCCCACCCCTCCGAAGGCGGTATGGGAGATTCCTCCACTTATCGACACCATCCTCTTAACTACGACTATTGCTCCTACAACGCCGCATGCTAGACTTGCTAAGACTCCAGCCATCAGGGCGTTCCTCATAAATTCGTATCTCAGAATCTCCCACAACTTCTATTCACTTCTCTTATGTTTTCTTAACACTCTATGAGGAACGCCGTGAGCTATAAGGTCTATTGGACACTGATATGCCTTCTCTATCGTTTCAGCCTCGATCTCCTTGGAGCCATGATAAAAGAGCCTTCTGTTAAGGCAAGCAATCTTATCAACATAGGATGATATTACACCTATGTCATGCGATACCAATACTATTGTAACCTTCCGATTTAGGTCTTTTAGAAGGTCATAGAGCTTCGTCTTCGTCGGCTCATCTATGCTAGCCGTCGGCTCGTCTAAAAGAAGTATCTTCGGATCAGCCGCTAAGGCCCTAGCTAAGAGAACTCTCTGGAGCTCTCCCCCAGAAAGTTTCCCTATCTGCTTATCCCTTAAAGAAAGCATCTCCACAGACTCTAAGACTTTATATGCGATTCTCCTGTCTTCTTCGCTGTATTTCTTGGGAATCCCCTTCCGTCCGAGTCGACCCATCAAGACCACATCTAGAACGGTAACGGGAAATTCCCTATCGAAATGGCTGATCTGAGGAACATAGCCGATGAATCTTCTGCTCCTTTCAGGGGTATCCCCCAAAACAGTGACGCTTCCCTGGGATGGTTTTATCAGTCCCAATATGACTTTAAGTAGTGTGGTCTTTCCACCTCCATTGGGCCCTATGATTGCTAGAAAATCAAGATTTTGAACGGAGAGATTTATATCCTCAAGTATTATTAGGTCGCCGTACTTGACCCAAACATCATCTAGTCGAATAACTTCGCTCATTCTAACTCATGCTCTGAGCAATTTTCAATGCGGCTGATCTTAGATTATCTACATAATCTTTAGCTAGAGGATCTAGAAATATGATTCTGCCCTGAATGCTTTCAGCAATAGTCTCAGCCTTCTTTCTGTCAAACTGAGGTGAGACAAATATGACTTTCATTTTGAGTCTTCGAGCCTGATCGATCAGAGCCATCAACCCCCTAACCGTCGGCTCCTTTCCCTCCTTCTCAACAGGTATCTGCGTCAAGTTATACTCTCTTGCAAAGTATCCCCAGGCTGGATGATAAATCATGAAACGTCTATTCGTAACGTTTTTCAAGATCTCCCTGATTTCCCTATCCAGCTTATCCAGCTCTTCAAGGTATAACTCCATATTTCTGCGGTAGTACTCCCTGTTTTTCGGATCGACCTGAACCAGCGCATCATAGATGTTCCGAACCATCTTCTTCGCGTTTCTTGGAGAAAGCCAAACATGCGGATCCCTGTCAAAGATCTCGATGCCTTTAGAACAGTTAACAACAAGCATCTTGCTGTTCAACTTAACGATCTTATCCATAAAAGCCGACTCGAAGTCTATTCCTGAACCTACTTGAAAGTATATATCCGCCTCGCTGACCTCTACCAGCTGCTTCGGCGTCGGCTCGTAAGTATGCGGACTAGCACCCGGCGGAACCATAACCGAGACCTGAACCCTTTCACCTCCGATCTTCTCTACAAATTCGGCTTGCGGAAGAATCGTGACGATAACCCTTATTTTTTCCACGTGTCCCTGAGAAATGAAAGGTTGAATTGATAAGCCCATCAAAAATACTATCATAAAAACCGTTACTGTACTGATTATAAGAGGCTTAAAATTTTCTATCACTATGTTGTATTATCCTCCCCTGAAAAAGCGTAGATAAATCTACTATTAAACTTTGCCGTGTAAAGCGTCATTTAAATCCTATTTCTCTGTTTTCTCAACCATCTCCTCTATCTTCTTAACTATCTCCGCGAATGCTTTAGATGCCGCTGAGTCTCTATGTTTCAGTACAAATGGCATTCCCTCATCTGAGTCTTCGCATATCTCTGGATCTATAGGAATCCTCCCTAAGAAGGGAACATTCATATCGTTAGCTATCTTCTCCCCGCCGCCAACCTTGAATATGTTTATCTCGGCTCCGCATTTCGGACAGATGAATCCGCTCATATTCTCTATGATTCCTATAATGGGTGTTCTTAGCTGCCTTGCGAAGCTAACAGCCTTCCTAACCACATCTTGAGAGACCTCTGAGGGAATGGTGACTATAACGACTCCATCCATCTCAGGCAGAAGCTGCATAACGCTTAGAGATTCATCGCCCGTTCCGGGAGGAAGATCTATGAATAGATAATCAAGTTCGCCCCAGACAATATCTGAGAGAAACTGTCTTATAGCCTGATATTTCAGTGGTCCACGCCAAATAACCGGTGTCTCCTGTTCCGGCAGCAGAAAATCCATCGAGACAACCTTGATTCCTAAAGGCCCGAACGCTGGGAAGATTCCTGGAGGACCCACCTGAAGCCTCTGTCCCTTCAACCCTATGATTTTAGGTACGCATGGCCCGTGAATATCCGCGTCAAGAATTCCTATACGTCCCTCTCTACCATTCAAAGCGAATGATACGGCAAGATTAACTGTGACGACGCTTTTTCCAACTCCTCCCTTCCCGCTGATCACCGCGATTTTATGATGAACCTTGCTCATCCGCTGCCTTACCTTATTTATCTGTTCCTCCCAAGCTTCCCTACCGCTTTGACGTTGCAAAACGTTTTTGCCTCCGTAATGTTATTTCATGTTTAAAAATTAAAGAAATATTTATATCTTTAGTTTAAAAAATCACTGCAATATCAAATTATTCTTAAAAAGCGGAAATACGCTTCGTGTTTAATTCTCCAATCCAAACAGGACTTCAGCCTTTAAACGAGTAATTCGTCTCTACATAAAGATTTGAAGATGTTAACGGAGATCTCCAAAAAATAATAAGCATCCATATAGCTTCTGCTTAGGATGAGGGAAGCTTCGAATGCTTGTTACATGCGCCGGAATTCTAGTCGTCGACTTAATAGCCGCTAACCTCCCTAAGGTTTCATCCCCCGGCGAACTCACCTATGTGCCAAGCGGCATAGAGGTGCATATGGGCGGTCACTGTGGAAACGTCTCAATAGACCTTAGAAAACTCGGAATAGAAAAGGAGCGGGTCAGCGCTATTGGAGCTGTAGGCAAGGACATATTTGGAGACTTCCTTGAGAATCTTCTGGAAAAGCATGGAGTGATCACGCATCTTCAAAGGATCTCCGAGGCAGGCACATCTAAGGACCTCATACTCGTCGTTAAAGGGGAGGATCGGAGATTTCATGCCGATATAGGAGCGAATCGCTATCTAAATCCAGATTATATTCTCAGAGTCTTGGAGGATGAAAGGCCTCGGGTCTTTTATGTGGGTGGAGTTGGATTGACAGAAACCCTAGATAAGCATCTCCCTTCTGTTCTCAGAAAGGCTAAAGATCTCGGATGCATAACCTTCGTTGATCCCGTAAAACCCTACATGCATGGGTGGGATTTTATAACATCCTCGATGAGATGGATAGACGTTTTCCACTGTAATGATGATGAAGGAAAGGAGATAACTGGCGAGGGAAACCCGGAAAAGGCAGCTATATCCCTGAGAGGGGAAGGAGCAAAGATAGTCATCATAAGCCTCGGAGAGAGGGGGTTAATCGCAGCGACGGAGGATGCGATTATTGAAATGCCAGCCTTTAAGGTTCCCGTTATAGATCCAACGGGAGCTGGAGACGCGTTATGCGCCGGAATAATCCGCGGCTTTCTAAGAATAGTAGATCATAGAGGAGGGGGAGTCTCCGATCTCTCCCCGGAAAGATTAACTAACGTTCTGTTGGAGGGAGAAGCTGCGGGAGCCGCCTGCGTCACGATGGTTGGAACCACCACCGCAGTAACCGATGAGAACGTATCTAAGATCCTGAAGGAGCAAGGTGAAAAGATCCTTTCCCGCCACGTGAAGATTAAGCCTCTATAAGCCTCTGCATATCTCGGATGGAGATCCGATGCATGTCTCTTCTAAAGAAAAGGCCTACTCATTAAAGGTTCCCAAGAAGCTTGGAGAAGACTCGATAAGATTGGCTTCCAAGTTAGGCATCCTCAATAAGGATCTGAAAGTAGAATCTGAAGATGAGTATTTGTATATCCCTCTGAGTCGGAAGCCAATTTCAGAAATCAAAGAATTAACGAGGACGCTGGGCCATTATGAGATTTTGATCAGAGAATTCCCGAGGAGATTTAAGGCTCCCCGCAGGGCCTTCGATGCGGCTGCAGATAAATTGCCCCCTCATCTCTTAGCAAGTTTCCCCAGAGCCATAGATATTATTGGAGAAGTAGCAGTCGTTGAGATTCCCCCGGAACTCGAAAAATATAAAAAGATCGTTGGAGAAGCGATTCTCCAGGCTCATAGGCATGTTCGAACCGTTCTAGCAAAATCAAGCGCCGTCAGAGGAATTAAGCGGCTGAGAGAATATGAGGTGATTGCCGGTTCAGGTAGAACCGAGACGGCTCATCGAGAGCATGGATGCATATACTACCTAGACGTTAAGAAAGTCTACTTCTCACCTAGACTCTCCTTTGAACATCTGAGGGTTGCATCACAGGTAAAAGCAGACGAGACGGTCATAGACATGTTTGCCGGAGTAGGCCCATTCTCAATTCTCATAGCTAAGATGCATAGAAACGTCAAGGTCTACTCTATAGATATCAATCCTGACGCTGTGAGATATCTTGAAAGAAACGTGATTGCGAACAGGGTTCTAGGCAAAGTTGTACCCATCCTAGGAGATGCCGGGGAGGTCATTCATAAAAGGCTTCGCGGAGTTGCTGATCGAGTAATAATGAATCTGCCTGAAAAAGCAGCTAAATATGTAGATGCTGCCTGCGAAGCTATAAAACGAGAAGGCGGAATCATACATTATTACAGATTCATGTGTGGGGAAGATCCTATTAAAAAGGCTGAAAAAGAACTAGCTAAGGCTGTTATGGAAGCAGGCCGAGAGATGCTTCACACCCTCGCATCGAGAAAAGTTCGTGAAATCGCACCTGGAAGATGGCAAATAGCTGTAGATGCGAGGATTAGATAGAAGCTCTTTTTCGATCCTTAAGGATTCCTTACAATCAAGGTTATCTTCACCTTTTTAACGGGGTTCCTCAGCTCCCTTACCAGTTTACGTGAAATATCCCAGGCGGCTTTATCCGCCTTTACCGCTAATGTCCGGCTGCAAACATATCTGCTTTTTCTGACAACCATGTCGCTCGAATGCGTAAATGTAAGTCTCGGATCTCCATGGGCTTTGATAACCTCTTTTTCGCCGCCACATTCAATCACTATCGTTATTTCCGCATCTTCCTTTCTCGCAAGCTCCTTAAATTCTCGACTTAAATCTGCAACCGACTTATCAGCCCCCACCGCAATTATGCAATCCCCTCTGGGGGTCAGCCGCCTTTCCCTTGTAATCTCAAAAGTTGTTTTATGAGTTGCTTGGATAAGATTATGCCCATAAGCTGTAATTATCTCAGCCGCTTCATTATTCATCTTGAACCTTTAAGCCTCCAACCCGTTATGTATCTGATTAAGAAGATTTGAGACATAACTGTTTTTAGCGTAGTATCCCTTTCTTCATATCAAGAGGGATCAAGACTTGAAGCCGAACTATATTGTTAGAGATTCTAATCCGGGAAAAGTTTTTGTTGCAAGATTGAGGCCGGAGGCAGATCTAATCTTATCGATTAAGAGGATCGCTGAGGAGAGATCATTGAGATCCGGAGTAATACTGTCCGGCGCCGGCCTTTTACGAAAAGCCCGTATACGAAACTGTAGATCTCTCCCAGAAAGATATCCGATAACAGACGCCAACAGAACATTCACAACTGTGGAGAGACCCCTAGAAGTCTTAGCGATCTCAGGAATCATCTATACCGTTAAGGGAGAACAGAACGTTCACGCCCACGCCGTACTATCCTTCATAGAAGAAGGAGAGATCTCAGTTATAGGTGGACATCTACTTGAGGGCTGTATAGTCTTCGGCTTCGCCGAGATCGTAATCATGGAGCTCAAAGATATAATGCTGGAAAAGACCTTTGATCCTGAAACCCGTACGCTCCAGCTCTTCGCAGATGAAACTGGTTAGTCGTTATGTCTCTTTATGATTAACTATTCTTTCTCCAAATATAGAATCTTTATGAGCTTGACAAGCCTATCATCTCTCCACTTAATTAACTCCTCCATAGATCTCTCCCTAAGCATGCTGTGTCTCCTTATACCCTCGACTAATCTTCTCTTTGCCGAAGGCGGAATGGTAACCCAGCTGGCCAATGATCTCCATCTCGACTCCATCGCAGGGCCTAAATGATCCAAAAAATGTTCTATACCGCCTCTTCCGCCGCCAAGATGATAGCTCAGATGCGGCCCAATCACAGCCCATCTCAAGCCAGGACCGGCTGAGACAGCCTTATCAACATCCTCGAGATCAGCTATTCCCTCATCAACAATATTTATGGCCTCCCTCCACAAAGCTGCAGCTAATCGATTCCCTATGCTTCCAACGGTCTCCTTCTTCTGTATAACAGAAACCTTTCCAAGAGCCTCCATAAAGTTGCGGGTAACCTCAACAGTCTCCCGGGACGTCTTCTCTCCAGGAATTATCTCCACCAGAGGCATTAGATGAGGAGGGTTCCATGGATGGGCGATTACGCATCTCTCCGGGTTCCTCGTGGCCTTCTGAATCTCAGTCATTTTAAGCGTTGAGGTGCTACTCGCAATTATTGTCTGAGATCGAGCAAAGGAATCAGCCTTTCTGAAAACCTCCTTCTTTATGCTATAGTTCTCAGGAACAGATTCCTGAATGTAGTCCGCAGCCTCCACGCATTCCCTCAGACTCGTAGTGACCTCAATTCTCTGAAGAATCTCCTCAGCTTCTTCATTCCTCAGAAGTTCCTTCTCAGATAAGAACTCGAGATTTTTTCTTATCCTAGCCAAGGCATACTTGAGGGCTGCTTCATCCACATCCTGCAATGCGACTCTGTAGCCTTTCCATGCGAAGAGCGTTGCCCAGCTATGCCCTATCACCCCCGCGCCTATGCATGCAACCTTCTCAATATTCATCTCCATCATCCGCGTAGATAATGAATCTCTTCTTTTTCACCGTATATTAGACAAAGCATAATTGATTTATGCCCCACAATGATATTCAGCAAAATCTTATGTGCGATTCAAAATAATGTATACCTCGAGGAGAAATAGAATTGGCAGATGACTTCCAATTGAGAAGGGTCACCCTATTCAGAAGCCCTGAAAGAATCTATATAGGTTTAGGCTCCATCAAAGTATTAAGAGGAGAGATTGAAAGATTCTGTTCTCATAAGCCGCTGATCGTAACAGACCCAAATATGGAGAAGCTCGGCTACGTAGATAAGGTTAAGGAGCATCTACAAAATGTGAAAGTCGAAGTTTTTGATGGGATCAGAGGTGAGCCATCAGTAAAGGATCTGGAGCATCTTGCAAAAAGAGCGAGGGAGGGAGAGTACGACTTAATCATCGGATTAGGCGGAGGAAGCGCCATGGACTCAGCTAAGATCGCATCTATCTCGGTGACTAATAAGGGATCAATCGAAGACTACATAGGAGTTGATAAAGTCAAAAATAAGGGGTTGCCGCTTATCTGCATTCCAACTACAAGCGGGACTGGAAGCGAGGTTACAAGATTCGCAGTTATCAAGTATGAGAATACAAAGAAAGCTGTTTCGAGTGATCTGATAATACCTGATACAGCAATTGTGGATCCCATGTTGACTGTTACGTTGCCTGCGAGGATCACAGCATATACGGGGCTGGATGCTTTGTCTCATGCCGTTGAGGCAATGATCTCCACGTTAGCAACGCCCTTTACGGATGCTCTGGCGCTTACGGCGATAAGAGCTATATTCCGTTATCTGAGGAGAGCCTATAAGAATGGTAAGGATCTGGAGGCCCGCTACCATATGTCGATGGCTGCAACAATAGCTGGATTATCATTTAATGATCCTAAAGTTCTACTAGCCCACTCTATAGGTCAAACAATCGGGCCAATATATAATCTGCCTCATGGGCTTTCAGTCGCGGTTGCCCTTCCATACATTCTAGATTTCTACTTGTCCTCCTCATCAGATAAGATAGCGTTGATCAGCGAGGCAGCGGGGATCTACAATGCCGAAAAGACAAATGAGGAGAATGTTCAGAGATTAATAAAGTGGCTGGTGAATTTCTATCGGGAGCTTGAAGTTCCATTATCGCTAAGGGAATTTGGAGCAAGCCTTGACGATCTAGATAAGCTTGCGGAGTACACTGTAATTCTTCAGCCTCGAGACAATAGTCCAATAAGATTTACCAAAGAAAACATGCTTGAGCTCTACAAAAAGATGTTGAAAGGAATGTAAAGCCGCCTCTAAATAAAATTATTTTAAAAATTTAAGAAATAATTATGACGTGGTGTTCGGAAGATCTTAGCATGCATTAGCAACTGTATGACGGGAGAAAGTGCTGTATGATTTCAGAGGAAATTTTTCGCGCTTATGACGTAAGGGGAGTCTATGGTAAAGACCTTACGAAAGAAGCTGCTGAACGAATTGGGAGGGCCTTAGCATCCTATCTGAATGGTGAAGGAAAATCGATGCTGGTGGGAAAGGATGTTCGTCGAAGCAGCGGCCCCCTCTCCTCAGCCCTCATCGAAGGAATGCTCTCGGGAGGATTAAACGTTGAAGATATAGGTGTCGTGACAACTCCTCTGCTTAATTTCGCTTCGGTTTATTACGGCAAGACTGGAGGAGTTATGGTAACGGCATCTCATAATCCTCCTGAAT
>CAZEGS010000015.1:0-29237 GCA_964512445.1 uncultured Candidatus Bathyarchaeia archaeon
AACTTTAGGTCCTTATGCAGAATTATCGATTAGTGATGATAGAATCCATGTAATATTGAAGGGGGATTTTTCCATAAAGATTCCGCCAGAAAAGGTGCATTGGTTTGGAGGAACCATTACTCGTGAATTCAAAGTGTTTGTTCTCGACGGGAATAATAAACCTTTACCTAATCAAACACTCGTTCTTCTCGCCTCTAATGGTGAAGAAATATGGAGAAAAGACACGAATAGAAATGGTTTGCTCTATTTCAATCTCACCTTTAATAAAGAAAACTATAAGGAAGCATTTCTTCTCCAAGTGGTAAATAATTCTAAGATATCCAGAAAAGTCAGTTTCTTCACAGATACACCAATCATTTTATCTAAGGTGGAAGGAAAAACAGCAAACGCGATAAATATCGTATCGTCATCTATCTGTTTTGTAGTCTTGATCGTCATAATTCTCTATGTCGCTCATAGGAAACTTAAAAGGTAAATTCAGCTCCGCTCCTCGAGCTCTTCGACAGCCTCTTTATTCACAAAGTTACATCAACAATAAATTAGCAGATCTGCATGTTAAAAGACATCATTTTTCTCGGTGATCAGCAAAGACGGCTGGACACAAGCTAGGTTATCTCTTCGCCAGTAATACTCATTACAAGTCTTCCGTGTTTTACTCCCTTACAGCTCAAAATCTTGTCCGCTATCTTCTTTATTTCGCTTGGATATCCCCTTAATGCAAGTATCTCCATACAGTTGTGCTCATCGATGTGAGTATGCATAGTTGAGATGATATTTTCGCGGTGATCATGCTGGATATCGAGAAGCTTCTCAATCAGCCCCCTCACATCATGATTATAGAGTATAGTCAGCGAACCCATCACTTCCCTCTCAGACTTTTCCCACTCCCTCTCCACAATGAAATTCACAATTAAATCCCGTATCGCCTTAGAACGATTCTTGTATGCCCTCTCTCTAATAGCCTGATCAAACTTTTCTAAAAGATCCGGACTTATCGAGATGCTGAATCTAACAGTCTTAGCCATTCAATCCCCCCATAAATACACATTACCCCCAACATACACCTCAACAATCCAATCAGATAAAGATTAAACCAAAATAAAATTACGGAAGACCGAGTATTTAAACTATTTAAAGAAATTTTTTCTGCAAACCAAAAAGAGAAAATCTAAGGCATGTGAGCCTTATTTAAGCCACCGGGGAACTTTCTGACCAATCAGAAGAGACTCGAAATCTTCTCTCTGCCTAATAAGCGCGTATTCTCCATTCTTCACTATGACTTCAGCTGGTCTAGGCCTCGAGTTATACTGAGAGCTCATCGAGAAACCGTAGGCCCCAGCATTTAGAATAGCTAATAGATCGCCTTCACATATTCTCGGAAGCCGCCGGTTCTTGGCTAATAGATCGCCTGACTCACATAGGGGGCCAGCCACATCGTAAGTCTCCTCTTCAGCCATTCCAAGCTTATTAGCAACCACGATTGGATGGTAAGAGCCATACATAGCTGGCCTAATTAGAGTATTGAATCCGGCGTCTACGCCTATAAACTTCTTGAAGGGAGTGACTTTCAAGGTATTTACACGCGTCAACAGAACCTCCGCGTCACAAACGATGTATCGTCCAGGCTCAATGAAGAACCAGGGCTCTCCAAGATTATACTCTTCTATCCGTTTAACGTAGAGTCCAAGAACCTTCTCTGCAAAAAGATCCAGGTTTAAGGGTTTCTCTTCGGGTCTATATGGAACGCCCAAGCCTCCCCCGAAATCTATAAACTCAAAGTTTACGTCTACTTCTTCATGAACTCGTCGAGCTATCTCTAGAAGCTTCTCAGCGGCTAAAATGAAGGGTTCAACGGTCAGTATCCCGGAGCCTATATGCATCTGTATGCCGAATCTCTCTATCCCTGCCTCCCTAGCCATTCTGTAGGCTTTAATCACATCCTCCTCCCATATTCCAAACTTCGAATCTTTCCCAGCTGTTATGCAGTGTTCATGATGTCCAGCTCCGATCTCAGGGTTAACCCTAACTGATATTATCTCAGGAACATGAATCTTGAGAAGCCTCTTTAGCTGTGAGAGAGAATCTATATTTATTGTAACTCCAGAGTCGACAAGAAACTTTAACTCGTCATCTCTGACGCTTGTCCCTG
Source organism: uncultured Candidatus Bathyarchaeia archaeon (assembly GCA_964512445.1). Classification (GTDB taxonomy): domain Archaea; phylum Thermoproteota; class Bathyarchaeia; order Bathyarchaeales; family DTEX01; genus B63. The sequence continues at coordinate 2,150 of CAZEGS010000015.1, forward strand.
TAAATAAAACTTTTTCAGGTTTGAATCCAGCCTTTAATGCGAGAAATACTTCTCCGGGGCTAACAGTATCGAGGCATGCCCCTTCATTTTCAAGTATCTTCAAGACGGATAAGCTTGTATTCGCCTTAGCAGAGTAATAAATTCTAACCTTGCTGAAATGCTTTTTAAGAGCATTATAGAGTCGACGGTAATTCTCTCTGAGTCTCCTCTCCGCCAAAACATATAATGGAGTATCAAATTTATCCGCTAACTCAAGAGAGGAGACGCCGTCAATGTAGAGTATGCCTCCTCTATTCTCCAGATATCTATTCGAAAATGTTATTGTGGACATAAAAAGGACCTTCCTAACTGCTCAAAGGTTTATAGGATTCCCTTCTTAACCATAAGTTCAGCGCTTAATATGCCTGCCCCCGCCGCTCCCCTAATGGTATTATGTCCAAGACATAGATACTTGATAGTCATTATGGGATCCTCCCGAATACGTCCCACCACTACGCTCATGCCCTTCCCAGCATCTCTGTCAAAGCGGGGCTGCGGCCGATCAACCTCCTCACGGACAACTATCGGGTTCTCCGGAGCCGTCGGCAGCTTAAGTCTCTGCGGCTCCCCAACGAAGCTTCTGAAAGCCTCCTTTACCTCCTCGATTGTAGGTTTCTCTTCAAGGCTAACGTAGACTGCCTCTAAATGACCATCCTTCACATTAACACGGTGGCAGCTAGCGCTTATCGTGATATCTGCAGGCTGAATCTGCTCGCCACGGAGCATCCCCAAGATCTTCTTGGTCTCGTTCTCCATCTTCTCTTCTTCACCAGAAATGTAAGGAACAACATTGTCGATTATATCAAGAGATGGAACTCCGGGATATCCAGCTCCGCTGAGCGCCTGCATCGTGGATACGATGACGCTCTTCACCCCAAACTTCATGAGAGCCTTCAATGTTATAGCGAGCTGAATAGTGCTGCAGTTTGGATCTGTAGAGATGAATCCATTCCAGCCGCGTCTCTTCTTCTGAATCGGAATCAGCTCAAGATGATCCGGATTCACCTCAGGTATTAGAAGCGGCACATCGTCATCCATTCTATGCGCACTTGCTTTACTGACAACCGGATATTCAGCAGCGAATTCTTTTTCAATTGGACCTGCTACGCTCCCAGGCAGAGCTGAGAATACAAAATCGACGTCGCCAGCCTGCTTTACCTCCTTCAGGCTTGTATTTACAACGGTCATGTCCTTAACTTCTTCAGGCATCTGGGTTTCCATTCGCCATCTGCAGGCTTCTTTGTACTTCTTTCCAGCTGAACGTTCGGATGCCGCGAGAACCGAGACTTCAAACCATGGATGTTTCTGAAGCAGCTGGATGAATCTTTGTCCTACAGCGCCTGTCGCTCCTAATATTGCAACTTTACGTTTCAAGCGCATCCCTCACAACTTTTATTGCATCTTCGATTCTAGATTCGTCGATAAAAATGTTTATTGTAGATTTACTTGTCGTGATCTCGATTATATTTATGCCTTTTAATGCTAGAGCATCAGATATCTTAGCGATCCATCCTGGAGAATCCACAAAGATCGGATGAGTCAACTCTATAAGGCCAACATTGCTTTTACAACTCAAAGCTTTGCATACTGAGAGGCTGTGAAGCCGCCTTAACAGATCATCCAGATTCTCGGAGGATGTGAAAACGGTCAGCGATACCTTTCCCGTACTTATACCATATACTCTTCTATCCTCAAAGGCAGCTAAGATTTCACTAACAGCCTTAGGTTTTATATCGCAGACTACGCTAACGGCTGATAATCCTTTCTTCTCGCAGATCTCTATGGAGTTGGAATTAAAGACTCCTGTAATCTCGGTTCCGCCTGAAAGATCATCGCTGGAGAAACTTACAATCTTTAACTTTTGATCAGGCAGCTTATATTTTAGAGATTCCGCCTTCACGATCTTTGCTCCTCCATAGGATAGAGCAAACATTTCATGAATGTCAAGTCTGCTAAGCGGCCTAGCATCCGATATTATTTTTGGATCAGCAGACATAACACCATTCGTCTCTTTAACAAGTACAACTTCATCAGCCCTTAAGCAGTTAGCAAGTATCATAGCGGTCGTGTCGCTTCCTCCCCTCCCCAGAGTAGTCACTCTTCCCTTCTCATCTCGTCCCAGAAAGCCGCAGATCACAACTATTTTCTTGCCCAACAGCGGCTCAATAAATTGTTTGACGCGTTTACAAGTCTCCTCCATCTTCGGCGAGGCATTTTTGAAATTGGAATCTGTTATAATTGGCCATTCCTTATCGGCCGGTTCGATATAAACCGCATCGGCACCTAAAGATCTTAGTGCGGAACAGAAGATACGTGCGCTTGTCCTCTCACCCATCGATACGATCTCCGCATAGTCCTGATCATCCACGCCGCCTATCTCCGAAATAACCTGAACCAGTCTATCCGTTGTCTTCGCCATCGCTGAGACAACTACCACTATCTCGTCATATTTCGACCTCAGAACTTTCTTAGCGGCTTCCCTTATCTTAGGGCCTGAAGCAAGGTCAGCCCCACCGAATTTTATGACGGCTCTGGCGCCCAAGTTCCCCTAGCAGCCTCCAGTTAAGAGCGAAGCGTTATCCCAAGACGTCATCCATGCTATATATGCCTGGCTTTGTCTGTTTACTTATCCATTCAGCTGCGTATAGAGCTCCTTGAGCAAAGACGCTTCTCGAGAAAGCTGTATGTTCAATACGGATCATCTCGTAAGGCCCTGCAATTATAATATCATGGACTCCTGGAACCCCGCCTGCCCTAACGGAAAGAATCTCTAACTCTCCCGCCTTTCTTATGCTTATTCCTTCCCTTCCATGTATGACTGAACGGTATCCACGCGCCTCCGAGATTAGCTCTCCCAGCTTCTTTGCCGTGCCGCTAGGAGCATCCTTCTTACCCGTATGATGAACCTCAATTATGCTGAAATCATAATCAGACGGCAAAAGCTTCAACATCTTTATCATTTTGAACATGACGTTCACGCCGATCGCATAGTTTGGTGAGATGACTGCTGGAACCCTATTTATAATCGCATTCCTTACCGTGTTCATCTGCTCATCTGTTAGTCCCGTCGTTCCCATCACTATTCGCTTTCCAAGGTTAGCCACTACTGGAATATTTGAGACTTCAGCTTCCGGCGTAGTGAAAGATAAATAGACATCAGCCTCGCTTACAGCTTCTTCCAGATGATCAGCATCGTATATTTTTGCATCCGAGTTGCAGATGCCAGCTTCCCTTAAGGTTTTACCTACATTAATGTTTCCAGGAGCCTCTACTCCTCCAACAATTTCGAATCCTCTTGCAACTGCCTCCCGAAGCAGGGTGCTGCCCATTCTCCCAGCTGCGCCAGCTACGCAGATCTTAATCATAGGTTAGATCCCGCCAAACATTCTCATCATAAAGTCTCTTGCTTAAGTCAACATCGAAGAATCTCTCTATAGGCTCAAGAATCTCCGGAGTCTTCTCATATACTGTTCTTGCAACATTTAAGACGACTTGTATGCCTTTCTTCGTCATCTTTCCTAGCGGTCGCCTACACGGCCCCGAAGGCATGCCTAATATATTCATTAATGTCTTATATGGCAGAGGATTCCTGGCTTTGCAAAGAACGGGGCCATATGGCGTTTCCTCCTCAGTCTTTACGGTGACCATCGAGAATAGAGGCTTAAGAGCCTTGTAGAGCCTCTCCGACTCTTCCACTTTCCCCTCCAAGGTAGCCTTAACGAACTTTTGTACCGCGCCTGGAGCAACATTAGAAGCAACTGAGATGACGCCGCTCGCCTTTATCTGAGGATCCATCATCATATCGTATGTTTTGTCATCGTCTCCCGAGAGTATGTCAAAGTCCTCTCCGCAAAGTTTCCTTGTTAATCTCATATTCTCAAAGTTTCCAGTCGCCTCTTTTACGGCTCTGACATTCTCAAATTGTGAATGGAGAATTGCAAGGTCCTGTGGAAGAAGTTGAGTTCCGCTTCTACTAGGTATAACGTATGGGATGATCTGTATATGCGGAAACTCTCGGGCAATAGGTTCAATATATTCTTTTCTTATCTCCAGAGAGCTTGGTCCATTATAGTATGGATCTACAAGTAAGACACATTTGACTCCGAAGTCTGAGACTTCCCGTGTCGCCTCAAGAGACTCTTCGGTGTTGTTGCTTCCAGTTCCTCCTATCGTAAGAAATCTCTCTTTAGAGAGCTCATGAACTTTCCTGATGACTTCTATGTGTTCTTCCCAAGTTAGTGTTGGGCTTTCACCAGTGGTTCCCACGGCTAAAATGCCACTTACACCCTGTTCTGACTGGAATTCTACTAGACGTTCAAGTCCTTCGTAATCAACCTTCAAGTTTTTCTTCATGGGAGTGATGATCGCTGTGTAGCATCCACTAAATTTATGCAATAAATACACCTCGCTACTTTGGTGAGAGTGGTGATTATTTATGTTTTTCGTTTCTTTTTTACGATTTTCGTAATTTCCTCAAAAACTCGCAAAAGTTTAATTTTTTCTCTAGACCCGAGATTCGCTTTAAACATTTATTAAAAATTAGAATTCCGCGTTCTAACTCTTCGTTCTCAACCTTTAATAATTCGCAAAGGAAATTCTCAAATTAACCGCCTAAAGTGGGTGGAACCTAGCGATGGCGAGAGCTTCTAAAGAAGTTCAGATTGACGTTCAAAGAATGCTCTATCTGATAAGAAGATTATATAAGGAGAAAATGAAAACAAACCGTTACTAGTTTATGGAAAACGATACAAGACGTTAAAGTATCTGTATGGATACATCGCCGATTTTAAAGATTCACAATATGAATTTAATCCGTTAATGAGGCAAGCAGATCATCTGAGACACTTGCGATATATACTTGAGGAATCCCCGTTCTATCGGAGTTAAAGATAACCCACCTATTATCCCCCGTAAGATATGGGTGAGGATGAGAATATTGCGGGCTTCCTCCGGAAGCCCCCGAGACGCAGAGGATCGCGTTACGTCCAGTCTTTATGGAGCCTATAACTATAGGCTTACCGGGCACATTCCATGCATCTCCAACAAAGAAGGCTCCGTCCCTCGACGCGCTTATATGGCCAAATCTATATCCCTTGGATACTACACGTGCACTTTTCTCTCCAGGTCTGGCAGCTAATAGATTTCCCTTTCGTAGGGAGTCCTCTACTGATGAGCCGATTGTGAGAAGTACTTCTCCAGTGTCCGCTATCCAGCATTCATGTCCTGTTATTGGGTCAGTATAAGGTTTGCCTACCGGCAATGGTCTATAGTTTCCTCCGTCAGAGTCTATCACGTAGAGCGTAGCTCCTTCCTCACCAACCAACCTGATTATGTTGCCGTTCTCATCAACTAAGCCGCCTCTGTTATGCTGGACAAGTATATCCTTGCCCCGTGAAGGTTCGTATTGGAGATGCGGATTAATGATGTCTTCCTTCTCATGAATAATTTCCCATTCACCTTCTTCGAAATCAAGCCTTATGATCTGGCATTGTTTAGGTCTTGGAATGTAGATGCCGACACAGTAACGTTGATTTGGCGAGACGCTTTGTATCCTCAACGGCGGCACATCTTCAAGGTTGAAGACTGCTTCTTTTTCGAGGCTTTCGAGTGATAATCTCATGATTTCCTTTCTTCCTTCACGAGAAACAACATAGTATATTATGCCTGTGTATTTGCAGTTGGCTATGCCTGGCCGTATTTCAGGCTCAATCATTGTTATTCTTCTAGTTGGGATGTCGCATACCCAAAGGGATGTTTTGGGATCAGGAGAATAAGATGTGCGGATGAATGCGAATCTTCGGCCGTCTGCTGTACAGTATGCTTGCTCGCAATAAATGTTGTTTGAGATGACTGGGGCGCTTGTAATCTGTATTATCTGAGAATTCGAAGATACATAACTCTCGCGGTTTATCGCTTCTGTAATCCAACGGACTCCAGAATCTTTATGGGACATGATAAATCCTTCCTGCAAGGGAATTTGTGATACAACTTAAAAATTTTGTCGGGTTGATGTTGTGAATTCTGTTAAAGTGTAGCGATTTACGGATAATTCGACGAGTTATTATGTCATGCTTTTTACGATTTTCGCAAAAAGTTATATTTTTCCAGTACTTTAGTATAATTCATGGATAATATTGACTTCGAGATTCTGGAAATATTGAAGAGCAATGCTAGAGCAAAGTATGTGAGCATAGCGAAGAAAGTAGGCTTGACTGAGGGAGCTGTTCGAAGAAGAATTAGAAAGCTTCAAAATGATGGTGTGATAAGAAGATTCACAATAGAGACTATGGCGGAATTCGAGGGGGTAGTGCTAATCGAAACGGAGCCGACGAGGACGAGAAATGTGGCTGAAAGAATGAAGGAGATCGCAGCACGTGTTTTCGAGGTCTCCGGCGACTATGATATTGCCGCCTTTATTCAAGCATACACCATTGATGAGCTGAATAGAAAGATCGACGCGATAAGAAATCTTCCTGGAGTTTTGAATACAAATACGTTAATAAAGCTTAAGGACTAATCATGCACCTGCTCTTTACCATGAATAGCTTTTAGGGCTCTGTACATAGCCTCATAAGAGTCAGAAAGATCTTCATATTCGGATAGTGCTGAGCTGGCTTTTTCATAGAGATTGATGAACTTTTCTTCCTCTCCATCTTTTATGAATCGCATAAGTTTATGAGCTTCGGAAAGAAACATTTCCAGGTGCTGAATCGTGTAGGGATTGCTCATCTGAATCGAAGCGCATAGTTTGGAGTTCTCCATCATTATGCTCTCGCTTAATAGCAGTTGTATCTTGAAGGATGTTCCTCCCAGACTCTTTAGCTCTCTGATATCTTCTTTGCTGAATACCGAAGCTAAGACTATATTTATGAAGTGGGTTAGTGAAAGAGTCAGAGCCATGACATGATCATGCTTTTCGAAATCTACAGAGATTATCTCTAAATCGGGAAACAATTGTTTAGCGAGGCGAATCTCGGATGTTTCGTCTTTAATAGGCACTAAAGCCATTCTTTCTCCGGAAAGATCTTCTAATCCGGGGCCGAATAGCGGGTGAACAGAAAGGCCACGTATCCCCATAAGAGATATTTTTCTCATTATGGATATCACGGGGAATTTGACTGAAGATATCTCCACAACAGTCATGGTTGGGTTGAGGTCTTCAAGCATCCCCTCTATTACGGTGGGCACAGTATTAATGGGTGTACAGATAACTATTATATCGGCGGATCTCGCAGCTTCAGAGTTGCTACGAGCCAATTCTATTCCAAGCGACTTTGAGAATGCCGCTGCACTTTCCATATCGATGTCAGAGATCGTTACATCATGTTTATGTCGAACAAAGTATCTTGCAAACCATCTTCCCATCTTGCCAGCTCCGCCTATGACTGCAACTTTCACGAGAAACCCCCCTCATTTCTGGAAAGATCCGGATTTCATCTCTTCTTCCTGTGCACGTTTAGATTCACGGATTAAAAGGTCAAGAAGCTTGATACAAAACTCATCTTCAAGACCGCTTTCATGGCAAAATTTAAGAACTCGCCTTTTAAGGTTTCCTTCCACTTTTAAGTCTTCGATTGGAAGTCCTTCTTTCATTTTTACCATAGCTATCTTTCTGGCCAACTCGATTCTTCTCTTACAGAGGTCGAGTATCTCAAGAGTGACCGCTGCAATCTCATCCCTCAGTTTCTCCAGTTCCGATTTCTTAGACAAAACAGGTCCTCCAGAGAAATTAGGTATCTCATGAAAGTTCATTAATTTTTCCAAAAACATAAAATAACCAAAAAATATTGGGTCCCTACGAGTTTTCCCCTATAATTCTGAGAATCTCTTTCATCTCTCTAACCTTTAGAACATCAGAGATGGGTAATTGTAGATTGTCCTCTTCTCGGCTGAACAAGACAAATTTTAGTCCAGATCTCTTTGCGCATTCCGCGTCAGACCAATGATCCCCAATAAAGAGCGCCTCTTCGGCCGACACATCCAGAAGATCCAATAGTCTCATCGCGTGGGCTGGGTCAGGCTTAGGGTTTTCAACGTCGTCTCTGGCAATCACGGCATCAAAATATTTTCTAATGTTAAATCTTTCCAGAATCTTCTCAGCGTATTCCCGGCAGCTTCTCGTCATAAGTCCAAGCTTCAACCCCCGCTCTTTAAGGGCTTTGAGGGTTTCAGCCGCTCCTAGAATAAGAGAAGCTCCATCCAAGGATTCAAGCTCAACCTCATTCATAATTCTGGAAACTTCGCAGAGCGTCTCTCTAATATATTGCTGTGAGAATCCTTTATTTTTTAGATCATCTATCGCCCTTCTTGTTATTTCAAAATTCAGCATCTTCTTGTTCAGAAGACCCGTAGTCACACCAACCTCTTCAAGATACTTAATGATCTTCAACTTCATCTTTTCGAATGGAATCGCCGAGTTGATCAAAGTGCCATCCAAGTCGAAGATTACTGCCTTCAGAACCATCTTTGACGCTTCCTATCAAACATTGAAGAAAGCTAAGGTCGCGATTGCTGCATAGTGATGCCTCTCATTCCAATTTTATGCATCCTTTAAAGAATGTCAAGCACGATTATATCCCGTAATGCTTGTTGATTTCCTCCTCGTATGTTGCGACCTTCCCTGATTCTACATCGTCAACTTTGACTGATCTTCCCATCAAAGAAGATTCGATCAACGCGAAGGATGCCGCGAGATCTCTTAGCCCTTCCCGTCCGCTAGTCTCCATCTCCCGATTTTCCTTTATGGCTCTAAGAAACTCCAGCGTCTCGAGGGCCATGGGATCCCTTATTCCATATGGGAAGAATTTATCTTTAATTTCGCTGCTTGCCTCCTTCTCAAAGAGCTCTCTAATATTGACTTTCCGCCCGTCATCGAGTATTAATTTATCCGCTTTTATGCATCCCTTTGTTCCATAAATCGTCCGGGGAATAGATAATTCCTCTCCATGACCAGCCCAAGAGAAGAACCACTGCCCTATTACTCCAGTTCTGAATTTGAAGAGTCCAAGAAAGGTGTCGTCAACATCGGGTTTCACAGATTCAATTATATTTCCCGAACTGTCTCTGAGAAATCTTTCCTTCTCAAGTATCTCAGTCAGGCTTGAAACCTCACCGATCTCGCCGCAAAGATACCGTAAAATATGGAATAGATGAACCCCGATGTCTACCGTTGCCCCTCCTCCCGCAAAGAGCTTCTTATGCCGCCATGCTGTTTCAGCAACTATCTTATCGGGAGACCAGTAGCCGCCTATCACTCCCCCGAAAACAGCCTGTACTTTTCCGATGTATCCCTCATCAATCACCCATTTAGTCATCCGGATGTCGGGGAAGTATCGCGTATTCTCTGCGACGCCTAACACAACTCCGGACTCCTCCGCCTTTTGAACCATTTTCCGGGCAGCCTTTACAGTTAGGGCCAGCGGCTTCTCAACTAGGACGTGCTTGCCAGATTCAATACATGCTAGAGCAATTTCATGATGAGAAAAGACTGAAGTGTAGATTTCAACGGCATCTATATCTGATTTTTTAAGCATCTCTTTATAATCCGCATAGACCTCAACTTCGGCGTCTTTCTGGAAATCATAGACATATATGTGGGGCTTAGCCAGCGGATCTCCTGGAGGGCCGACCGGTTTTCTGGGAGGAACACCATCATCTCGACTTCTAAATCTCTTTGCATCTTCGATCTTCCTTGCACATAATGCTTTGATTCTAACATCCACATTCTTCTCTAAAAGCTCTCGGTAGCCATGTAAATGAGCCGGCATTATACGGCCGCATCCAACCAAACCTACCTTCAACATATGAACATTCATCCTTTTCCTGTTTAGAAGATAGGAGATCCCTAAACTTTTAGATGGGGAGTTTAAAATTAGTTCATTTCTCATCTTATATATCTTTTATCGGCAAATCTCGAATTCTGCTTTAAAGTTAAACTTTGATAACGATTCTTTTGAGGGAGGCATCACTCATCTAGATTCTTATGGTTCGTTGTCAGCAGCATGGGAGAGAAAGGCCTAAAATTTTCCGCTATAATATACTGTTGTCCTAGCTTAGCTGGGAAAAGCTTATTCCTCTTAATGAAGGTCTCTTATCGATAACTTGAAGTCGCACAATAAATTCGGTTATGAAGGGAAGACCATGTCGAAGTTTCAAAGTTTCCTGGAGCATGTAAAAAGAGAGTTCGGCAAGGGAAGAGTGGATATTAGAATGCTGCTGGAAAAAGAATTTGATATAGACATATCTGCCTCATATCTAGGCTTGAATTTAAAGAATCCGATAATCGTTGCTCCAGGCCCGCTTTCGCAAAGAATTTCCCAGATAAAAAGAGCCGCGAAGGCTGGCTATGGCGGCATGGTTCTAAAGTCCGTTGTAGGAGAAGATAAAGATGGCAATGCTTCAATGAAAGTTTTGAGAAAAAGATCGACATTTGCAAGGTGGGTTTACGACGAAGAGGGAAATCCCATTTTTCATTGGAATGGAGGGCTTGATCTGAGAAGCCTTAAGGACTATTTAGCATTTGCAAGGAAGGCCTTTAAAATCGGTAAGCAGAATGAATTTCCACTCATTGCCTCTTTTCTTTGTCATCTACCTAAAAATGTGGATGAGGAATGGAGAGTTGAGGAGTGGGAATATACAACTAAGAAGCTAGTTGAAGCTGCCAGCGTAATGTATGGTGACTCCCCAGTTATTCTTGAGGTTGATTTCTGTCCATTTCTGAAAAGGGAGAAGCTAGCGGTGGATAGAGCAACTGTTTTGAGATGGTATAGGGAAGTGCCGATGCTTATAAAGGAGGCGTCATTGAATGTGCAGGTTGTACCTAAACTGCTTAATCTAGATTTCGGATTAGATTTTCAGGTAGAGATGGCCATCGCCGCGAAAGATGGAGGAGCAGACGGCGTCGTGATAGCTAATAGGTTCTTCAGAAAATATGTTGTGAAAGAGACTGGTGAGGAATACTTCACCGCGCATGGAGGTCGTGAACTAAGAATTCTGAATCAACGTCAAATACGAGAAGTGAAGAAGAGCATAGACATCCCTATAAGTGCAACTGGAGGAACATACTCGGGCAAGCATGTAGCTGAGTACCTTAAAATAGGAGCGCAAAACGTTCAGGTTTTAACCTACGTGATGAAAAACGGCTTTGAAAAAGCTTTTTATAATCTAATGTTTAATCCCGAGGATGGCTTTTTAACGTTAATTCTTAAAGAAAGATTTGGAAGGTAAAGAATTTCTTCTCTATTCTTCGGGTCTTTAATGTATGGCTGAACGCGCCCAGATTCTACAGGTTCCCTCACTACTTACCATGCAGGCTCCAACAGGACTTCTTGGAGTGCAAGACTTCATAAATAGTGGGCACTCGGTTGGTTTAATCTTACCTACGATGACGAGATGACATTTGCAGCCCGGCTTTATATCAACTCCCTTCTCAATTTTTAAATCATATTTAAGGTGAGCATCCAGCTTTGAGTATTTCTCCTTGAGAAGGAATTTAGAGGATTTTATTGATCCTAATCCGCGCCATCGCCCATCAACTACATTGAAGACCGTATTCATGAACTTCTGAGCTTTCGGGTTTCCATGCCACCTTACAGCACGTATATATTCATTCTCAAGCTTAGCCTCTCCATTTACAAGTTGTTGTAGTATCATGTAAATTGCAAATAGAACATCTAAAGGTTCAAATCCCGCAATAACTGTTGGAATGCCATATTTTTCGGGGAATATCATATAGGGCTTCAGCCCAATTATGGTGCTTACGTGGCCAGGCGCTATAAAGCCATTTAGGCTTAAATCCTCCATCTCAACGAGAATCTTCATAGCCGGAGGTATGAGACGATGCGAGATCAAGAAGCTTAGATTCTCCGGAGGATTTCTTAGGATTTCAACCGCAGTTGAAGGCGCGGTTGTCTCGAATCCCACAGCGAAAAACACTACGTCCTTTTCCGGTTCGCTCTTAGCGATTCTCACCGCGTCGCTGACGCTGTAAACTACTTTTACATCTGCGCCTTCGGCCTTAGCATCCAGAAGAGAACTGCTGGATCCGGGTACGCGGAAAACGTCGCCGAAGCAGGTGATTGTTACTCCTTTTAATGCGAGATCCACCGCCTCGTCGATCTCGGATGCTGGGACTATGCATACGGGGCATCCTGGACCGGCGATAACCTCAACATTATCTGGAAGTAGCTCACGTAAGCCATAATGTGTAATAGTCCATTCGTGTGTTCCGCATACATGACAGATCTTCACTGTCTCCTTCTTTGATGCAAGAGAAAATATTTTATTCGTTAATTTTTTAGCAATTTTCGGATCTCTTAATCTCAAAGTATCCGTCATGTCCGTCAACTACCAAAGAGATATTCCCGAAGATATTTAGGTTATCTCTTTCTCAAGTATCTCATTCCAGAGACGCAATGTCTCTTTGGCTCTCTTTTCATCTATAACTTGAATTGCGTAGCCTGCGTGAACGAGAACGTAATCGCCGACTTTAGCGTCAACAAGCATTATATTGACTTCTCGAGAGACGCCTCTACCGAAATCCACTTCGGCGATTCCATTCTTTATTTTTAGGATCTTTGCAGGGATTGCCAGGCACATCGTTATCAGCTAATTGTAATTATTTATGACGTTATCTTTCTGATAAATCTATTATGGTTAGGAATAATGAAATCCCGCTACAACCGTCTGGCCAAATGATAATCCGCCGTCTCCGGGCGGAACATACTCATTTACAAAGAAGTTTATGCCTGAAGACTCTACAAACCTTTTAATCTCCAAGGTCATAATCTCATTAAATGCAACTCCTCCGGAAAAACCAATAGCTTTAACATCTTTCTCCCAGGCCTTCTCCACGGCAAGCATAGCTAGACCCCTAGCTAAATAGATATGAGCCGATAGAGCTAGATTCTCCTTTGGAATTTTTCCTACATTCTCAAATATCTCTAAAATTAAGCATGTAGTATCCAGAACATCTCCATTCAATATCGGATCTAGATTCAACGTGTCTTTACCCTGTAGTGCAAGTGACTCAAGTTTCATGGCAGGTTCACCCTCATAGGTTCGCTCGTAGCATACGCCTAGGATAGCGGCAACGGCGTCTAAAATTCTACCGCAACTTGTAGTCTCAATAACGTTTCTACCAGTTTCAAGCTGTTTTAGAATTACATTGATCTCTTCGTTGCCATGCGGAAATTTATTCTTATACTGCATCAGCCATTCATTTACATCTATCCGTCCATAAAGGATGCCTGCTGCAACTCTCAGAGGAAAACGTGTAGCTAAGTCTCCGCCTACTAAAGGTTGCTTCTGAAGGTGCCCCAGCCTCTCGAATTCATATGATTCTCGAGTACAAAATAGTATTTCTCCGCCCCATGCTTCTCCGTCAAGTCCGTAGCCATAGCCATCGCAGCATATGCCGATCATCTCTTCAACGTCATGCTCTGCCATGAGACCAGCGATGTGCGCATAGTGATGTTGCACTTGAATCAACTCATAATCGTTCTCTTCTGAGATTTGCTTAGCAAGAAGAGTCGTTGTAAACTTCGGATGGAGATCGCATGCGATAGCCTCAACTCTGCTGTTTGTAAGATGAATCAAATGTCTACTTGCATGCTCTAAAAAGTCTCGTGTCTCTATGTTCTCCACGTCACCTATATGCTGAGATATAAATGCCTTATCATTGAGGAGGATACAGGAAGTGTTATTTAGCTCACCGCCTAAGCCTAAAACACATCGTTTACTTTTCCCTTTCAAGATTATGGGGGCAGGCGCGTAGCCACGGGATCTCCTTATAAGGACTTGCTTATCGCCATGGACTCGAACGACGGAGTCATCACATCTATGAGCTATCCGCCTATTATGAAAAAGAAAATAATCTGCAATTCCATTAAGCCTTCTAAGTGCTTCAGCATCCTCTTTTATTATCGGCTGATTCGGAGGATTCGCGCTTGTCATGACGAAAGCTGGATCCTTTACATCATCAAAAAGCATGTAATGCAAACCTGTATAGGGCAGCATGACGCCTACATTATGAAGCCCCGGAGCAATCATTTCTGAAAGATAATAATCTTCTTTTTTCTTTAAGAGAACAATCGGCCTCATGTAAGAAGTGAGAAGATCCCTTTCCTTCGGCGTTATCTCAGCAAATGTTTCTATCTTCTCAATGCTCGGAGCCATTATTGCAAATGGCTTCTGTTTCCGATGCTTAGCTTCTCTCAGCTTGGCTAGAGGCTTCTCCAGGAGCGTGGAAGAAGCGACATGAAACCCACCATAGCCCTTAATTGCAACTATAAAACCCTCTGAAAGAAGCCTCCCCGCCTCCCTCACAGGATCTTTACATTCAATCATTTCGCCATCTTGTGTAGTTAGATATACCTTAGGTCCGCATTTTGGACAAGCAACTGTCTGTGCATGAAATCGTCTGTTAAGCGGATTTGAATATTCAGATTGGCAGAAGCTGCACATTTGAAAGTCACGCATAGTTGTGTTTTCTCGATCATAGGGAAGCCTCTCAATTATTGTGTATCTCGGTCCACAATTAGTGCAGGTTATGAAAAAATAGTCGTGCCTCGGGTCTTTTGGGTCTCTAAGCTCCCTTAAACACTCATTACATATTGAAATATCTGGAGGAATTACTGATCCGGAAAGTTCAGATTCGTTGGAGCTTTTATGAATGGCGAATCTCTCATAAAGGGGTTTTCCCTTAAGCTGTTCTGTAATCACTTCGTAAATCCGAGCTAATGGCGGCTTTCTTGTTTTTAAGTCTCGAATGAAATTCTTGACGTCTCTTTCTTCCCCTTCTATGAGAATCTCTACTCCGGCGTCTCCCCGATTTCGAACGTATCCGGATAATTTATTCTTCACCGCAATTCGGTAGATGAATGGTCGGAAGCCTACTCCCTGAACTATGCCCCTAACATGTATCTTCAGACGCAATTCTGCACATTCCCATCATTTTTGATAGGTGAAACAGTTTCTTTTAGAACGCTCATGATGATATCAGCGATTTCTCTCGATGCTTTCTGAAGATTAGGTGAAAGGCCTTCTCTGAACTCTATATTTTTGGGCTGAACTCCGATGAGCATTACCTCAGCTCCAATATTTTGTTTGATCATTTCCGCTAGGAAGGACAGGGGAAGTGTATGTGTTGAAAGGGCGGTTCCAGCGATTTCTTCAGTCGAGATCAGTCTTGAAGCCCCCGCCTCCATGTTGAGATGCGCTGCGTCAACCATCAGAACATGGGTAGGTTTAAACTCTTCTATCTTGCCGAAGTAATTTTCTGGAACCATTCCGCACTCTATAAGAAGCACATTTTCAGGAACCTTGCCTTGAAGATTCTGAATTATTCTTAATCCTACGGCGTCATCTCCCCTTAGAGGATTGCCTATTCCAAGCACTACGAGTCTCCGGCAGCCCCTTAGCCAAGCATAGAGCTGGTTACGTAGTTCTGAAGATGAGTCCATCCCTTGCTCACGTTGCTATTTCTCAGAGTCAGTCTGGTAGAGAATAGAGTTTAGACATGGTAAAATATATTTCCCGATAACAGATAATTAAGGTAGTTTTGGCCTTGACGGTTCAGTCTTTAACCTAAATATTGGGGAATCCGTAATGGTAAAGTTTGGATTAGACATAACGATATGGCCTTGGCGGTACAAATCGTTTGATGAGGTTTTGAGAATCTCCCTACTTGCTGAGAAGTTGGGGCTGGATTCCCTATGGTTCTCTGATCATCTGATGTATACTGTTCCGGGTCAAGGCTGTCTTGATCCCTTTTCCACATTATCCGCCGTAGCATCGAAGACTGAGCGTATCATGCTTGGAACAAAGGTTATCTGCGCCTCTTTCAGGCATCCTGGAGTTGTCGCAAAGATGGGGGCGACATTGGATATAATCTCTCGCGGCCGGCTAGTTTTAGGCATCGGAGCAGGCTGGTATAAGAGAGAATTTGATGCCTATGGCATACCTTTCAGCAAGAGGGTCGGTAGGATGCGTGAGGTCATTGAGATAATTAAGAAGCTGTGGACTGAAGATCAAGTGAATTATGAAGGAAGATTCTATAGACTTAAAGGAGCTGTATCTTCACCCAAACCAGTTCAAAAGCCTCATCCGCCAGTATGGATTGCTGCTGAAAGGCCGCGTATGTTGAAGATTGCGGCGGAGATTGGAGACGGCTGGATAACTGTTAATTCCAAGGTCGAAGATCTCCGTCGTAGATTGGGTATTATTCAAGATTATACGTCGAAGATTGGAAGGGAAGAAGAGATAGATGTAGCCTGCTACATGTATTCCAGTCTAGCGTATACTTCGGAGGAGGCTTGGAGGATTGCTGAACGGGATATTCTCCCGGAAAGAAGACGTGCGTTGAATCCTAACCTCTCCTTAGAGGAGTTAGGTGAAGTCTGCCTAGTTGGAGATCCGGATGAATGGATCTCTCGCATCGAGAATTACGCTGAGGCTGGCGCTAAGCATATAATTGTTAAGATTGTTCCGCTCGATTATGAGAGGCTAAAGCTTTATGCGGAGAAGGTTGCTGGATACTTTAAAGAGCAATCAATATAAGCTGAGATTCCTCTTAATGCAATTTTGTTCCTCATTTCCAAGATATTCAAAATGGTTTTTCAGCCTTCAAAAAAATATTTTTATTATAAATATTGAGAATCTTATAACCTCAACTGGAGGCAAGGGTGAATTATGGCTTCGAAAGTTTACTTTGTCGATTTCAAGATGAGAGAGAAGGCTAAAAGAAAGAATGTTCTAGAGAAGATTGATGTGCTCTTCGAGGAGTCTGGATTAGACGAGATCTTTGAAGAGAATGATATTGTAGCAATAAAGACGCATTTTGGAACTTGGGGTTCAACCAGATATCTTCGTCCAGTCTACATTAGAAGAATCGTTGAGAACGTCAAAAAGAGAGGTGGAGATCCATTCGTCACAGAGACTTGCGGTTTAGGCCATAAGGAAAGATCATTTGCACATCAAGTGATTAGAGTCGCTGCTCATAACGGGTTTACTCAAGAGACCATAGGCGCTCCAATAATCTGCGCTGATGGACTTTCAGGGCTGGACGGCGTAGAGGTTCCAATTAATGGGTTGAAATTGAAGAAGGCGCATATAGCCTCCGCACTTGCCTACTCTCATTCGATCCTTTCCGTTGCACATGCCAAGTTGCATCCAGGGACAGGTATTGCGGGGGCGGTGAAGAATCTCGGAATAGGCGCAGCCACAAAGCTTGGGAAGGCTGAAGCTCACATGAACGATAGGTTTCCTCAATACTCAAGAGAAAAATGCACTGGTTGCGGAATGTGCATAAGGTGGTGTCCAACAGGAGCCATAACCCTCGTTGATGGAAAGGCAAGATTCGACTGGTCTAAATGTGTCTCCTGCCTTTGCTGTCCTGACATCTGCAAAGAATATAATGAGGATCCGGCTGTGACCCTGCCGAGGGAGAGGTTTCTGATGGGTGAGGGCTTCCTCGAAGGAATAATTGACAACTTCACTGCTTTAACTAAGCTGATCGGCAAAGAACGGATGGGCTATATTAATTTTATAACTGAAGTTACGCCTCACTGCGACTGCCCGCCATACAGTGATGCGCCTATTGTTCCAGACATTGGCATAGTTGCATCGAAAGATCCGATAGCGATAGATAAGTGCTCAGCAGACCTGATTAATGCTGCAGCTGGATTGAAGAATAGCATTTTGGGGGATGCTGACAAAGAAGAGGCATTAATGCCCGGATTTGATAAAATAAGCCATATAACTGGCAGAGACTGGACGAGACTGCTTAAACTTGGAGAGAGAGTAGGATTAGGTAGCTTAGAATATGACCTTATTAAGATAGATGTTTAAGCGAATCTTTAGGCCGTGCCTTATCTATAATATTACAGGCATGTCACAGCATTGTTATGATAAAAAATAGAAGGATTAAATTAGTGAATCGAGTAGTCTTCTTTCCGTTACTATGCCGACGAGCCTTCCGTTTTTAATTACCGCCAAGCGTCGTATCTTTCTGTCCCGCATTATCTTAAGTGCTTCTGCCACGGTTTTTGTAGAATCAATAGTTATTAATGGAGAGGACATAATTTCTGCAGCTCTGGTCTTGTCCGGGTCTCTCCGAGTTCTCACAATCTTCTCCACTGTGTCTCTCTCGGTTATTATGCCCGAAGGTCTACCTCCGCTAATTATTATGACTGCGCCTATATTGTTCGAGACCATCTTCTCTGTGACATATGAGACGGAATCTGAGAATAGAGCTGTCACTGGAGGACTTCTCATAACTGATTCAATTGAGACGTTTAAACTCAAATTTTCCCCTTCGCGAAAAAATTTCATTTAAATAGTTTTTATAATGTTCCTTTTATTTTTTGGGAAACGCTTGGCCTTTAGATCTCCCAAACTTCTTGATGTATTTTTCAGGAGAGCGGTGGCTAAAGAGCTTGGGCTGGAAAAGTCTTTTCTAAACTTTTCATTAGTTCCTCTTGGGAAGAGAAGCCGAGTAGGGCTTCAACCGCCGCTTCCAAGAATGTCTGAACTGGAACTATCCTTATCTTCTTTTCCGAAAGCATCTTTTCCGTATCAAAGCCTCTGAGTTTCTCATAATTGTATTTCGGTATTATGAGTTTACGCGCATACCTGTCTGTTAATGCAGCCTCAATCTTTCCCATCCCCCTATAATCGAGACCTCCAACAGGCCAGACCTCTCCTCTAGCAGTGATTGCCCCCGTCATTACAACTGTCGGATCCACCTCTACATTTAGGAATGCGGAAAGCATGGCGACGGCTATCGCTAGGCCTGCTGAGGGGCCTGAAACCGGAGGCCTCGTAATTCCCGGCGTAAACATCTGTTTCTCCATTCCCTTAGCCGGGGTTACTATCTCGACGTAGATGTCATAGTCCTTAAACTTCCAGTTCGCTAACGAATTTATGTGGATAAATGCGTCTTGAGCGCTTGCTAGAATGCTTTCTCCCGTCTCGCTTCCAATAACTTGGATCTTCCCATTTCCCCTCGGATTTACTATCACTTCGATAGCTCCGACAAGTCCGCCGAGTTCTCCTCTTTCACCTAAAGCGATTAGACCGTAGCTCTTTCCAACTTCAGGTTTCTGAATTCTGACGGTTTGTTGAACCATTCTTTGCGCTTCTTCAATTGTCTCATCATATGTTCTCTCTAATGCCTTTTCGAAGTGATAAAGCCTTAAAGGATAATTTGACGGATCAACTTTTTCCAGCTTCTCCGCAAGTCTAGGGTCATTCCTACTTATGCCTAGATTCTCAAATAGCCTCTCTAAGTCATCCTTAAATAGCCTCTCTATCTCTCTAGTCTTCTTCTCCCCGTACCTTATCGCCTCTAAGAGTTTACGGCATGCCTCAAGCTCCTTTGTTCTAAGCCGATTTGCATCATCAACAGCATTCGCCATCTTTCTTGGACTTAAAATCTTCTTTTCGAATATTCTGAGAACATCCTCTGGAGTTATATTCTTATCTAGGGCGTCTTTGTATCTTCGAAGATGAACCATCAATATTTCGAATTTTTCAGTTCGGTTCTTTGGATATGTAAATTTAAAGTGACGTGTAAAACGTTCTAGAAGTGCTTCGTCAAGAATTTCGAATCTATTAGTGGCTCCTATGACAACCACATTTGTCAGAGGAGTGAAACCATCCATCTCCGTCAAAAGCTGCGAGACCACTCTATCAACAACCGGATCATGCGTTCCTCTTTTAGGCGCAATAGAATCTATTTCATCAAAGAAGATTATGGCTGGAGCATTTTTACGAGCGTCCGCGAAGATGTCACGTATAGTTTTTTCAGGATCTCCGTATCTGCCCTGTAGAATAGAGGGGCCATCAATATTGTAGAACCATACATCATTCTCGCCAGCGATTGCTTTAGCCAGCAGGGTCTTACCTGTCCCGGGCGGGCCGTAAAATATGAATCCTTTAGGGGGGAGATATCCAGCTTTAACAGCTAAGTCCGCATCTAGAGCTAAGGAGATCTCTTTAATCACTTCCTCTTTGATTCCATGTAACCCTCCAACATCGCTATATCTTTCTCTGGGCGCGATTCTATTTACGGCTTTCTTAGCAGCTTCAGTCTTCTCTTGAAAAGTATATGCTTTCAATCTTCGGGCTGCGGCTCTAAAGTCGTCTAGTGTAATCTTTTTCCTTAAGTCTATTTTTGTAAATCGTCGTTTCCTGATTTTTTGGATTAGGTTCTCCTGTAGAGGTTTATACTTTTCATTCATGATTATATTGAAGGCGCTTACGATATCTGCTGGCGTTAGACGGGTGTTTCCTATAGCACGTACGGCATCCTCAAGAGCCTCCACAATATCCGCCGGTCTAAGATTGATTTTATATCTCTTGCATTGTCTTTTGGCTATTTCCAAAAGCATATTTCTATTTGTGCTTACATCTAGATCGATCGTGCCGACTATTCCCCTTCTCCGTAAGGTTTCAGTGATCGTCTCATACTCATTGGTTGCTATCAGTAGGATGCATCGGTAATTCTTCTTTTGTAGCTCATCGATTTTTTCTAGAAATACTGTTTGAACTCTCTTCTCTTCCATCCCAACCTCAGAGGTGGATGAGAATCTGCTTCCGAAAGCTTGAAATTCATCGATCAAGATTACGCTTGGTCTCTGAAAAGCGTCCTGAAAGAAGCTGCCCAGCTGCTGAGCGCTTCTTCCATACCACATAGTATATACATTTTCTGGTTTTAAGGAAGCATAGCTCACGATCAAGCCGTATTTCAACCCTTCCTCAAAGATCTCTCTTTGGCAGATCTCAGCGAAGAAGGTCTTTCCGCTGCCCGAGCTCCCCTTCAGAATGAAAACTTTGGGCGGTGGAACAGGGCAGGCTTTACGGATCTCCGGATCCCGGAATATATGGTAATGGGCGCTTACCAGGACCTTGTTCAGTTCTTCCTCTCTGCCGACAAGGTCTTCTCTGCTTACGTTTGGAAAATCCATTCTTTTACGTATCTTTTTAGCTCGTCTTTCCGCTTCCTTTCTTCTCTTCTCAGGAGGTTTTTGAAAGAACCTCCATAACCTATACTGCCAAGAAATGAGATAAAGTAAAGGTGAAAAGAGCTTTCTAAGCTTCGGCCTATTATACCACCATTCATCTGAGAATTCGTCTTCCTCACTCATTTTTACTCTACCCCTGAAAGGGTAAATGTGGTGAAATTGTACATTTGATAAGCGAGATAAGCGCTTATCAGCAGCGCTACCCCAACAATTATCCACCTACCGTATGAAATAATCTCCTTTTTACTCTTGAAGTATGTATCTATAATGATGAAGCTGTCTACATATCCTATTAAGCCTACCGCCGCTACGAGTATAGCGAAGTTGACGGGTGTTGGAAGCGTAATATAGGAGAATGAGGGAGATAGGCTGTGAATTTCTAATATAACGATTATTGTCCAGTTTCCTGGATGGCGAGTAAGAACGGGCTGTATCTCCATGAAAAAGTTTTGGATGCTAATTCTTTTCCCGTAATACTCCCTATAAAAATCAAAGTTTCTAGTGAAGACTCCCACCAAGTATTCCCAAGATTTATTGCTGGAGAAATTGACGGTCAAGTTATAGATTCCCGGCCCATTAGGCTGAACCCAAACAGCCGAGACCTCTCTCCTTAATCTCAAATAGGGATCTAAATATTTTGTTGACATAGTTAAATCAAAAGCACCGCTGCGACGTAAAGGTTCACATCTGACTGAAAGATTATTTACTGGAGGACTGATATAAATTGCAAAAACATCCTTCTCGATCATATCTATCTTTTGACGTTCCGCATTGATTTTTTTCTCTTGAGATAAGGACATCCCTACCGAAAGAGATTGAAATATTAAGACAAGTAAGACTGCAAATATCAAATATTTCCTAACTGACGGACAATCAAGCATTTTTATTCATCAAGCACTGCTGAGTATTTAATTAAGACAAACTTTTCAATAAAGATTTCCCTGTCGGTCTAGACACATTCATCCTTGAGTCTGGATTTTCGTCTCAATTATAAATTGGAATGGGCTGTCATCCCCAGAATAGGCCTAAGATGTCCTTTTTGTGAAGATAAGTTCTTCTGAGATTGCATTTTATGATTTTTCACTCGAGATCTCCCTTTCATGTAAGGGGCCCATAACGATGCTGATCTTCTGCTTCACCTTTATATCCTTCAAGCATCCCTTCAGTATGTATAGAAGGGATGAGAGTTCCATGTATGAGAAGCCGGGGATTCTTCGAAGATATTGGATATGGATTGTTCTTTTAGCAGCCTGCGTCGCGGTGTTTTTCTATGGTGTTTATGTTTGGCTTAATTGGTCCGTTCTACAAGAGATGTATCGTGAAAAAGCAGGTATCGACTGGTTTGAAACGGTCTTTTATCATAACTATACGTTTCTTCTAGCAGCCGTCTTCGCAATATTAACTTTAAACCCTATTCCCGGTCGAAGCGACATATATGATGTTTGGAGAGCTTTCAGGCTAATCAGCACGGTGACGTCAGAGGTTTACGAAGAACCTTCTATTAGTCTTTCGCCTAAAACCAGAATGGTCCTGTGGGCTCTCTGGCAGCTCCTAAAGTGGACAGCAGCATTCTCGGTCTTTGTTTCTTTAAACGGTATTCCATTTTTGGGAAGGGTTACTCCTGTTTTCTGTATGGAGCTAGCTGGAGTCGGTGACTGGGCGACGGTTCCTAGAATCTTTTCTTTACCTATTATTCCAGCCTCTAGCTCTGAACTGATAAATTTAATGCCTACTTTAGAAGTTCAGTATCGTCTCGTCTATTTTGTCTCGGCATCTATACTTGCCGTTGTAGTTGTAAGAATGGCTGCGAGGCTTGTTAGACATTTTATCATGGAAGAACGGAATGTATGGGTGAGAGATCTATTTATCATTCTGACATGTATCGACGTAGGCATAATTTTAGGGGCGCCTTACTGGCGAATGGATATTACAACCCCCTTCGAGTATCTTATATGTCTAGTCCTCCTCGCCATCTTCTCTTTGGCATCAATTTATTTCCATGTTGCAAGATTCGAAGAAAACATCTCTTTTGCGAAACGTAGAAGAATGATATTTATGATGATCACGCTTCTCCTCATCGCGATTCTCCTCATAAATGTAGCTATCATCGCATTTTATAGGGTGAATTGGAACAACAACTGGATAGAGTATGAATGGAAACCCCTGACTGAGAAGCAGATAGCTGTAACTCGCTGGGCTGCTGGAATAGAGGGAATTAAGCGTCGCTTGATTTCAGAAGTTCCCACAGGCAATGTTACGAAGATCTTGTCTCTTGTTCGGCAGTGGGATCAGACCGCCGCTCTTACAAAGATGAAGAATCAGATAGGCGTCAATTGGATGAAGCTAAGCGGCGCAGATATAATCTATATAGGCGGCCGCGAATATTGGGCAGCCCCAACAACGCTGGAATATCCAAGTCGGGACTGGATAAGCACTCATCTGATATATACTCATACATCTAAGATTATTGTGATAGATAGTCATAGTGGAGAGTTTGTTCCCGTAACTGAAGCTTTCGGCGTTAAAAGAGAACCGTTGATATATTATGGTGAGGGCTTCACAACTAATGTTTACACCAACGTGAAAGGCTTCAATGAGATCGGTAATGTTTCATATTCTGGAAAGCCTGATTATGTTTTGTCAGGATGGCAGAGAATTCTTTGGTTTCTGTTTGAGGGGCAGATCGGTTTCGCCCTGATGCCTCCACAGGAGAGCATAAATATGCTTTATAACCGGGATGTATTCCAGAGAGTTAAGGACATATTGATTTATGGATTGAAGGTTGATCCTGATGCATACTTAGTAAGTGATGGAAATAGAATATACTATGCTGTTCAAGTCTACGTTGATTATCCTATTCATTCAGGTTTCTCTGCAAGTCCATACTTAAGATTCTTCGGTGTAGTTCTTGTAGATGTTGAAGATGGAAGCATGCATGGATACATCGTAGGCAAGCCGGATGGTTTCCTAGTTGATTTCTATAGGAAATATTACTCGAATTGGAAGGATCCGCCGGAGTGGCTGATTCCTCAGCTACGCTATCCCGAGGCTCTGCTTGGCATGCATGATTCTCCCGGCCAGCTTGATGTCGATTTCCTTTATCATGTCGGTGACCCATTCATTTGGAGGTCGGGCTCCGAGTTTTATGAGAGGCCGGGAGCAACCGAAGTTTTATACGTTTTAATGACCGTTGAGGACAAGACATACTTTGTCGGATTACAACTTGTAGAATTCCAAGCGTCGCCTGGAAGAAACCTAGCTGGTCTTTACATAGCATATGGCGGCTCGCAATTAAATCGGATAGAACTGTATAAGGTTCCGAATGCCACTATGCAATTCATAGGCCCCTCAGCTGCGTTGCAAGCTTTCGAGACGGATGATTATGTGCGTACCCAGCTCACACTGCTGACAAGCAGAAGATTCGGTAATATTCTGCTATATTCGATTGGCAATCAGCTTTATTACTTCATTCCAGTCTATATCGAGGCGGAGATTGCGAATGCCGTTATAACGAAGATGGCTTTCATTGGAATTATTGATGCTGCTACTGGGACGAAGGTTGCTACAGGAACCGATGCGGCTGATGCCTACTATGCATTGACTGGAGCTCCCACTAAAGTTACGGGAGCAGAAGCGAGACTTCAAAAAATCTTGGCGTTATTTGAAGAAAACAATTGCAGTGTGGTTAAGCCTACAAAATTAAGTGGGGATATCTGGATACAAGTCGATAACATCTCTTATTTAAGTGAGGAGCAGTGGAATCAGACAAGGTTGGCGATTGAAGATTTCATCCAGAATTATGTTCAAAAATTCAAGAGTGACGTATATCAATGGAGTGAGGAGGATGGGATGATGAACTTTGGAGTATTAGTCTCTGATAGGGGAATAGTTAAACTCTATTATCTCAGCGTTAAATACAAATAATAGTGTTAAAAGCGGCTTCTTGCTATGCGGATAGAAAAGCGTAAATCTCACAATTTATTTCTTATCTATCTGGGAAGTGAGTTATGGAGATTCTGATTCAAAAGAATATTTCTGAACCGTCATCGAGAAAAGTTTTTGCTCAGATCTCAACTCAAGTCTTAACATTAGAAGATGTTATTCGTTCAATAAGCAGCGTCATTGATGATGAGAAACAAGGATACAGGAGACTTCCGTTTATTAATGCTAGAAGTGAAAGTATACAGCGCTTGGACATTTACACGTCTTTAAGAAAGACAAGGGCGGATAAGGCTTTCATATTATCTAATGGAAGAAACACGATATACATGCTTGATTACGTCGTTAAAGTTCAGAGAGTCTATCACGATCCTGTACTATGCATTATTGGTCCCGAAGCAGAAGAGATCGCTCAGCTCGCATTGAAGAGGCTCTCTAGAATTCTTTTGTCTAAGATGTATGAGATCAGATTCAACGATGAAGCAATTAGAGATTTTTCGAACATGATGAGATATAAGAAGGCTGAGGTTCTCACGCATCTCTCAAGCATATTCGAGGAGGCGGAGATCGCCTTAAAGATGAGGCTTCTAAAGGATCATGAGAGTGAAGGAGAGCATAAAATCGCCAAGGACGGTCTTTCCAAAGAGCTCCTTGAAGAAATTAGGCATCGACCTATCTCAGCAAAACCGTTTGATCTTAGAGATATAATTCCGTTTTTGGCCACGTCGATTTTGACAATAATTCTGCTCATATTACTGTTGAGACTTTGAGATGCGCAGGAAATAGTTTCCAGTCTTGGCTGGGTTTCTTATGAAAGAGGAGAGTAAAATAGTTCTGGAAGAATTCGACCTCTGGTTGAGAACTAAATTTACGGAGGTCTTTTGGTTTAAGGGACACGAATTTAAAAAAACGGAAGGCGAAGATATAATTATTGATGGCGGCTTCTTCACAAAGGAAGAAGCCAAAGAAGTATTTAAGATGCTTAATTCTAGAAATCCATTTTTGAGGCTGAATGCGAAACTAACAATCTGGGAACGAAATGGCTTTTTGATTAAGATAGCCATTATTTTGGCTATTCTCGCACTTGTGCTGATATACCTTAGGATCCGAAGATAAATTACCTTTAATTCAAGATCCTCTATGAAAGTGAGGTCTCGTTAAACTTAAGATTAACTTTGAATATTTTTTCTTGCCTCGGAAACCTGTTTCTTAGCGACAAAATCTAAGACTTCCTCTGAGCTGTTAATGTCTACATGCCTCGACAAATGCTTAAGAACTCTGCTGTAACCATCAATGGTTGAATCTCGATGGCCCCCCTTCCTACACCACCAAAGAGAATTAAGAAAGTTTTCAGAAGCTACGCGGGTTTCTTCAAATGGCGCCGGGGATGGGATTCGAACCCATGCGGCCCTCGAGGGGCCACAGGCTAACTTGGTTGTTACACTCAAGGCCTGCGCCTTGTCCGCTCGGCCACCCCGGCGTCCGCTCATCTCTCGCTTGAAGAAAAATAAAACGTTTGTCTGCTTATTTGAACTTTCTCTTTCATCATGTAGGCTTCTCGTTGTTTGAGGGTGTGATGGCGTATCGAACCTTAGGCTTTAGTAGATGACGTTGAAACATATTTGCTTATTGACGTTAAGGCGTATATGAGTCTTATATGGATTTTTGGGTTAATCTCTCTACAATAAAATCTTCGTATGCGGAAAGATCTTTCCATTCGACGGCGCAGTGTACGGTTCTAGCTTCTCTATCAATAATCGTGTAGCCATCGTCGGTAACACGTACTCCTAAATCTTCCATCACTAAAAGGTCGTCAGAGAAGGCTAGGTAGATGGCGACCGTGTCAAACAGAATAGAGCTTTGAGATTCAAATTTTTTCAGCCAGTCTCCGCCACGGTGTTTCAACCAGATCTTATAGTTCTCCATTAAATCTCGAATGAGAGGATCTTTGCATTCGCGTACCGCCCGATACTTTTCATCTTTCAGCCTCACAAAACCGCAGGTATCAAGAGGCGTGATTGTTATGTCCCAAGGAGCTGAGAAGACTTTCTGACAGGCTTTTGGATCTGCCCGGACATTATATTCCG